>JAEKLF010000033.1 GCA_019509985.1 Burkholderiales bacterium | reverse complement strand
TCGGGGAAGCCGTCAGCGCGCCAGCCAAAGGCCTGCACGCGCGCATGGCGGTTGGGGTCGTTGAGCGGGTCGCCGATGATGTCGCGGTAGTTGCGGGCGTGATAGACCAGCAGGTCGGTCTGGCCGTCCGGCGTCGTCGCGAAGCTGTTGTGGCCGGGGCCGAACTGGCTTGCCGATTCATCGGTCTTGAACACCGGTGTCTTCGACTTGTGCCAGTGCTTCGGGTCCAGCAGGTCGGCGTTCTCGTCGGCCCAAAGCAGGCCCATGCAGTAATTGGCGTCGGTCGCCGCGGCCGAGTAGGCGATGAAGAGGCGGCCGTTGCGCTTGAGCAGTGCGGGGCCCTCGTTGACGCAGAAGCCGATGCGCTCCCAGGGCAACTCCGGGCGTGTGATGACGACCGGCGCGCTCGCCAGCGTCCACGGGTTGGCGAGTTCGGCGAGGTAGAGGTTGCTCTCGGTGGGCGGGCTCTTCTGCGCCCAGCAGAGGTAGCGCCTGCCCCGGTGCTCGAACGGCGTTGCGTCCAGCGAAAAGCCTTCCTCGGGCGTGACGATCTGGCCGCGTTCCAGCCAGGGGTCGCGCATCGGCTCGTCGCCCTCGCACTCCAGCACGTACATGCGCAGCTTCCAGATGTCGTCGCGTTCGCTGGCGGCGAAGTAGACGAACCAGCGGCCGTCGATGCGGTGCAGCTCGGGCGCCCACACGTGGAAGCTCGCCGGGCCGCTGTCGTGCGCGCGCCAGATCACCTTCGTGGATGCGGTCGACAGCCCGGCGATGCTGTCGGCGCTGCGCAGCTCGATGGCGTCGTAGCTGGGCACGGACGCGGTGAACCAGTAGCGGCCGTCGACTCGGCTCAGGTGCGGGTCGGCGCGTTGCTCGACGACGGGGTTGTTCCAGCTTGCGTTCATGCGCGGACGGCCTTCGTGACGATGACGTTCCAGGAGGCAGGCTTGAGCGTCACACGCAGTTGCTCGCCATCGATCGCTATGCCGGCAAGCGGCTCAGGCGCGACGCGGTTGGGCGCGTCGGCGGTGTTGGTGGCATGCAGGTCCGCGGAATGCAGCTGCTCGGCCAGCACGATTTCACGCCCGCTGCCCAGGCCTCGCAGCGAGATGGACAGGTCCATCTCGTCGGTGAGGCTGCGGTTGAGCAGAAAGACGGCGGTCTGTCCCGTCGCCGCGTCATCGACGACGCTGGCGCACAGGTAGGGCAGCTCGCCGTGCCTGGCGTTGGCGTAGCCAGGCGCCTTGACGACCGAACGCAGCACATCGCCATGGGCCCAGCGGGCGGCCTGCGCGAACGGATGGAAGATCGTCTGCCGCCAGGCGGTGCCGCCCGGCTCGGTCATGATGGGCGCGATGACGTTGCACAGCTGCGCCATGCAGGCGACCTTGAGCCGGTCGGCATGGTTCATGAACATCGTCAGCATGCCGCCGATGAGCAGTGCGTCCTCGGCCGTGTAGACCTCTTCCAGCAGCCGCGGCGCCTCGGGCCAGCCCGCTTGCTTCAGATGCTCGCCGTGGCGGGCGCGGTACCAGACGTTCCACTCGTCGAAGGAAAGCTTCAGGCGCTTCGTCGACCGCTTGCGCGTGGCGACCGAATCTGCAATCGCGACGGTGTCCTCGATGTAGCGCGCGTTCGTCTCGATCTGCGCGAAGAAGCTCTCGGTGCTGGTGTCGCTCGCAGGCTTCACGAAGTAGCTGTGCAGCGACAGGTAGTCGACGAACTCGAAGCAGTGCTCCAACACGCGGTCTTCCCAGACGCCGTAGGTCGGCATGTCGTAGGCCGACGAGCCGCAGGCGGCCAGCTCGATCGTCGGGTCGACCCAGCGCATCAGCTTGGCGGTCTCCTTGGCGATGCGGCCGTACTCGTCCGGCGTCTTCTGGCAGATCTGCCAGGGGCCGTCCATCTCGTTGCCCAGGCACCAGAACTTGATGCCCAGTGGTTCCTCTGCACCGTGGCTGCGGCGCAGGTCCGACAGCGCCGTGCCGCCCGGGTGGTTGCAGTACTCGAGGTAGTGCCGCGCCTCGTCCGGCCCGCGCGTGCCGAGGTTGACGCCGAACATGGGCGCTATGCCGACCTTGCGGCACCAGGCCATGAACTCGTGCGTGCCGACCTGGTTGGTCTCGGTCGAGAACCACGCCAGGTCCAGCCGGCGCGGGCGCTGGTCCTTGGGGCCGACGCCATCCTCCCAGTTGTAGCCCGACATGAAGTTGCCGCCGGGGTAGCGCACGATGGTGGCGCCCAGCTCCTTGGTCAACTCGGCCACGTCGCCGCGAAAGCCATGCTCGTCGGCGGTGGGATGGCCCGGCTCGTGGATGCCGTTGTAGACGCAGCTGCCCAGGTGCTCGACGAAGACGCCGAAGAGTCGGCGGTCCAGCGGCGCGAGGTCGAAGTCGCGGTCGACGATCAGTGAGGCTTCAAAGGTCATCGTCTTGCCTTTTTTAACGCCTTGTTGACGCGTTTCTCGACGCTGGCCTGCACCTCGGCGACCGGTTTGCCCGAGATCATCACGTTGGCCACGTCCTCGCCGATCAGCAGTTCGATGCCGCGCTGCGTCGGCACGTTGCCCGGCATGCCGACGCCGGTCTGCGTGATCTCGGTCAGCGCCGCGCGCAGCGGCAGCGCGCGAAAAGACTCGCTTTGCGCCACGGTCTTGCTCACGGGCAGGTGGCCGGTGCGCGACCACTCGGCGCTGTGATCCCAGACGAACTTCAGGAACTTGGACGCCGCCTCATGCGCCTTGGCGTCCTGGGCGCCGCCCTTGAACAGCGCCCACGAATGGCCGTCGGCGAACACGGCGGGTTTCTCGTAGAGCTGCGGGAAGGGCTTCACCGTGTAGGCGCCCTTGAGCTTGGACTCGGGCTTTTGCGACTCGCGCAGGAACTGGTCGATGGTCCAGGTGCCGACGACGACGACCCCGGCCTCGCCGTTCAGGAAGGCCTGGTTCGCGGCGGCGTAGTCGAGGTTGGGCCGCACATGGCCTTCGCGGTACAGCGTCTGCATCAGCGTCAGCGCGTTGACGACGGCCGGCTGGTGCATGTTGATGGTCTTGCCATCGGCGGAGAACAGCTGCGCGTTCTGCTGCGCAACCAGCGTCAGGAAGGTGCGGTCGTTCGCGGCCGTCTCATTGGCCACGGCCCAGGCGAAGTAGGGTTTGCCGGTCTTCTGTTTGAACTGCCGCGCCTGCGCCAGCAGCTCGTCGGGCGAGCGCGGCAGCGCCGGCTGGCCGTCGGCGCCCGTGAGCCCCGCCTGCTTCATCAGCCCGGTGTTGATATGCCACAGCCAGGCCCAGGTGTCGAAGGGCAGCGCGTAGGTCTGGCCGTTGAACGAGGTGCCGCGGCGCGCATGTTCGGTGAAGTCGTCCACCGGCACGCCGACGCGCTTGAAGTCCTCGTCCAGCGGCAGCACCAGCTTGCGGCGCACATAGTCGCCCAAGGCCGACTCATGCATGACGGCGACGGTCGGGATGTCCTTGGCGACGAGGCGCGCCGTGAGCTGGTCGTAGTAGGGGCCCCATTCGCCGATCTGCGTCTTGACGACGATGCCGTCAGTGTTGGTGGCGTTGAACTCGTTGACCAGCGCGGTGACGATGCCGCATTCGCCGACGCCTTCGGACGTCTTCACGACCTGGCCGTACTGCGCCTCGCAGCTGCCGAAGAAGCGCATCAGCGTGATCTCGGTCTTGCCCGAGGTGTCCTTGCCCGCGCCGCAGGCGACGAGCAGCGCGGCGGTGGACAGACAGATCAACAGGCGCTTCATGACTTGCCCGTGCCGGCCACCGCGGTGACGAGGTGGCGCTGGAAGAAGAGGTACAGCATCAGAGCCGGCATGCCGGCGAACACGGCCTGCGCCATCAGGAAGCCCAAACCTTCCGACTGAGCGAAGTTGGTCTGCGTGGAGGCCAGGCCGCGCGTCAGCGTGTACATGTCCGGCTGCGTCGCGATGACCAGCGGCCACAGGTAGTCGTTCCAGCAGGCCAGGAAGGTGAAGATGCCCAGCGTCGCCTGTGCCGGCAGGCTCAGCGGCAGGATGATGCGCAGGAAGGTCTTGAAGCGCGAGGCGTTGTCCAGCAGCGCGGCCTCTTCCAGCTCCGTCGGGATGGCCTTGAAGTACTGCGTCATCAGGTAGACGCCGAAGGGCGCGGCCAGGCCCGGCAGCGTCAGCCCCGCGATGGTGTTCTGCAGGTTCCACTCCGAGAACAGGCGGTGCAGCGGAATGAACACCGACTGCGCCGGCACGGCCAGGCCGAACATGACGACGGCGAACAGGATCTTGCGGCCCGGGAACTCGCAGCGCGCAAAGCCATAGCCCGCCAGCGACGACAGCACCAGCACGCCGATGGTCTGCAGCGCCGCGACGAGGGCACTGTTGCCCAGCCAGCGGAACACCTGCGAGGTCTGCAGGATGTCCAGGTAGTTGGCCAGCGTGTAGGGCGGCGCGAGGAAGACGTCCGTGCGCGTCAGCAGGAATTCGTTGGGCTTGAACGACAGCGCCAGCACCCACAGCAGCGGCGCCATCCAGACGAGGGCCAGCAGCGTCAGTGCTGCCATCACGGCGCGGTCGAACCAGCCGCGGCGAAGCAGTGGATTCATTTCCGACCTCCCGTGTCGCGTTCGAGCCAGAGCTGCGTTGAAACGCCGACGAGCATGATGGCCAGCAACACCTGCGACGCCGCCGTGGCGTAGCCCAGTGACAGCTGCATGAAGGCCTGCTCATAGATGAACTGCACGACCGAGCGCGTCGTGTTGTTGGGCCCGCCGTTGGTCATCAGCATGATCTGCGGGAAGACCTGGAACTGGCGGATCACCTCGATCAGCGCGACGAGGATGATGGCGCGCTTGAGGCTGGGCAGCGTGATGTGCGTCAGCACGCGCCAGCGCGGCGTGTTGTCGAGCGCGGCTGCCTCGTAGATGTCGCCGGGAATCTGCTGAAGCGCCGACAGGAACATGATCATCGGCAGGCCAATGATCCACCACACGGTCACCAGTGCCACGGTCAGCAGCGCCAGGTTGTCGCTGGTCAGCAGCGGCAGCTCGGGCAAGCCCAGCGCCGCGAAGAACTGGGCGATCAGGCCGCGTTCGGGCATCAGCGCGAGCTTCCAGACCAGCGTGATCAGCGTGACCGAGAAGACGGACGCGCAGAAGAAGGTGGCGCGCAGGAAGGTGGCGAGCTTGCCTTGGCGGTTGAGGGCCAGGGCGAGCATCAGCGACAGGATGACGAAGATGGGCGTGCTGATGAGCACGAAGCGGAGGGTGTTCCAGACGACCTGGTGAAAGACCTCGTCGCCCCACAGTTCCTGGTAGTTGGCCAGGCCGACCCAGAAGCTGTCGTCGGACAGCAGGTCATGGTCGTGGAAGCTGATCCAGATGCCTTTGGCGAGCGGCCAGAGCAGCAGCAGTGCGTAGAGCGCGACGAAGGGAAGGACGAAGAGGGCGTAGGCGGAGCGGGAGGCGCGCAGGCCGACGGTAGGGGCGGTGCTCATGTCTGTGCACCTCCTGCTTGCTGCCGAGAGTGGTGCCGGGATTTCGCCCCGGCGGGCGACCTATTTTCTGGGCCGCCAGAAAGTAGGCAAAGAGCTCCCCCCGACCGCACCGCCCTTCGCTTCGCTTCGGGTGCCCTGCGCTGCTCAGACTTTGAGGGCCCGCGCAAAACTCGCGCCGCTACGCTCTGCTCAAACAGTTGCGCGGAGTCAGTTGTCGAAGTGCGCTGCGCGCACGCCCTCAAAGCCTTGCGCTGCTCGGCGGCGCTAAAGGGGGCATACGAAATACGTCCACCGGACGGCTTTGGGGTTTGGCTATTGGCTGTTGCGGCTGTTCCATCACCCCCCTTTGGAGGAGCCGAGAAGCGCAGAACGGCGAGGCGCGTGCGCAGCACGCTTCGTGGACTGACTTCGCGCAGCTGTTTGACCGCAGCGTAGCGAAGGGAGTTCTGCGCGAGCGTCGCCGTTCGAGCATCGCAGGGAACCCCGAGCGCAGCGACGGGCGACGGAACAGGGGCGACTTTTTGCCTTCTTTTTGGTCGCTCAAAAAGAAGGTCGCCCGCCGGGGCGAAATCCCGGCATGGGCCTCGCCACCAAGCCGCTCTCACGACAACGCCTCCTGCGCATGGTGTGCGCGACCGTCGCCATCGAACAGATGCGCCTCCGCCACATCCACACTCACCTCAACATGCGAACCGAGCCGCGGCGAAACCCCCGCCGGGACCGTCACGATCAACGGCGTGCCGCCCTCCAGCTTCAAGTGCGCCAAGGTTCGCTCACCTAAAAACTCCACCAGCTCGACCCGACCCCGCAGCGGCCCCTGCTCGGCAACACGAAGGTTCTCCGGCCTCACGCCCAGCACCAACCCCTCCGACGCCAGGCCATCAACCGAAACCCGCGTCGTCACGGAATGCCCGCCGGGCACCGTGACGGCCGCACGCCCACGGTCATCCGCCGCGCGTGTCACCGGCACAAAACCCATCCCCGGCGTGCCGATGAAGCTCGCCACGAACCGCGTCGCCGGGCGGCGGTACAGCTCCGCTGGCGTGGCCACCTGCTCGATGGCGCCGCCCTTCATGACGACGATGCGCGTGGCCAGCGTCATCGCCTCGATCTGGTCGTGCGTGACGAACACCATCGTCGCGCCCAGGCGCTGGTGCAGCTGCGCCAGCTCCAGCCGCGTGCGGCCACGCAGCGCGGCATCGAGGTTGGACAAGGGCTCGTCGAACAGGAAGATGCCCGGTTCCTTGACCACCGCGCGGCCGATGGCCACGCGCTGGCGCTGGCCGCCGGACAGCTGCCCCGGCTTGCGGTCCAGCAGCGAGTCCAGCTCCAGCATGCGGGCCGACTCGGTGATGCGCTTGGCGATCTCTTCAGAAGGGATGCCGATGTTCTTCAGGCCGAACGCGAGGTTCTCGCGCACGCTCATGTGCGGGTAGAGCGCGTAGTGCTGGAACACCATCGCCAGGTTGCGCTGGCCCGGCGGGGCGACGGTGACGTCACGCTCGCCGATCAGGATGCGCCCCCCACTGACCTCTTCCAGCCCCGCCACCATGCGCAGCAGGCTGGTCTTGCCGCAGCCCGAGGGGCCGAGGAAGACGACGAATTCGCCTTCGGCCACGTCCAGCGACAGGTTCTCGATGACCTGCACCGCGCCGTAGCGCTTGCAGACGTTCTCCAGCTTCAGGCCAGCCACGGTGGGTGTCTCCGGTTCATTCTTCTTGGGGAATCACGGGCCAGCCGTCGGCCGTCCAGCTCAGGCGCTTGATGCGCAGGTGCGGCTTGCCGCCGCGTTCGCTGTCGTAGGCGTGATGGACCAGCCAGTCGCCGACGACGTCCTGGTGGCCCGGGCCCTTCCAGCGCGCGCCGCCGGCCAGCAGCGGCGTGGCGCCGGCGTCCAGCAGGGCTTTGCCGTCGCGGTCGACGTAGGGGCCTTCGACACTGCGGGCGCGGCCCACGCGGATGTTGTAGGTGCTCTCGGCGCCTTTGCAGCACAGGTCGTAGGACGCGAACAGGTAGACCCAGTCGCCGTGGCGCGCAATCGTCGGCGCCTCGATGCCCTGCGTGCGGCGGGCGATGAACCGGGTCTCGCCGGTGGGGCGCAGCGTGTCGGCGTTCAGCTCAGTCAGGCGGATGCCGCCCCAGAAGGAGCCGTAGCTCAGCCACAGCTTGCCGTCGTTGTCCACGAAGAGATCGGGATCGATGGCGTTGAAGTTGTCCGTGGCCGCGCTCTGCACGACCAGGCCTTCGTCGCGCCAGTCGCCGTCGGGCTTGTCGCTGCTGGCCAGGCCGATGGCCGAGCGGTTCTTGCCGAAGCTGGAGATGGAGTACAGCGCCCACACGCGGCCACGGAGCTCGAACACCTTGGGCGCCCAGACGTCGAGACCCTTGTGTTCGGGCACGGCTTGAGCCCACCAGGAGGGCGTCTCGCCGAACACCGGCACCAGGCGGCGCCATGTCTTGCCGCCGTCGCTGGACTCCAGCCGTTGCAGGCCGCGACCCGTCGTGAAGACGAACCAGCGATCGCCCTGGATCAGCAGCGTCGGGTCGTGGGCGCCGGGTTCGGCCTCTGGCTCGACCGCGTCCACCCGCACGGCCAGGCACAGCGCCAGCGTCGCCACCAGCGCCCAAAGCACGCGCATCGCGCGCATTACTTGCCCCAGCGAAGGACCAGTGGGTCGAGTCGTTTGGCGGCGTCCAGCAACCCGGCGCGGGTCTCGGGGCTCATTTCGGGGAAGGGGTGGCGCGGCGCATCGCTCTGGATGACGCCACCTTCCTTCATCAACGCCTTGGCGGTCAGGATGCCGCCCTGGCGGTTCTCGTAGTTGATCAGCGGCAGCCAGCGGCCGTACTGGACGACGGCTTCCTCGCGGTCACCGGCGTGGAAGGCGTCGAAGATCTTGCGGATGCCGTCGGGAAAGCCGCCGCCCGTCATCGCGCCGGTGGCGCCGGCGTCCAGGTCGGCCAGCAGCGTGATGGCCTCCTCGCCATCCCAGGGGCCTTCGATGGCCGCACCGCCGACACGGATCAGCTCGCGCATCTTGGCCGCGGCCTGCGGCATCTCCAGCTTGAAGTACTTCACGTTGGCGATGGTGTTGGCCATGCGTGCCAGGAAGGGCACCGACAGCGGCGTGCCGGCCACCGGGGCGTCCTGGATCATGATCGGAATCGAGATCGCGTCCGACAGGCGCTGGTAGAAGCTCTCGATCTGGCCTTCCGACACGCGGAAGGTGGCGCCGTGGTACGGCGGCATGACCATGACCATGGCCGCGCCGAGCGCTTGCGCGAGCTGGCTGCGCTCGATGCAGATCTGCGTCGAGTAATGCGTCGTCGTGACGATGACGGGCACGCGGCCGGCCACGTGCTCGAGGATGGCGCGGGTCAGCGTCTCGCGTTCGGCGTCCGACAGCACGAACTGCTCGGAGAAGTTGGCGAGGATGCACAGGCCCGTGGAGCCGGCGTCGATCATGAAGTCGACGCAGCGCAGCTGGCCGGGCACGTCCAGGCTGCCGTCGGCATGGAAGATGGTCGGAACGACTGGGAAAACGCCGCGATAGGGGCGGGTTGCCGATTGGCTCATGATGCGGTCCCTTGTCTCGGGTGGGGATGAATGGCGTTGCGCCGCCTGGGGCTGCGCACGGCCGGCTGTGTGCGCCGGCATGTCGCCATTAAAGTATGACTATTTAAGCGAGATCATCGGGGTAAACCCGGAAATCACGCGCTTTGAAAACAAAAAAGTATGACTAATAATGAGGCCATGGCCTGGCCAAAGCAGTCGGGCCGCCTATTGCAGGAGACAGTTTGATGAGTTCTTACGCCCGCTACCCCAGCCTCCAGGACCGGGGTGTGTTGATCACCGGCGGGGCCACCGGCATTGGTGAAACGCTGGTCGAGGCCTTTGCCGAACAGGGCGCCAAGGTGGGCTTCATCGACCTGGCTGCCGACGAAGGCGCGGCACTGGCCGCCCGCCTCGCCGGCTCGCGCCATGCGCCGCAGTTCGTTGCGGCCGACCTGTCCAGCGTCGAGTCCCTGCGCACCGCGATCGCCACGCTGCGCGGACGCGTGGGGCCCTTCACCGCGCTGCTGAACAATGCCGCCAACGACAAGCGCCACGCCGTCGAAGACACGACGCCCGAGTTCTGGGACGCCAGCGTGGCCGTCAACATCAAGCACCAGTTCTTCACCGCGCAGGCCGTGCTGCCTGACATGAAGGCGGCGGGCGGCGGCTCGATCATCAACTTCGGCTCCATCAGCTGGATGCTCAAGCAGGGCGGCATGCCCGCGTACACGGCCAGCAAGGCCGCAGCCCAGGGCCTGACGCGCTGCCTGGCGCGCGACTTCGGCCCGCACAGGATCCGCGTCAACACGCTGGTGCCGGGCTGGGTCATGACCGAGAAGCAGTTGAAGCTCTGGGTCACCGAAGAGACCAAGGTCGAGATCGCCAAGGGCCAGTGCATCAACGAGCCGCTGATGCCGCAGCACATCGCCAGCATGGCCTTGTTCCTGGCCGCAGACGACAGCGCGATGTGCACCGCGCAAGACTTCATCGTCGACGGCGGCTGGGCATGAACGCGACGCAATGCCGCGAATACGGGCGACTTCCCGATGGCCGCGTCGTCCATGAATACACGCTGGACAACGGCCGCGGTCTGAAGCTGACCGCCATCACCCTCGGCGGCATCGTCACCGGTCTGTGGACGCCCGATGCGCAAGGTGCCGCAGGCAACGTCGTGCTGGGTTTCGACAACCTGGACGACTACGTGCACCGCAATCCGTCCTTCGGCATCATCGTCGGCCGCTACGGCAACCGCATCGCGGGTGCGAGCTTCGAGCTGGACGGCGAGATTCACACGCTGGGCCGCAACGACGGCCCCAACTGCCTGCACGGCGGCACCGAGGGCTTCGGTCACCGGCTGTGGACGGCGGTGCCTGTCGAGCCCCCTGATCTGCTCCCTGGCGAGGCCCAGGCGCTGGTCTTCAGCTACACCAGTCCGCACGGCGAGCAAGGCTTCCCCGGCGAGCTGCAGGTCAGCGTGCGCTACTCGTTGAGCGCGACGGAAAACGCCTGGCGTATCGACTACGAAGCCACGACCGATCGCGCCACCGTCGTCAACCTGACCCACCACGACTACTTCAACCTCGCCGGCCACGGCTCGGTGCTGCGCCATCGCCTGACCATCCCGGCGTCCCGCTACAGTGAGGTCGATGCGCACCTCATCCCGCAGCGGCACGCGGCCGTGGCGGATACGCCCTTCGACTTCCGCGAGGCCACGCCGATCGTCGCGCGCATCCGCCAGGCCCATCCGCAGCTGCTGCGCGCCAAGGGCTATGACCACAACTGGCTGCTCGACGGCGAACCGGGCGCCGACGGTCTGCGCCCCGCCGCGACGCTGGAGGATCCGCACTCCGGCCGCCGCATGGACGTGCTGACCAGCGAGCCGGCCCTGCAGTTCTATTCCGGCAACTTCCTCGACGGCAGCCTCGCCGGCCCCGAAGGCCGCGTTTACCGCCAAGGCGACGGTTTGTGCCTGGAAACCCAGCACAACCCTGATTCGCCGCATCACGCCGTCAGCGAGGATTGGCCCTCGACGGTGCTGAGGCCAGGTGACGTGTGGCGCAGCACCACGCTGCACCGCTTCACCTGACCGATCGAGGACGCCCATGGACCTGCCCGCCCACCAACTGACGATGACGGTGCTGATGACGCCGGACACCGCCAACTTCGCCGGCAACGTCCACGGCGGCAACATCCTCAAGCTGCTCGACCAGGTGGCCTACGCCTGCGCCAGCCGCTACGCCGGGCGCTATGTCGTCACGCTGTCGGTGGACCGCGTCATCTTCCGCCAGCCCGTACACGTGGGCGACCTCGTCACCTTCCTCGCCTGCGTGAACCACACCGGCACCTCGTCGATGGAAGTCGGCATCAAGGTCGTCGCCGAGAACATCCGCACGCAGGAGGTGCGACACGTCAACAGCTGCTACTTCACGATGGTGGCCGTGGGCGACGACAACAAGCCCGTGGCCGTGGCACCGCTGCGCCCCTTCACCCCCGACGAACGCCGCCGCCACGCGTCGGCGATCGCCCGCAAGCAGGCCCGCGCCAGCCTGGAAGTCCGCCCCGATGAATCCTGAACATCCCCTCGCTCTCGCCATTGCACAGGCCGCCACACTGGGCGAAGGCATCCAGTGGCACGCGCCCAGCGGCCGCTGGTGGTGGACCGACATCGAGGGCGCCTGCCTCTACGCCTGGACGCCCGGCGCCAGCGTCACGCTGCAGGTGCGCCTGCCCGAGCGCGTCGGCTGCTTCGTGCATGGGCGCTCCGGCGCGCTGTTGCTGGGCATGGCCAAGCGCCTGGCGCGACTGACACTGCCCGACCTGCAGGCCACCGGCAGCGTCGCCGGCGAACCTGTCGAGATCGCGCCTGTCGAGGCGGCACTCGTGACCACCCGCGTCAATGACGGCCGCTGCGACCGCGCCGGCAACTTCGTCTTCGGCACGCTGGACGAAGCCCGCCCGCGCCAGGCCATCGGCGGCTTCTACCAGTACTCGCCGGCCCACGGCCTGCGTCGCCTGGCGCTAGACGGCGTGGCCATCGCCAACAGCATCTGCTTCAGCCCCGACGGCCGTCGCATGCACTACTGCGACACGCTGACCCGCCGCATCATGGTCTGCGACTACGACGCGGCCAGCGCCGGCGTGTCCGAGCCACGCGTCTTCGTGAAGAAGGAGATCGACAACTGCTGGCCCGACGGCGCCGTCATCGACGCCAAGGGCTGCCTGTGGAATGCCGAGTGGGGCAACGCCAGCGTCGCCCGCTACGCGACCGACGGCCGGCTGCTGGCACGCTATTCGGCGCCGGTCAGCAACGTCAGCTGTCCCGCCCTGGGCGGCCCGGCCGGTGACCAGCTGCTGGTCACGACAGCGCGTCAGGAACTCAGCACCGCCGAGCTGATGGCCATGCCGCTGTCGGGCAGCCTGTTCGGCATGGCGATCGAGCCGGGGCTGTACCTGCCCGAGCCCTTGTTCAACGACGCCTGATCAGCGCTTGCCGGGTTTCTGCACCCAGGCATCCATCCAGTCCGAGCCCGACAGCACGCGGCGCGAGCGCCACATCTCGTCGCGTGGCTGCAGGCTGACGGGCGCACCGGGCTTGGTGGCCTGCGGCGCCGGCTGGCGGGGCAGGGTCTCGGTCGTGAAGCTGATGTGCTGAAGGCGTCGCATGCGTCCTCCTCCTTCTGAGCCACTCTAGGCAGCGGGGCATCAAGTCGGTGTCGAGCTTGGCGCCGCGCGCATCAAGAACGCATAAGGACGGAAAACGGACTACTTGCCGATGCAGAAACTGCTGAAGATGACGCCCAGCAGCTCGTCGGCCGAGAAGGCGCCGGTGATCTCGCCGAGGGCGTCGTGGGCCAGGCGCAGCTCTTCGGCCAGCAGGTCCAGCGCCGCATCACGCTGGGCGGCCACCTCGCGCGCCAGCGCCAGATGCTCGGCCGTGCGGGCCAGCGCCTGCACATGGCGCTCGCGGGCGATGAAGAGGCCCTCGGGTACGGCCTGCCAGCCGGCAGTGCGCAGCAGGCGCTGGCGCAGCGCCTCCAGCCCGGCGCCCGTCTTCAAGCTCAGTGCGATCGCGCCTTCAGGGGCCGACGCGAGGTCGGCCTTGTTGAAGACCTGCACGATGCGGCCCGCGTCCACGCCCGCCAGCCGCGCGCGGATGCGCTCGTCCTCGGCCTCGTAGCCGGCCTCGCCGACGCGGCCGAGGTCGTGCAGGAACAGCACGACGTCCGCGTCCGCAATCGCGTCCCAGGATCGTGACACACCGATGCGCTCGACCTCGTCGGCCGTCGCGTCGCGCAGGCCGGCCGTGTCGGTGATGTGCAGCGGCACGCCTTCGATCTGGATGGTCTGGCTGACCTTGTCGCGCGTCGTGCCGGGGATGGGTGTGACGATGGCCAGCTCGGCGCCGGCCAGCGCGTTCAGCAGCGAACTCTTGCCCACGTTGGGCTGGCCGGCGAGCACGACCTTGAGCCCATCGCGCAGCAGCGCGCCCTGGCGTGTGCGGGCCTGTACGGCGCTCAGTTGCGCCGTCAGGCGGTCCAGGCGGCCGAAGGCGTCGGCCTTTTCGAGGAAGTCGATCTCCTCCTCGGGAAAGTCCAGCGTCGCCTCGACCAGCATGCGCAGCTGGATCAGCTGGTCGCGCAGCACGCCGACCTCGTGCGACAGCGCGCCACCCAGCGCCCGGCTCGCGCTGCGTGCGGCGGCCTCGGTGCTGGCGTCGATCAGGTCGGCCACGGCCTCGGCCTGCGCGAGGTCGAGCTTGCCGTTCAGGAAGGCGCGCTGCGTGAACTCGCCCGGCTCGGCCAGGCGCAGGCCGGCACCGGCTTCGACGACTCGCGCCAGCAGCAACTGCATGACGACGGCGCCACCGTGGGCCTGGAGTTCCAGCACATGCTCGCCGGTGTACGAGTGCGGCGCCGGGAAGTGCAACGCCAGGCCCTGGTCGATGGCTTGGCCGGCGGCGTCGCGGAAGGGCAGATAGGTCGCTTCGCGCGGTTTCAGCGATCGGCCGCAAACGGCATGGATCAGCGCGGACAGGTCATGCGGCGACGACACGCGCACGATGCCGACGGCACCACGCCCCGGGGCGGTGGCGATGGCGGCGATGGGGTCGGCGTGGCGGGCAAGCATGGGCGCAATTGTCTTCGCCCAAAAGCAAACAGCCGCCCGGTCGGGGGCGGCTGCTGGCGGAATTGGCGCGGGGGAGGCTCGGTTCGGTCGCTCTCGTGAGCCCCGTCCGGGCCGGTGTTCTCTGCCCCGCGAAGCTATTGAACTGCTAACGCCAGGCGGAAAACAGCCCCTGGCTGCGGGGGCTGTGCAGATTCACGTGATTCAGTTCACGCCCAAACGTTTGTTGATCAGCCATTGCTGGGCGATGGACAGGATGTTGTTCGTCAGCCAGTACAGCACCAGGCCGGCCGGGAAGACGAAGAACATGACGCCGAATGCCACGGGCATGATCCACATCATCTTCTGCTGCATGGGGTCGGCGGCCGGCGGGTTGAGCCAGACCTGGAACAGGCTGGAGGCCATCATCAGCAGCGGCAGGATGAAGAAGGGGTCGCGCACCGACAGGTCGGTGATCCACAGCATCCACGGCGCCTGGCGCATCTCGACGGTGGACAGCAGCACCCAGTACAGCGCCATGAAGATGGGCATCTGCAGGAAGATGGGCAGGCAGCCGCCGATGGGATTGATCTTCTCCTCGCGATAGATCTTCATCATCTCCTGCTGCTGTTCCTGCGGCTTGTCCTTCAGGCGCTCCTTCATCTCGTTGATGCGGGGCGCCACGGCCTTCATGCGGGCCATGGACTTGTACGCGCTGGCGTTCAGGCTGTACAGCGCCACCTTCAGCAGCAGCACGAGCGCGACGATGGTCCAGCCCCAGTTGCCGATGAAGCCGTGGATCTTGTCCAGCAGCCAGAACAGCGGCTCGGCCAGGATGGTCAGCTTGCCGTAGTCTTTGACGCGCTCCAGGCCGGGCGCGAGCTCGGCGAGCTTCTTCTCCTCCTGCGGGCCGGCGAAGAGCAGGGCCTGCTGGGTGACGCTGGCGCCGGGCGCCAGCGTGGGCAGCGTGAAGACCATGCCGCTGGCATAGGTGTCACCCACCACGCCGACCTGGCCGGGCAGCTTGCGCACGAAGAACTCGCGGTTGCCGGCCTCGTTGACGAGCCAGGCGCTGGCGAAGTAGTGCTGGATCATCGCGACCCAGCCCTCGTTGGCCTGCTTCTCGATGTCGACCTTGTTCTTGTCGATGTCCTCGAACTTGATGGTCTGGAACTTGGTCTTGTCGTTGTAGACGGCCGGGCCGGTGAAGCTGGGCGTGAAGGCGGCGCCACCGGTCACATGGCTGCCGTCGCGCACCAGCTGCAGATAGACCTGGGGCGTGACCGGCGCGGCACCGGCGTTGACGACCTCATGCGTGACGCCCACCGTGTAGGCGCCGCGCTTGAAGGTGAAGGTCTTGACCAGCTTGACGCCGCCGACCTCGGCGGACTCCAGGCGCAGCTTGACTTCATCCTGGCCGGCCTTGAGCTCGCGCTCGCCGGCCACGGCGGTCATCGGCGTGGTGTGGGCCGGCAGCGGGCCGCTGGCGCTGACCAGGCCGGTCTGCGCGCGATAGTGCTGGGCCTCGTTGAACAGCACGACCGGTTCAGGCGTGAAGTCCGGCTTCTTCTGCAGATGCACCATCTGCAGCAGCTGGTCGGTGACGGTCGGGTCGTAGGACGTCAGGTAGTGCGGCAGCTCGGCGCGCACGATGTCGCCGCCCAGCGTGTCGACCGTCACGGCGAGCACGTCGGTGCGGATCGTGATCTTCTCGGACGCAGCCGCTGCGGGCGCGGCGGCCGTGGACGGCGTCTGGCCGGCCGCGGTGGCGGTGGCCGCGGGCAGGCCGCTGCTCGAAGCCGGCGTGGCCGGGGCCGACGACACGGCCTTGGGTGCCGAGGGGCTGAACATCGAGGGATGCCCGTTGTGCTTTTGCCAGCCGTCCCAGAGCAGGACGAGGGACATCGTGAACACCACCCAAAGCACGGTGCGGCGAATATCAGTCATGAGAAGACTCGGACGAGGAAGACGATGGCGCGCAGCGCGCCATGGAGGGGGAAATCAGGCGGGAAAACAGCCGCGGCGGATTGTCAGGCACGGGGTCGTGCCCGCCGGTGCACAGCGGCTGGCAGCGCAGGATGCGGTGGACGGTCAGGTAGCTGCCGGCCAGAGCGCCGTGGCGCTCCAGCGCTTCGAGGGAATAGCGCGAGCAGGTCGGCTCGAAGCGGCAGGCGTTGCCCAGCCAGGGGCTGAGCATCAGCCGGTAGCCGCGCACCAGGACCATCAGCGCGCGGGCGGGCCAACTTGGCCTCATGCCGGCGTCCCGGTTTTGGGCGCGAGCGCGCGGTCCAGCAGCTGGGCCAGTTCGGCGCGGGCCGCGGCGCGCAAGGCGTCGGACGCGGCGCTGGGGAACTTCTGGCGGTCGAACGGTGAACGCAAGCGGACAACCCACAAACCCGGCGGCATGCCGGGGCGTTCAGCAAATGCGGCGCGGATCTGGCGCTTCAAGAGCGCCCGCGTCACCGATCGCTTCGCATGCCGCTTGGGCACGACGATGCCCACCCAGCAGCCTTCAGGCGCGCGAGGCGGGTCTTGGTCCACAGAGTTGTGCGCAGGCTGTGAGTCGCCTGTTGATAACTCGGCTGAGGCTGTGCGCAACCTGGCGGCGTGCCAGGCGCTGGGCGACGGGTTGGCCGAGAGGTGGTGCAGCGCGAAATGCGCGCTGCGAGCCCGGCTCTGACGGCCGAGCACACGCTCAAAGTCCACCGGGCGGTTCAGCTTGCCGATCATCGGGTGCCCGGCGTTGACGACGCACGAGGCGCCGCCTCAATCACCGGCGCGGCTTAGACAGCCAGGCGCTTGCGGCCCTTGGCGCGGCGAGCGGCGATGACGGCACGGCCGCCACGCGTCTTCATGCGCACGAGGAAGCCGTGGGTGCGGGCGCGGCGGGTCTTGGAGGCTTGGTAGGTACGCTTCATGGGAAACCTCTTTTGAGGGTTTGTGCAGGCCGGGCACAGCGGTTGGCACCCGGCAAGATGGGCCGGTTGGCTTCCGGCAAGAAAAGCGCATGGCGAACCAGTCGCAATGCGCGAAAACCCGGCATTACAGCAGAAGCCGCGGCCTCGGTCAATAAGTCGCGGGGCTCAAGGCGGGTTTGCCAGGGATTGACCCCCGTCCAAATTCTGTGGATAACCCGCCTTTCGGTGGCCTCGATTCCGTACAATCCGGCCGCTCGAAAAGAAGTTTTCCACAATGAGCCAAGAAGAACATAGGGTGGATGGGGTGCAGGCTTTGAAGACGGACGCGATGACGGGTGAAACGACAGGTGCCGCGGGCATGGATCCGGCGGAATGGGCGACGGACCTCTGGCGGCGCGGCTGCGAGCGCCTGGCCACCGAGCTGCCCGAGCAGCAGTTCAACACCTGGATCCGTCCGCTACCGCCGGCCACGCTGGAAGGCATGGGCGCCGATGCGGCCAGCGCCCTCGTCGCCACGCTGAAGGTGCCAAACCACTTCAAGCGCGACTGGATCCGTCGCCAGTACGCGGCCCGCATCGAGGCCATCCTGACCGAGCTGGCCGGCCGTCCGACACGGCTGGAGCTGTCCCTGACCAGCCGCGAGCCCTCGGGCGCCGCCATCACCCTGCCCCCCGCGCCGGCTCCCGCGTCGTCGCCTTCGGCCGAGTCGGCGCCCAGCGCCGCGCTGCGGCCCATGCCCGCGCCTGCGGCCAGCACCATCATGCTGCCGTCGCAGGCGCCGGCCTCGGCCAAGCACCGCATCAACCCGCAGCTGACCTTCGACACGCTGGTGCCAGGCCGCGCCAACCAGATGGCCCGCACGGCGGCGCTGCACGTGGCCGGCGCGCCGGGCATCACCTACAACCCGCTGTTCATCTACGGCGGCGTCGGCCTGGGCAAGACCCACTTGATCCACGCGGTCGGCAACGCGCTCTTGAAGGACCGCCCGGACGCTCGGGTGCTCTACCTGCACGCCGAGCAATTCATCTCCGACGTGGTCAAGAACTACCAGCGCAAGACCTTCGACGAGCTCAAGGCCAAGTACCACTCGCTGGACCTGCTGCTGATCGATGACGTGCAGTTCTTCGCCGGCAAAGACCGCACGCAGGAGGAGTTCTTCAACGCCTTCGAGGCGCTGCTGGCCAAGAAGGCGCACATCATCATGACGTCGGACACCTACCCCAAGGGGCTGGTGGACATCGACGAGCGCCTCACCTCGCGCTTCGACGCCGGCCTGACCGTCGCCATCGAACCGCCCGAGCTGGAGATGCGCGTCGCCATCCTGATCAAGAAGGCCGAGGCCGAGGGCACGCCGATGCCCGAGGACGTCGCCTTCTTCGTCGCCAAGAACGTGCGCGCCAACGTGCGAGAGCTCGAAGGCGCGCTGCGCAAGGTGCTGGCCTACGCCAAGTTCTCGCACAAGGAGATCAGCATCGCGCTGGCCCGCGAGGCGCTGAAGGACCTGCTGTCCATCCAGAACCGCCAGATCGGGGTGGAGAACATCCAGAAGACGGTGGCCGACTTCTACAAGATCAAGGTCGCCGACATGTACTCCAAGAAGCGCCCGGCCAGCATCGCCCGGCCGCGCCAGATCGCGATGTACCTGGCCAAGGAGCTGACGCAGAAGAGCCTGCCGGAGATCGGCGAGCTGTTCGGTGGCCGCGACCACACGACGGTGCTGCACGCGGTCCGAAAGATCGGCGGCGAGCGCCAGAAGAACACCGAGCTGAACCAGCAGCTGCACGTGCTCGAACAAACTCTGAAGGGCTGAGTTGGAGTTCGGGCCGAGCGCTGGGCCACTCCCAAGCCGGCCCGTCGGGCGATGTGCTTGCCGGTCGATCCGGCAGGCATCGCCGTCCCCTCGGGGGCTGAGGTCGGACACAGGGCGTCCAGTGGACGGCCTGTGCCTACCGAAGCGCTGCGGCCTAGGTCGCAGCGCGGTCCCAGGCCAAGGTAATCCTTGGACGAGGGGCTTCAGGGTTGTCCCGTAGCTCCAACCAAGCCCCTGCAGCCTGGCGGCGCACCCTTTCCGGGCGACAATCGCAGCTTCACGCGCGCGCGCGTTTTCTGGGTATGCGTCCCCTCGTGCCCAGTCGAAAAAACTCTCCCCAGATCCCTCCAAAGAGGCCTCCATGATCGTTTTGAAAGCTCCCCAGGATCAGGTGCTCACCGCGCTGCAGGCGGTGTCGGGCATCGTCGAGCGGCGCCACACGCTGCCGATCCTGGCCAATGTGTTGATCCGCAAGACCGGCAACCAGGTGGAGCTCACGACCAGCGACCTCGAGATCCAGGTGCGCACGACGGTGCAGTTCGACGGCGACGCCGGCAACCTGTCCACCACCGTGGGCGCGCGCAAGCTCATCGACATCCTGCGCTCCATGCCGAGCGACCAGACCGTCAGCCTGACGAGCAACGCCAACAAGATGACGCTGCAGGGCGGCAAGAGCCGCTTCACGCTGCAGACGCTGCCGGCCGACGACTTCCCGCTGGTGCAGGAAGCCGCCGACTTCGGCCCCGTGTTCAGCGTGCCGCAGAAGGTGCTCAAGGCCCTGATCAACCAGGTCCACTTCGCGATGGCGGTGCATGACATCCGCTACTACCTGAACGGCATCCTGTTCGTCGCCGAAGGCAAGAACTTGACGCTGGTCGCCACCGACGGCCACCGCCTGGCGCTGGCCCAGGCCGAACTGGACACCGACATCCCCAAGCAGGAAGTCATCCTGCCGCGCAAGACGGTGCTGGAGTTGATGCGCCTGTTGAAGGACGGCAAGGGCGATGAAGAAAACGCGCCCATCGAGATGCGCTTTGCCGGCAATCAGGCCAAGTTCTCGTTCAGCGGCATGGAGTTCGTCACCAAGCTCGTCGAGGGCAAGTTCCCCGACTACAACCGCGTCATCCCCAAGAACCACAAGTTCCGCCTGACGCTGGGTCGCGCGCCGCTGCTGAGCAGCCTGCAGCGCGCCGCCATCCTGACCAGCGAGAAGTTCAAGGCCGTGCGCCTGTCCTTCGAGCCCGGCCTGCTGTCCATCGCGTCCAGCAACGCCGAGCAGGAAGAGGCCAAGGAAGAGATCGAGATCGACTACGCCGGCGACAAGATCGAGACCGGCTTCAACGTCACCTACCTGATGGATGCCCTGGGCAATATGAGCCAGGACATGGTCTGCATCGACCTCAACGACAGCGCCAGCAGTGCGCTGCTGACCATCCCGGACACGACGGGCTTCAAGTACGTGGTCATGCCGATGCGGATCTGAGCCAGGACCTGGCTTTGACACAGCGGGCTTCGGCCCGCTTCAGTGCTTTTAAAGGGCCGTGAGTTTGCGGCCCGCGAGTGAGAGAGAGTTCCCGATGAGTGATGTTTCCAGCAGCGCCGAACACCCCGATGGCCTGAACGCCAACCAGCAGGCGGCCGCCGCGGCCGAGGCCAAGTCGGGTGCCGTGTACGACGCCAGCTCCATCCAGATCCTGGAAGGCCTGGAGGCCGTGCGCAAGCGCCCCGGCATGTACATCGGCGACACGTCGGACGGCACCGGCCTGCACCACCTTGTCTTCGAAGTGGTCGACAACTCCATCGACGAGGCCCTGGCCGGCCACTGCGACGACATCGTCGTCACCATCCACACCGACAACTCCATCTCTGTCATCGACAACGGCCGCGGCATCCCCACCGGCGTCAAGATGGATGACAAGCACGAGCCCAAGCGCTCGGCGGCAGAGATCGCGCTGACCGAGCTGCACGCCGGCGGCAAGTTCAACCAGAACTCGTACAAGGTCTCCGGTGGCCTGCACGGCGTGGGCGTGAGCTGCGTGAACGGCCTGTCCAAGTTCCTGCGCCTGACCGTGCGCCAGAACGGCAAGGTCCACTTCATCGAGTTCCACAAGGGCGTGCCGCAGGACCGCGAGATCGTCACGGTCAACGGCTTCGAGACCAGTCCGATGAAGGTCATCGGCGAGACCGACAAGCGCGGCACCGAAGTCCACTTCCTGCCCGACACCGAGATCTTCCAGCAGAACAACGACTTCCACTACGACATCCTCGCCAAGCGCCTGCGCGAGCTTTCGTTCCTGAACAACGGCGTCAAGATCCGCCTCGTCGACGAGCGCAACAACAAGGAAGACAACTTTGCCTATGCGGGCGGCGTGAAGGGCTTCGTCGAGTTCATCAACAAGGGCAAGACCACCCTGCACCCGAACATCTTCCACGCCATCGGCGACAAGATGAGCGACCAGCAGACCAACATCGGCGTCGAAGTGGCGATGCAGTGGAACGACGGCTTCAACGAGAACGTCCTCTGCTTCACCAACAACATCCCGCAGCGCGACGGCGGCACCCACCTCACCGGCCTGCGCGCCGCGATGACCCGCGTCATCAACAAGTACATCGACGACAACGAGCTGGCCAAGAAGGCCAAGGTCGAAGTCGCCGGTGACGACATGCGCGAAGGCCTGGCCTGCGTCGTGTCCGTCAAGGTACCCGAGCCCAAGTTCAGCTCGCAGACCAAGGACAAGCTGGTCAGCTCGGAGGTGCGCGCCCCGGTCGAGGACATCGTCGGCCGCCTGCTCAACGACTACCTGCTCGAGAACCCCACCGACGCCAAGATCATCTGCGGCAAGATCCTCGACGCCGCCCGCGCCCGCGAGGCCGCCCGCAAGGCCCGCGAGATGACGCGGCGCAAGGGCGTGCTCGACGGCCTGGGCCTGCCCGGCAAGCTGGCCGACTGCCAGGAGAAAGACCCGGCGCTGTGCGAGATCTACATCGTCGAGGGCGACTCCGCCGGCGGTTCCGCCAAGCAGGGCCGCGACCGGAAGTTCCAGGCCATCCTGCCGCTGCGCGGCAAGATCCTGAACGTCGAGAAGGCTCGCTACGAGAAGCTGCTGACCAGCAATGAAATCCTGACGTTGATCACGGCGCTGGGCACCGGCATCGGCCGTGGCGCCGGTGGCGATGACTTCAACCCCACGCTGCTGCTGACCTTCTTCTACCGCCAGATGCCCGAGCTCTGCGAGCGCGGCCACATCTACATCGCCCAGCCGCCGCTGTACAAGGTCAAGGTCGGCAAGCACGAGCAATACCTGAAGGACGCGCCCGAGCTCGACAGCTTCCTGCTCAAGGTCGCGCTGCAGGACGCGTCACTTGACACCGGCACCGGCAACACGCTCAAGGGCGACACGCTCGACGTGCTGGCCCGCAAATACGTCGCCGCGCAGGCCGTCATCGAGCGCCTGTCCAACTGGATGGACATCGAGGCCCTGCACGTGCTGGCCAACGGCCTGGCGCTCAAGCTCGACACCCGCGAGGATGCCGACGCCAGCGCCGCCAACCTCAAGGGCCTGCTGCACGATGCGCTCGTCACCGTCGAGACCGACCCGCGCACCGACAAGTTCTTTCTGAAGATCGCCCGCACCCACCACGGCAACGTGCGCGCCAGCGTCATCCACGCCGACTTCGTGCACGGCGCCGACTACGAAGTGCTGGCCGACGCCGGCCTGAGCTTCCAGGGCCTGATCCAGGCCGGCGCCATCGTGCGCAAGGGCGAGGGCGAGAAGGCCAAGGAAAGCAAGGTCGACGACTTCCGCGCCGCCATGGCCTGGCTCATGGGCCAGGCCGAAAACGCCGTCGCCCGCCAGCGCTACAAGGGCCTGGGCGAGATGAACCCCGGGCAGCTCTGGGAAACGACCATGGACCCCAACGTGCGCCGCCTGCTGCGCGTGCAGATCGACGACGCCATCGAGGCGGACAAGGTCTTCACGATGCTGATGGGCGACGAGGTGGAGCCGCGGCGGGATTTCATTGAGACCAACGCGCTGCGCGCGGGCAACATCGACGTCTGACGCACGCCGGAGTCATGGCCTCTGAGCCCGACCCTCAGCAGCAGTTCTCGCTGTTCGATTCGGAGACACCCGAAGCCGCAGCGACCGCCGGCGCTGCGGCGCCAGTTGGGAAGTTCAGTAACTTCGTTGTGTATGTGGACGAGAGCGGCGACCACGGCATGGCCACGCTCGATCCGAACTACCCGGTTTTCGTGCTGGCCTTCTGCGTGTTCTACAAGGGGCACTACAGCGAGAAGGTCGTCCCGGCGCTCCACAAGTTCAAGTTCAACCACTTCGGTCACGACTTGGTGGTGCTGCACGAGCATGAAATCCGCAAGGAAAAGGGAGCCTTCAAGTTTCAGAGCCGCCAGCATCGAGAGCGGTTCCAAGGTGAACTTGGCGAGCTGATCGAAGCCAGCAACTTCATCTTGATCTCTTGCGTCATCGACAAGGAGAAGCTGCGCGCCCGCCAGCCCGAGCTGCCGCCCAATCCCTACCACCTCGCCTTGGCTTTCTGCTTGGAGACGCTCTACGAGTTGCTCCAGGAGAAGAAGCAGGATGACACCCTGACCCACGTCGTGGTCGAGTGCCGTGGCAAGAAGGAAGACAACGAGCTGGAGTTGGAATTCCGCCGTATCTGTGACGGCGCCAACCGCCTGGGTGAACGCCTTCCTTTTGATGTCGTGTTTGCCGACAAGAAGGTGGATTCACCCGGCCTGCAGCTCGCCGACCTCGTCGCCCGGCCGATTGGCCTTCATGTATTGCGGCCGGACCAGCCCAACCGCGCCTTCGATGTCCTTACCCGCAAGTTCTATTGCAGTGGCGGGCGTAGTCAGGTGGGCACCGGCTTCGAAGATTGGGGCCTCAAGGTGTTTCCGCAGGCCCCAGAAAGCGAAAAGCCCCGATGAAGCTCACCGAGGCTGTAGCGCCGACCGGGTTCTCCCAGTCCACTTGAGGCCGAAGTATAGGCGTTGCCTTTCCGAATCCGGTAAATCCGGATTGGAGTTTCTGATCCACCGCGCAGCAGTTCGCGCCAGCCGCCGTCATTTCGACTGACCCATGAACCGCGATCAACTCAAAAAACTCGAGCGAGACCTCTGGGCCGCCGCCGACAAGCTCCGCGCCAACTCCGACCTCAAGGCCAGCGAGTACAGCACTCCGGTGCTGGGGCTGATCTTCCTGAAGTTCGCCGATAACAAATACCGCCAGCACGAGACGGCCATCGAGCAGGCCTACCAAAAGCTCAAGGGCACTCGTGTCGAGCGCAGCGAGCAGGACATCGCCATCGAAAAGTGCGGCTTCTATCTCAAGCCCTACGCTCGCTACGACTACCTGCTGAACCTGCCGGAGAAGGAAAACATCGCCAAGGCCATCCGCGCGGCGATGGCCAGCATCGAGAACACCAAGCCCGAGCTGCTGGGCGTGCTGCCCCAGGAGGAGTACGACCGCTTCACCCGCAGCCCCAAGAACCAGCACATTCCCAAGGACCTGCTGAAGCTGTTCTCCGACATCCCCGTGGACGCCTCGGGTGATGTGTTCGGCCAGATATACGAATACTTCCTGGCCCACTTTGCGCTCAGCGAGGGCGCGGGCGGCGGCGAGTTCTTCACGCCGCGCTCCGTCGTCAAGCTGATGACCGAGATCATCGAGCCCCACGGCGGCAAGGTGTTCGACCCCGCCTGCGGCTCCGGCGGCATGTTCGTGCAGTCGGCGGACTTCATCCTCAAGCACCAAACCGACAAGGCGGCCGACTTGGACGTGTTCGTCTGCGGCACCGAGAAGACGCTGGAGACGGTCAAGCTCGCCAAGATGAACCTGGCCGTGAACAACCTGCGTGGCGAGATCAAGCAGGCCAACACCTACTACGAGGACCCCTTCAACGCCTTCGGCGCCTTCGACTACGTGATGGCCAACCCGCCCTTCAACGTGGACGACGTGACGCTGGACGCCGTGGAGAAGGACCGCCGCTTCAACACCTACGGCGTACCGCGCAACAAGACCAAGGCCAAGGCTGCAGGTGGTGGCAAGGACGGCAAGGAGAAAGCCGTCGAGACCGTGCCTAACGGCAACTATCTCTGGATCAACCTGTTCGCCACCTCGCTCAAGCCCGGCGGTCGCGCTGCGCTGGTGATGGCCAACTCGGCCAGTGATGCCCGCCACTCCGAAGCCGACATCCGGCGCACGCTGATCGAGCAGAACCTCATCTACGGCATGCTCACGCTGCCGTCCAACCTGTTCTACACCGTCACGCTTCCGGCCACGCTGTGGTTCTTCGACAAGGGCAAGACGGATGACAAGGTGCTGTTCATCGACGCCCGCAATATCTTCACGCAGGTGGACCGCGCCCACCGCGAGCTGAGCGACGAGCAGATCCAGAACATCGCCCTTATCCCGCGCCTGCACAAGGGCCGCCGCCAGGAATTCGTGGACCTGGTGGACCGCTACCTGCACCGCGGCATGGCCCAACTGCACGAGGCTGCCGAGCACTTGCCGGGCTTGAGTCAGCGCCTGCTCGCCGTGCTGGCCGAGGAAGAGGCCGACGCCGTGACCAGCCAGGCCGCCCGTGACGCCATTGCCGCGCTGCAGGCCCAATGGGGCCAGCTCGCCGGGTTGAAGCAGGCCCACGCGGATCACGAGCGCGCCCGAGGGCAGAAGCACAGCGTCGAGGGCCGCAACAGCGCCCAGAACCTGTTTCGCGCGCAGTTCACGCCCTTCTTCAGCGGCCTGCACGCGGCGGTGAAGGCGCTGGACAAGGCCATTCGCGAGATGGACAAGCGCAAGGCCGAGGCGGTGAAGCTGGAAGGCAAGCGCGCCACCGCCAACCGCCAGACCAAGGGCGTGAAGGCGGCGGTGCAAGCCCTGCATGACGAGCTGAAGGCCGCCGAGCTGTACTACCAGCATGTGAGCTGGCTGCAGGAGCGCTTCCCCAAGGCCGCCTACGAAGACGTCACCGGCCTTTGCAAGCTGGCTAGCCGCGAGGAGATTGCCGAGCAGGATTGGTCGCTGAATCCGGGGCGGTATGTGGGGGTGGTGATCGAGGAGGATGGGAAGACGGAGGAGGAATTTCTCGCTGACCTTCAGTCATCCTTGGATGAGTTGGAGGAGCTTGATGGCACAGCGCTCCGCTTGAAAGCGGTCATTGATTCCAACCTGAAGAAGATCTGCGAGGCCGGCTGAATGAACGGGTGGCGCGACATCAAGATCAAAGAGGTGAGCGAGTACGTGACCGTCGGCTTCGTTGGCTCCATGGCCGATCAATACGTCGAAGCGGGCGTGCCGTTCTTACGGTCACTGAACATCCAGCCGTTCAGGCTCAACTACAGCGACTTGAAATACATTCCCGAGTCGTTTCACGATGCCATCAAGAAGTCGAAGTTGCGCCCTGGCGATGTGGCTATCGTTCGCACGGGGTACCCCGGCACAGCCTGCGTGATTCCGGCGGACCTGCCAGATGCCAACTGTAGTGACCTGGTCATCCTGCGCCCCGGCCCAGAGCTGAATCCGCACTACATCGCCGCCATCTTCAATTCCTCTTTTGGTCAGAGCTTGGTAGGCGGCAATCTGGTCGGTGCTGCGCAGCAGCATTTCAACGTGACGGTCGCGAAGGAGTTGAAGCTGCGACTGCCGCCCCGGGTGGAGCAAGACAAGATCGCCGCTGTGCTCGTTGGACTGAATGACCTGATCGCCAACAACCAGCGCCGCATCGCCTTGCTGGAGTCCACGGCAGAAGAAATCTACCGAGAGTGGTTTGTGCGGATGCGGTTTCCTGGCTATGCAACGGCTGCACACGAGCGAGGGATGCCTTTGGGCTGGCAGGCATCAACGGCCGCCGCGATGGTCCAGGTTCAAGGTGGGGGCACGCCGAGCACTGAGGTCAGCCAGTACTGGGGTGGTGAGATCCCCTTCTTCTCTCCGAAGGACTCGCATGACGGTGCGTACTGCTTGCAGACCGAGCAGAGCATCACCGAACTGGGTTTGGAGAACTGCGCTTCGAGGCTCTTCCCCAAGGACACGATCTTCATCACCGCACGCGGCACGGTCGGCAACCTAGTGTTGGCAGGTGAGCCGATGGCCATGAACCAGTCCTGCTACGCGCTGGTCCCCAAGATCGACAAGAAGCCGTACTTCGTGTTTGCCGGACTGAGGTGCGCAGTCAATGTGATCAAAGGGGTCTCTAACTCTGGCGTCTTCGATAACGTGGTCATGGACACCTTCAAGATCATTCCGCTGATCAACCCCGGCGACGCCCTTCGTGACCGCTACAACGAAGTAGCTGGCCCCATTTATGAGCAGTCACTCATGCTGCGCCGGTCCAACGCCCACCTCCGCGTCACCCGCGACGCCCTGCTCCCCCGCCTGATCTCCGGCAAACTCCGCGTCGAGGCGTTAGACATCCAGTTCCCGCCCAGCATGCAGCAGCCGCCCGCAGAGGCCGCGCAGCGTGAGGCGATAGCTAGCTAGCAGACCTTCTTCTCCAAGATCGGCAACATCAGGGAGGTGCCGTGGCCGCCGCGAAGAATTTCATCAGCGAGGACGACATCGAGCAGGCCCTGCTGCAGCGGCTGCAGCACCTGTGCGGCTTCGATTCGCTGAACTGCTTCACGGCCCAGCCCGACGACCTGAACGACGGCTCTGGCCGTGTCGACAAGCGCGAGGTGATCCTGGCCGACCGCGTGCGCGCGGCGCTGGAGCGGCTGAACCCCCAGGCTCCGGCACAGGCGGTGGACCAGGCCCTGGCCGAGCTGTTGCGTCCGCGCACGGCGATGAGCCTGGTGGCGGCCAACCGCGAGATGGACGGGCTGATCCGCGACGGCGTGCCCGTCACCTACAAGCCCGAGGCGGGGCCCCAGGCCGGCCAGATGGTGACCGAGCGTTTGCGCGTGATCGACTTCGACCAGTCTGACCCGCGTGACGGCCGCAACCACTACCTGGCCGTGAGCCAGTTGTGGGTTCGTGGCGAGCATGGCTACCGCCGTCCCGATGTGCTGCTCTACGTGAACGGCCTGCCGCTGGTGTTCATCGAGCTGAAGAACAGCAACGTCAAGCTGCGCGCCGCGTTCTACGACAACCTGACCACCTACAAGGCCGAGATCCCGCAGCTTTTCACCGCCAATGCGCTGTGCCTGCTGAGCAATGGCATCGAGACCCGGCTCGGCAGCCTGACGGCGCAGTGGGAGCACTTCTTCACCTGGCTGCGGGTGGATGACGAGAAGGAGGCGCTGGACCGCGAAGCCATTGCGGCTGAAGGCCTGAGCGTGGAGCGGGCGGTGCTGGGCTTGCTGGCACCGGCGCGGCTACTGGACTATGTGGAGAACTTCTGTGTGTTCTACCGGGAGACGCAGAAGGTCATCGCGCAGAACCACCAGTTCATCGGCGTGAACAACGCCTTCGAGCAGTTCACCCGCCGCCGCGAGCTGGGCGGCAAGCTGGGCGTGTTCTGGCACACCCAGGGCTCGGGCAAGAGCTTTTCGATGGTGTTCTACACGCGCAAGATCTTCCGCAGGCTCACCGGCAACTTCACCTTTGTGGTGGTGACGGATCGGGACGACCTGGACGGGCAGATCTACCGCAACTTCCTGCACACCGGCACCGTTGGCCCGAACGACTCGGTGCGCCCACGTGACAGCGCACAGCTGCGTGAGATGCTGGGCACCAACAAGCGCGTGGTGTTCACACTGATCCAGAAGTTCCGCTACGACAAGGGGCGGGACTACCCGCTGCTGTCCGACCGCGACGACATCGTCGTCATCGTGGATGAGGCCCACCGCACGCAGTACGCCGGCCTGGCCGAGAACATGCGCGCCGGCCTGCCGCATGCGAACTTCCTGGCCTTCACCGGCACGCCGCTGCTGGGTACGGAGCGCAAGACCAACGCCTGGTTTGGCGGCTACGTGTCCGAGTACAACTTCCAGCAGAGCGTGGAAGACGGCGCCACGGTGCCGCTGTTCTACGAGAAGCGCGTGCCGGAGGTGCTGATCCAAAACGACGACCTGACCGAGGAGTTCGCCGAGATCCTGGAGGACGAGAACCTCGACGAGCAGGCGCAGGAGAAGCTGGAAAAGCGCTTTGCGCAGGAGATGGAAGTCGTCAAGCGCGAGGACCGGCTGGACACGATTGCGCGCGACATCGTCTATCACTTCCCCCGCCGCGGCTACCTTGGGAAGGGGCTGGTCATCTCGGTAGACAAGTTCACCGCTGTGACCATGTTCGACAAGGTGCAGGCGCTGTGGAAGGCGGAGATCAAGGCGCTGAACGGGCGCATCAGCGCCACGACGAACGACGTGGAGCGCCGGCGCCTGAAGCAGATCAAGGCCTGGATGGGCGCCGTGCAGATGGCGGTGATCGTCAGCGAGGAAGCGGGCGAGAACGAGAAGTTCACCAAGAAAAACCTCGACATCAAGCCGCACCGCCAGCGCATGAACGCGCTGGACGAGCACGGCCACGACATCGAGTTCAACTTCAAGGACCCGGAACACCCGCTGCAGCTGGTTTTCGTCTGCGCGATGTGGTTGACGGGCTTTGATGCGCCGACGGTGAGCACGCTGTACCTGGACAAGCCCATGCAGGGCCACACCCTGATGCAGACCATCGCGCGGGCTAACCGGGTCAGCGGGTACGAGATCCTGGGCGTGTCCAAGCGCCATGGCGAGATCGTGGACTACTACAACGTCTTCCGCCGCATGAAGAAGGCGCTGCGCGACTATGCCGCCGGCCTGGAGGACGAAGAGCTGCCGGTGCAGGACAAGAGCCAGCTGTTCGCGTTGCTGGACGAAGCCATCGAGCAGGGCCTGGCGTTCTGCCAGAGTCAGGGCGTGGGGCTGCACGAGGCGCTGGACCGGGGCGACGTCTTCGCCAAGCTGGGCCAGTTCAACGGCTTTGCCGACACGCTGCTGGCCAGCGACGAGCAGCGCAAGTCCTTCAACGTCTACGAGAACACGATCTCGTCGCTGTACGAGGCCTGCAAGCCAGAGGTGCTGGGCCAGAAGAAGGGCCGCGTGGTGTCGGCCTTCCAGTACCTGCGCGGGGTGATGGACAGCATCGTCGAACAGGCCGACATCGACAGCGCGGTGCAGCGCATCGAGGCGCTGCTGGATGCCAGTGTGGTGGTGGACAACGCCGAGGCGTTCTCGGCCAAGGAGTTCGAGGCGCAGTACAAGATCGTGCAGCGCGGCAAGTCCTGGGACTTGAGCAAGGTCAACGTCGAGAAGCTGCGCGAGGAGTTCAAGCAGGCGCCGTTCAAGAACATCCAAATCGCCGACCTGCAGGCATTCCTGCAGCGCAAGCTGGCCGAGATGCTGGCGCAGAACAGCACGCGGGTGGACTTCCTGCAGCGGCTGCAGCAGGTGATTGACGCCTACAACTCGGGCGCCACCTCGACCGAGAACTACTACGACGAGCTGACGGCCTTCGCCCAGGATCTGAAGGACGAGGCCGAGCGCCACATCCGCGAAGGGCTGAGTGATGACGAGCTGGAGCTCTTCGACTTGCTGAAGAAAGACCCACTCACGCAGGACGAGACGCAGCGGGTCAAGCTGGCGGCCAAGCATTTGCTGAAGCGCTTGGTGGAGGAGCAGCCCAAGGTGCTGATCCAGAACTGGCACCAGAGCGGGCAGACGCAGAAGCAGGTCAGGGCCGAGATCGAACGCGTCCTGAATGAAGACCTGCCGGACAGCTACGACCGCACGACCTTCAAGCAGAAGTGCGACAACGTCTACGACCTGGCGGTGGAGTACGCCATCAGAGGCAAGAAGTGGGCGGCTTGACGTGGGCCGCTGACTGGGTGGTATCGAGGCAAGTGGTTTAACCAGGGCGGCGCATTCAGCAGCCCACGCCGCTTCACCGTGTCTGCTCCTTGCCCAACAACCCCCGCTGCCGCAGCCAGTCCTCCACCCGCCTCGGCCAAGCTGATGCCGTACCCAACCCATCCCGCATGCCGATGCCATGCCCGCCCTGCTCGAACAGGTAGAGCTCGGCCGGCACGCCGGCGCGGGTGAGGGCCTGGTAGTACAGGATGCTGTTCTGCACCGGCACGGTCTTGTCGCCCTGGGTGTGCAGCAGCACCGTGGGCGGGGTGGCGGCCGTCACCTGCTGCTCCACGGACATCTGCGCCAGCAGCGCCGGGCTGGGCGCGTCGCCCAGCAGCGCGCGGCGCGAGCCGGGGTGGGCGGCGGGGTCGGCCATCGTGATGACGGGGTAGACGAGCACGGCGAAGTCGGGCCGCGCGCTGGTGCTGCTGTCCAACGCGGCGCCGGTGCGGCCGTCGGCATGGTCGAACAGCGTGCTGGCGCTGGCCGCCAGATGGCCGCCGGCGGAACTGCCCATCACGCCGATGCGCTTGGGGTCGACCCCGAACTCGGCCGCGCGTGAGCGCACCAGGCGGATGGCGCGCAGCACGTCCTGCAGCGGCGCGGGGTGGCCCCACTCCTGCAGCCGGCTTTTCAGGATGAAAGTGGTGATGCCCAGCGTGCTCAGCCAGGCGGCGTACTGCTCACCCTCACGCTGCCACGATAGGTAGCGGTAGCCACCGCCCGGGCACAGGATCACGGCCGTGCCGTTGGGGCGATCCACGGCGGGGGGCACCACGGTGAGCGTGGGCACCGACACGTTGGCGATGCTGCCATTGGCGTCGACGCGCTCGGGACCGAGGTCGCCGCGTGTGGCGGGGGCATCCGCCCGCACGGCGGCGGGCACGCCCTCGGGCCAGAGCGGCAGCACGTTCGGCGTGGGCGCGGCTTGGCTGAGCGACGGCAGCAGGGTCAACAGGGGCGACAGGATCAAGGGGCGGCGCTGCATGCATTGGGCGGGCTCGGTCGCCCGTGTTCAGCTTCGTTGGGGTGCAGTTTGCCCGCGGCACGCGTTCATGGCGGTGAGTGATTGCGCGCCGGTGCAGTTGTAGAGATTCGTGAGATCTCCATCGCCAGGGCGGTTGTGGGCATCCGAGGGGACACAATTGGCCCCCGAATCGCCTGGCGCGATCCCGTGCCGATGACATCCCGAGCGCGATTTCGCCGCCCCTGGCCGGCCCACCGGATGGCAAACCTCGAGTGCGCTTCGCGCCAGCACAACCAACTGCCTTTCTCAGTGATCAGAAAATTGATCGCGAGCACCCTACCGGCTTCTTCAGCAAGCATCTCTCCATGACCCGCAAACTGCGCATTTCCCATCTGCTCCCCTCCCTTCTTGCCAGCGCGATCCTGATCGGCCTGGCAGGTGCCGCCAGCGCCGCGTCGCATGCCAAGCCCCACGCCGCGGCTCACAAGGCGAAGAAGCCCGCCGCATCCACCGCGCCCGAGATGACCACCGACGCGAGCGGTCAGTCCGTCCCGGTGCTCGAAAACAAGGCGTGGGTGCTGATGGACTTCAACACGGGTCAGCTGCTCGCGTCCTCCAACCCGGACGAGCCGCTGCCGCCCGCGTCGCTCACCAAGATGATGACCAGCTACCTGGTGGAACAGGGCCTCAAGAACGGCAAGCTCAAGCCCGATGAGATGGTCACCATGAGCGAAAGCGCCTGGTGCCGCGGCGGCAAGGACGGCGACAGCTGCATGTTCGTGCCGCTCAACGAGAAGGCGTCCTTGATGGACATGCTGCGCGGCGTGGTCATCGCCAGCGGCAACGACGCCTCCAAGGCGCTGGCCGAACATGTCGGCGGCTCGGAGGCCGGCTTCGTCACGCTGATGAATGCCGAAGCCGCCAAGCTCGGCATGACGAAGACGCACTTTGCGAACTCCGCGGGCCTGCCCGACCCCAACAACAAGGCCTCCGCGAAGGACCTGGCCGTGCTGGCCGCGGCCATCATCCGCAACAGCGCCGAGTACTACCCGATCTACGCCGAGCGCGAGTTCACGTACAACAAGATCAAGCAGGGCAACCGCAATGCATTGCTGTACACCGACTCGACCGTCGACGGGCTCAAGACCGGGCACACGGAGGACGCCGGCTATTGCCTGACCGCCTCGTCCAAGCGTAATGGCATGCGCCTGATCTCGGTCATCATGAACGCGAACAGCAAGCAGGCCCGCGCCGACCAGACCCGCGTGCTGTTCAACTGGGGCTATGCCAATTTCGAGGAAGCCACACCGGCCCAGGCGGGCACTGCGCTGGCCAACGCCAAGGTGGTGTACGGCGTGGCCCCCGAGGTGGGGGCGGGCTTGGCCAAGCCGTGGACGCTGGTGGTGCCCAAGGGCCAGGCCGCCGCGGTCAAGACCGAGGTGACGCTGAACCCGGGCCTGGAAGCGCCCATCGCCAAGGGTGCTGTGATCGGCAAGGTGGTTGCGGTGGCCAATGGCAAGACGCTGGGCGAGGCGCCGATCGTCGCGCTGGCCGATGTGGAACGCGCCGGCTTCTTCCTGCGCATCAAGCAGCGCATCGCCGGCTGGTTCTCGAAGTAGCGCGGAGCTTCGCGGGCATCAGCCCGCTTCCGCGCCAAGCCGGTGCGCCATATCGACCAGCGCCTTCAGCGTCTTGTCGAGCACCGGCTGTGAAAACCCCGGCGGCAGGCCCTGCTGGGCCTGTGCCACGACCTGGGGCGTGAGCGCCAGGATGCGCTCGACGAGCGGCTCTGAGGAGTCCAGCCCGCACAACTGAGCCGTGCTGTCGAAATGCCGCCGCTGGATCTCGAAGATCTTGCTGTGCCTGTTTTTGCCCTGCAGGCTCATGGCCAGCCGGGCTTTGTGCATGTTGATCTGGCTGGGCGCGAGGCCGGCCACGGGCCAGGCAGAGAGCACGTCGTAGAAGGGCGCCAGCCGGTAGCGGCCTTGCGGCAGGAGCTGCAGGCTGAAGTTTTTGGCATGGCCATCGATGGCCGCGAGCATCCAGAAGAGGATCTGCGCGCTGATGAAGTTCTCCACGTCTGCCTGGGCGTTGGGGTTCACGCTCAGGCGCAGCTTGCCGGCGATCTCGACGATGCCCGGCCCGCCGTCGCGCTCGTACTTGGCCGTGGGCGGCAGCGCAAAGACCTGGCAGAAGTCTTCCTGCGGCAGGCGCAGCCACCAGGCGCCCGTGCCATCGCCGGCGGCGGGCTCCAGGCGCCGGTCGAAGCGCTCGACGATCAGCGGGCGGTGCTTGCCGAAGCTGGCGATCTGGGCCGGTGGCACGGGCAGGCCGTACAGGCCGAGCAGGCGCAGGCAGAGCCACTCGTTGTCGACCGAGGTGGTGAAGTCGATCTGACGGCTCTGCCCGCCGATCAGCCCGAGGGGCAGCTTGAACAAATGCGTGGTGGGCGTGGCGCCGAGCGGCCGGCACCAACGGCCCTCGTGCCACAGCAGCGCGGTCTTGTCCTGGGCGCCGGCGACGGAGATGCGCAGCTCGGCGTCGCCGTCCGCGGCGATGGCCATGCCGCCGGTCGGCGTCACGGCGCGGTCCAGGGCCTGTTCGACGCCGGCTTCGTCCAGCGGCTCGGCATCGATGCGCCGGACGTCGGGCGCATCGGCGTTGACGGGCAGCAGCTGTAACGCGCCGACGCAGTCGCGGCCAATCTCGGCCAACAGGTTGAAGGGGCTGGTGTCGGCCAGCCGGAAACGCGACGCGATGCGCCGGCGGATGGGCTCATGGTCGGGCAGCAGGTTGTCGAAGTAGCTGCCGACGGCCGCGGAGGTCAGCGGCACGGGCGCCAGCGGCAAGGGGAGGGACAGAGACAACGGGCGCGCCTCGGGCGCAGCCAGCCAGGTCGGGTCGTAGGCCAGCTCCATCGGCCCGCGCGTGGGGATACGCCATTCGCCGACCCGAAGGCCGTTCATCCAGAGGGACAGCGCCTTGGCGTGTGAGGGACGGCCGGCCATGTCACCACTGCGCCGCGGTGTTGTCTGCGGCGGGGCTGTCGGCGTTGGCGATGAAGATTTCCAAGCCCAGGGCTTGGGTCAGTTCGAACAAGCGTTGGACGGTCAGGGCGCCCAGGCCCGATTCGAGTTCGGAGAAGCGGTTCGGGCTCAGGCCCATGCGCGCGGCCAGTTCGCCTTGGGTGAGCCGGCGGGCCTTACGGGTGGTCTTGAGCAACACGGCAAGCTGCTCGGGAGAGTGGACAAGGCGGTGCGTCATGGGGGGCGAATCTCGATCTGGCCGATTTTCGCGTTCTATCGGTTAGATCGATATAAGTCAAATATCGGTTTTACCGATAAAGACAAAATATCGCTGAGAGCGATCTTTTAGGGCTTGGGTGATACGCCCAAACCCGTCGCCGCCCACCAGAGGCCACCCCAGAGGTGGTCCAGATAGCGCTCGTCGCGGTACATGGCCTGGTTGTGGCCCAGCGCCGTGACGAACACCCGGCCCTTCTCGACGCCGTGCCACCAGCTCACCGGGTGGTCGGCGCCCATGCCGGTGGCGACCTGGCCGGGCCAGATCTTTCTGGGGTCATAGCTGCGCTCGTCCACAGCCAGCACGGGGTTGATGTTCACGCCGTGCGGGTTGCTGAACTCGTACCACTCGTCGCTCCAGATCCAGCGGTCCGGCAGGCCGAAGGTGGCTGGGTGGGTCGCGTCCATCTTGGTGACGACGGCCGTCTGCAGCATGGGGTGGATGACGAAGGAGCGGCCGACGAGCTTTTCGTACCAGGGCCACTGGCCCGGCTTGCTGATGATGGCGCGGTGCACGACGACGGCGTTGCCGCCGGCCTGCATGTAGCGCTCGAAACCCGCGCGCTGGGCCTCGTTGAATTCCTCGCCCGAGCTGTTCAGCAGCACCACCGCCGCGTACTTGCTCAGATCGCCCTCGAAGGCGCCGGGCTGGGCCGCCCAGGTCAGCTCGAAGGCGTGCAGCCTGGCCAGCTTCTCGAAGCTCTCGCGGGCCACCGGGATGTACTCGTAGTGGTACTTGGTGGGCATGGCCAGCACGAGGATGGCGAACTGCGTGTCGGCCGCCAGCGCCGGCGTGCTGGCCACGGCGGCAGCCACCGCGAGGGCGTTCAAGATCTTGGCTTTCATCGTGCGGCCGATTCTTCCACCAGCAACCAGCCGCCCAGCTGCCGCATGGCCGCGGGCGTGCGCGCCAGGCTGCGGTGATTGGTGCCGGCGAGCTGGTGCACGGTGACGGCCGAGCCGGCGCGCTGCAGCGCCTGGACCAGGGTGCGCGAGTGCGCGTGCGGCACCTGGCTGTCCTGCTCGGCCAGCAGCACCAGCACGTCGCAGTGCAACGCCCGCGCGGCGGCGAGGCTGTCCAGCGGCGAACGCAACCAGGGCGTCAGCGGCGCGAGCAGCGGGTTGCGCCGCAGCACCGCGCGCAGGCTCTTCAGCGGCGTGATCAGGGCGACGCTGGCCACCGGGCGGCCGGCCGCGGCCAGGCCCGCCGCGAGCTGCATGGCCACGCCGGTGCCCAGGCTGCGCCCGGCCAGATGCAGCGCACTCGGCGGCAGGCCGAACCGCGCCAGCCCCCAGGCCGCAGCGGCTTCGGCGTCGGCCACGCAGGCGGCCTCGGACGGCCAGCCACCGCTCTCGCCCAGGCTGCGGTAATTGAAGGCCAGCAGTGCGCAGTCGTCGGGCAGCCAGCCGGCAAGGTCGGGCGTCCAGGCCACGTGCTCGTTGCGCCCGCCAAACCACAGCAGCAGGCGGCGTGGTGGCGCGTCGCCGATGGGCACCGTCAACCAGCCTTGCAGCCGCACGCCGCCGGGGCGCTCCAGCCAGACGGCTTCGGCTTGCCGGCGCGCGGCGGCGGGGCCGGGGTCGGTGCGGCGGATGACCCAGGTGCGACCGAACAGCAGTTTGCCCTGCAGGACGATGAGGGCGGCCGGCAGGGCAAGCAGGGCGAGCAGGGCCCAGGCCCAGGGCAGCAGGTCAGTCGGCAGGGGCATGGGCGCTGGGACCTCGGCGGCGTGGGATGCCGAGGTTAGGGTGCTTGCGTGACAGCGTGGTGAGCGCCGTCACGACGTTGCCGCGGCTCAGCGTGTACAGGGCGCCGCGGTGCCGACGGCCACGCGCGGCGAGCGGGCCACCGGCGCGGCCTTCGGCGTCCACACCGTCAGCGCCAGGCCCAGGCCGACGAGGGCCGCACCGGCGATCTCATTGGCATGCGGCGCCTCGCCCAGTACGGCGCGCACGGCGATGACCGACACCGGCACCATGTTCAGGAACAGCGTCCCCATCGGCGCGCCGAGCTTGCGCACACCGGCGTTGAAGGCCAGCGCCGCGGCCACGGTGGGCACCAGGGCGATGTAGGCCAGCTTCGGGCTCAGGCCCAGCAGCAGCGCGGGTGACGGCGCGTCGATCAGCCCGGCCAGCGTCGCCGCCACGGCGCCCACGGCCAGCCACGGCAATGCGGCGATGGCCGTCAGCGCGGTGTATTCCAGCGGGCTGTGGTCGGGCAGCTTGGCGGCGTTGCGGGTGTACAGCACCCAGCCCAGCGTGCCGGTCAGCGTGATGGCGTCGCCCAGCAGCATGCGGGCATTGACCTCACCGGTCTGGCCCAGCAGATTGGCCACGGTTGCCACCCCGGCCAGGGCCAACGCGGCGCCGGCCACGGCGCGCAGCGGCGGGCGTTGGCCGTCCAGCAGCCAGCGCAGGGCCAGCGTCGTGAAGGGCATCGTGGCCATGATGACCGAGCCGTGCGAGGGCAGCGACAGCTTCAGGCCGTGGAAGACCAGGATGCTGAACAGGCCATAGCCGGCCAGGCCGACGAGGCTGTGGCGCAGCGCGTGGCGGCGCAGCTTGGCCCAGGGCTGGTCGCCCGCCATCTGCACCAGCACAACGAGCACCGCCGTGGCCAGCGTGTAGCGCACGAGGGTGAACCAGACCGGGTCGAGTTGGGCGGTGATGGGCTTGCCGATGAGGAACAGGCTGCCCCAGGCGGTGGTGGCGAACAACAGGGCGGTGATGGCGCCGGGCTTGGTGTGGGCTGTCATGGAAGGCTCCAGACGAATTCGAATGCGTTCAGTCTGGGCGCCGCGCGGGAAATGGGCCATTCGTTTCGGCAGACCGCCCGTTCGGAAAATCCACACCCTCGCCGCGTCGGCCCTGCGCAGAATGCAGGCCATGGAGATCTACCAGCTCAAGACCTTCGTGGCCGTGGCCACCGAGGGCAACCTCACGCGCGCCGCCGAGCGCGTGTTCACCAGCCCGCCGGCCGTCAGCGCCCAGCTCAAGGCGCTGGAGGACGAGTTCGGCGTGAAGCTGTTCGAACGCAGCGCACGCGGCATGACGCTGACGCAGGCCGGCGAGCGCCTGCTGGCCGAGGCCCATCGCACGCTGGCCGCGGCCCAGGGCATGCAGGCCGCGGCCGCGCAGATCCGCGGGGAGGCGCGCGGCCAGGTGCGCATGGGCACGGTCAGCGACGCCGTCGCGCTGCGCCTGGGCGAGGTCTTCGTGCATCTGGCCGAACACCACCCGCTGGTGCAGCTGCAACTGCAGCAGCTGGTGTCGCTGCGCGCCATTGCCGCCGTGCGCCGGGGCGACCTGGACTGCGCCTGCGTGCTGCACGAGCACGCGGAGATCGAGGGTCTGGAGCTGCGTCGCCTGCAGGCCGCCGAGATCGTCCCGGTCGTGCCGCAGCGCCTGCTGCTGGGCGGCGGCCTGCCTCCCGACCTGGCCGGCTTGGCCGCGCTGCCCTGGGTCACGACGCCGCCGGACTGCGGCCTGCGCAGCCACCAGGAGCGGCTGTTCGCCCAGGCCGGCGCCGTGCTGGAGGTGGGCCTGCAGGCCGACACCGAGGTGGCCGTGCGCAGCATGGTGGCCGCCGGCATGGGCGCCGGCATGGTGCGCCGCGACCAGGCGGCGCTGATGGAAGAGGCCGGGCAGGCGCGCATCTGGCCGGGCTGGTCGGCGCCGACCTGGTTCTGCTGGATCAGCAGCCCGGCGGCGCTGGCCGTGCCGGCGGTGGCGGCCGTGCGGGATGCGGTGGCGCAGACCTGGATCTAGTGTTCCCAAGCGAGAAGCGTGCAGGTGTCGGCCATCTCCCTGCCGCTCTTCTTCACGTACATCTGTCGTGCAATGGGGTGCGCCTTGCCGTAAGAGATACCGGACACGTTGCTGGCCTCCACCGGCGCGTACCAGTACGAGCAGTGGCCATACAGGCCGGCGCCACCGAGACCGGCGGGGTTGATGAGGCTGGAGGTGGTGTCGAACTGGAAGGCCACGTAGCGGTCGTCGGGCGACCAGCGCGGGTACATCATGTCCCACTGGCTGGTCAGCCGGTATTGGCCGCTGCCGTCGATGTTGGCCACCCAGATGTCGCTGCGGTACACGCCGCCGCTGTCGACGCTGCCGTACATGATCGCGAGCTTGTCGCCGCGGTGGCTGATGCGCCAGTCGCTGATCTTGAGGCGAGGCGGGATCTGCAGCGCCCCGATGTCGCGCCAGCCGCCGTCCGCCGCGGCCACGGCAATGCGCCCGGAGTCGTCGTTGATGCGGTAGAGCCTGCCATCGGGCAGCGCCCGAATGCTGTCCTTGAAGCCCTGGGTGGAGATGGTGCCCAGCAACTTGCCGGCGCGCAGCTTGACGATGAAGGCGGAGTTCTTGTCGGTGGCGCCGACGAAGGTGCGCAGCATGAAGGTGTCGGGGTCGCCGAAGAGCGGGCCCGCGATGTCGGTGTTGACGGGCACCTCCTGCGTGTACTCCAGCTGGTGCGTGGCGGTGTCGTGGATGAAGACGGTGTCGCGGTCCTTGGACGTGTGGCGGAACAGCGCATATTTGCGGCCCGCCGCCAGCATCTGCAGTCCCTCCTTGTCGCCCAGCGCGAAAGGCGTCAGTTCCTGCCCGCTCTTGCCGTCGGGGGTGCTCCCGCTGAGGTGTTTGTAGGCGTCCAGAAACAGCAGCTGGCCTTGTGCGGTGGCGCCCTGGTGGCTCAGCAGGCACAAGGCCAGCAGCGCGGCGGCCCTCAACGCAGCACCAGGCCTTGCCGGCCGATCTGGATGCGCTCCACCGCCAGCCCGACGCCGGCCTCCAGGTTGGCCTTGGCGGCGTTGCGGAAGTTCACTTCCTCGGCCGGGTTGGGCTTGGCCTTGAGCTGCTCGCGGTAGACGGCCATGAAGGTGCCCACCATGGCGAGCTGCTCGTACATGCTGCGCTTGGCGGCGGGGCCGCTCTGCGCGAAGGCGGGGTTGCGCGCCAGCAGGCCCTGCATCTGCGCCACCAGCGCCTTGAAGTCCTCGTCCGGCACCTGCTGCTGCATGAAGGCGGCGTAGTTGCCGGCGATGAAGGCGGCCGTGGCGGCGCCCACGTCGTTGGGCGTGAGGCCGAGCTGGGTCTCGAGCTTTTGCCAGAACGCGAACGACTCCTCGAAAGCTTTGGTCATCGCCGCGCGGTGGGTGGCCGGGAAGCGCTGCGCAAGTTCGGTGGCTGACTGGCGGACCTGGGCGGGGCCGCTGGCGATGACTGGCGCGCCGGGGGTGGTCGCAGCGGCAGGCACGGGGCTGACGACGGGCGCCGTGCCAGCCGCGGCGGGCTTGCCGAGCATGGCGCGCATCTGCTCGGCCAGGCTGGTGGAAGGCGCCACCTGGGCGGTGGCCGCGCCGGCGGCGCAGGCAAGGGTGATCAGCGCGAGGCGAAAGGGTCGGTGCAATTCAAACTCCAGGGTGAAGAGGCCGGCTACTTGTCGAGGCTGTAGCTGCCACTGCCGACGTAGACGGTGTCGGTGTTGTCGTAGACGGGGAAGCTGAGCAGACGCTCCTGGTGGCCGTCGTCGTAGTCCAGCGTCAGCACGAAGCCGCTGAGCTGGTAGCGGCCGCGGCGGCTGGCGCCGTCGTCCTTCTTGTTGCTGCTGATGGCGGTGACGGTGCCGGTCCCCGTGCCCACGGAGCCGCCGCCGGTGCTGCTGCTGCCCTTGCCGTCGCCGTGGGATGAGCCCGAGATGACGGTGTTGTTCAGCGTGGCGGCCAGCGTGCCGGAGCTGGACAACGACTGGTAGCTGCGCTCGAAGCGGCCGTCGCGGGTGAAGCGGATGCCGCGCGTGGACGAGGTGCCGCCAGTGACCAGGCTGCCGGTGAACGTGCCGCGGCTGTAGCCACCTTCCAGCCGCGTGTCCTGGGGCCAGGGGCGCACGGCCAGATGCTTTTCGGCCTTCCAGTCGCCCGCGGGGCGGCCGTCGTCGTCCTGGGCCTGCATCTCGTAGCCCTTGCCGTGGGCGCGCCAGCGGCCCCAGCGCTGCGGCTCCAGCTGGCGCGAGGCGGCGACGTTGAGCTGGTCGGGCGGCATCTCGGTGCGCCGGTACACCGTGCCATCGCGCAGCAGGAAGCGCACGTCTTCCTCCCACTTGCTGCCGTAGTTGTAGTTGCCCTCGCCGTGGATGACGACGGCGGCCAGGTCCTTGTCGGCCAGACCCCTGCCGGGCGCGCTGGTCACCCGCTGCAGGATGACCTCCTTGCGTTCGAACGGGGCCTGGGCGAGCGCGTAGGGTGTGAAGCTGGCGCCGTCGCTCACGATCGCGGCGCCGTCCAGCGTCATGGACGTGCTGCTCAGCGACGTGACAAGACCGCGCAGCACCACCTCGCGGCCCACCAGGGCCTCGGCGTCAAAGCGTAGATAGATGGGCGGGTCGGCCCGCCGGTCGCCCTGTTCTTGCACGAGGTAGAAATGGTCCCAGTGGCTGGCGTTGCGCATCACGCGGCCCTTGACGTAGATGGCTCCAAGCTGCTTCTGCGCCTGCTCCTCGGACAGCGCACTCCAGTAGCCATGCTGCTTGAAGAAGGCCGGTATCTGGCTGGGCAGCAAGACCTGGCCGCCGCCGGGCACCGAAATGATGGCCGGCATCTGCGGCGCCGGGGCCATCTTGGCCTGCACCAGGGCCACCGCCACGGCGCGGGCCTGCGGATAAAGGGCGGTGACGTCCATTCCGGGCCCCTGCCAGTCCTTCGCGAGTGCCGCGCAGGCCTTGTCGGGCGCGGGGTCGGCCAGCACCTTCTGGCGCAGAGGCTCGGTGACGGCCTCCCACTTGGGGAAGCTGCTGGGGTTGCGGCCCATCAGGTGGGTCACCACCATGCGCAGCGGCGCCAGGCCGTGCTTGTCGCGCCAGGCCACCCAGGCCGCGCGCATCTGCGGGAGGGACGCCGCGCCCACGTCGCCGCAGGCATTGAGCGAGGCCTCGGACATCACGTCCAGGCTGACCGCACTGATCAACTGGCCCACGGCGGCCGGGTCTGTCGCCGGGTTGGGCGCAGCCCAGACGATGCCGGTGCTCAAGGCCAGGCTCAACAGGGCCTGGCGCCCGGCCTTCCAACAGGTCTGCATGAATCTCGCGTCGGGTCGTTGCCGAAAGGGCGCGATGTTCGGCAGCGGCCCGGCCACGAACAATCCCATGCTTGTCGCTTCGGTAATCCTCACACCCTGGCCCGGTCACCGCTTTGTCATGCAGGTGGCACGGCTTTTGCGCACACTCGCGCCATGGCCTTCACGCACACCCTTGCCGGCGAGCGCTTCCAGTTCGCGGATCTACGCACGTTGCTGGCCAAGGCCAGTCCGCGGCGTTCGGGCGACGAGCTGGCCGGCGTGGCCGCGGCCAACGCGCGCGAGCGGGTCGCCGCGCAGCTGGCGCTGGCCGATCTGCCCCTGAAGGCCTTCCTGAACGAAGCCGTCGTGCCCTACGAGAGCGACGAGGTCACGCGCCTCATCGTCGACACGCACGGCGCGACCGCCTTCGCGCCCATCGCCCACCTGACCGTGGGCGGTCTGCGGGATGCGCTGCTGGCCGATGCGGTCGACCCCGCGCAGATCGCCGCCGGCCTGACGCCCGAAATGGTCGCGGCCGTCAGCAAGCTTTGCCGCGTGCAGGACCTGATGCTGATCGCGCGCCGCTGCGAGGTGGTCACGCAGTTCCGCTCGACCCTTGGACTGCGCGGGCGCCTGGCCACGCGGCTGCAGCCCAACCATCCGACCGACGACGAGGCCGGCATCGCCGCCAGCCTGCTCGACGGCCTGCTGATGGGCGCGGGCGACGCCGTCATCGGCATCAACCCGGCGACCGACAACCTGCCGCAGGTCATGCGCCTGGTGCAGATGCTGGATGCGGTGATCAGCCACCACGAGATCCCGACGCAGAGCTGCGTGCTGACGCATGTGACGACGACGATCGAGGCCATCCACCGCGGCGCGCCGGTGGACCTGGTGTTCCAGTCCATCGCCGGCACCGAGGCCGCGAACACCGGCTTCGGCATCACGCTGGGTCTGCTGGAAGAAGCGCAACAAGCGGCGCTGTCGCTCAAGCGCGGCGGCCGCCAGGTCATGTACTTCGAGACCGGCCAGGGCAGTGCGCTGTCCAGCGGCGCCCACCATGGGTGCGATCAGCAGACGCTGGAATGTCGCGCCTACGCCGTCGCGCGACGCTTCGAGCCGCTGCTGGTCAACAGCGTTGTCGGCTTCATCGGCCCCGAGTACTTGTTCGATGGCAAGCAGATCCTGCGCGCAGGCCTGGAAGACCACTGCGCGGCCAAGCTGCTGGGCTTGCCGATGGGCGTGGACGTCTGCTTCACCAACCATGCCGAGGCCGACGTGGACGATGTGGACAGCCTGCTGACGCTGCTGTGCGCGGCCGGCTGCAACTACGTCATGGGCGTGCCGGGGTCGGACGACATCATGCTGGGCTACCAGAGCACCAGTTTTCACGACGCGCTGGCCATGCGCCGCCTGCTCGGGCTGCGGCCGGCGCCCGAGTTCGAGGCTTGGCTGCAACGTGTGGGCGTGTTCGAGGCCGGCGGCGAGCCGCGGCTGGCGGACGGCATGCCGGCGCGCTTTGCCGCGCTGCTATCGCAGGCATGAAGCCGCCCATCACCGACCAGCCCTGGGCCAGCCTGCGCCGCTACACGGCCGCGCGCATCGCGCTGGGCCGCGCCGGCGCCAGCGTGCCGACCGCCGCGCACCTGGCCTTCCAGCAGGCCCATGCCGAGGCGCGCGATGCCGTGCACATGCCGCTGGACGTGGACGCGCTGCTGGCCGGCCTGCGGGCGCTCGGTGAGGTGCCGCTGCAGGTGCACAGCCGCGCGCCGGACCGCGCGACTTACCTGCAACGCCCCGACCTTGGCCGCCGGCTCGACGACGCCAGCACCGCGATGCTGACCGCCCTGCAGGCCGCTGAGACCGACCTCGCCTTCGTCCTCGCCGACGGACTCTCGGCGCTGGCCCTGCAACGCCAGGCCCTGCCGCTGTTGACCGCGCTGCGTGAGCGGCTGTTGCTTGAGGGCGGCTGGGCCTGGGCGCCGCCGGTCGTCGCTACCCAGGCCCGTGTGGCGATCGGCGACGAGGTCGGCGCGCTTCTCAACGCCCGCTGCGTCGTCGTGCTGATCGGCGAGCGCCCGGGCTTGAGTGCGCCGGACAGCCTGGGCGTCTACTTCAGCTGGGCACCGCGCGCGGGCCTCGTCGATGCCCAGCGCAACTGCCTCTCCAACGTCCGGCCGGAAGGCCTGCCACCGGCCATGGCGGCCGCCAAGCTGCATGCGTTGCTGCGCGACGCGCGAACGCGGCAGCTGAGCGGCGTCGCGCTGAAGGACGAGCAGGACGACCGCGCGCTGTCGGCCGAACCCTCGTCGCTGATGCGGCTGCTGGGCGGCTGAGCCTGCGGCCGACGCCGCAGGCTCAGCGCGCGCGCCGGTAGTGCATGGCGACCGCGCCGTTGCGCAGCGGTTGCGCCGAGATCAACTCGAGGCGGCGCGTGCTGGCCAGTCCGCTCTCGTACAGGGTCGGGCCGTGGCCGGCGATCCTGGGGTGGACGAGCAATTGGTACTCGTCGATCAGATCCAGCCGGTCCAGCTCGGTCGCGAGCTTGCCGCTACCCAGGAGCACGCCGTCCGGCGTGGCGTCCTTGAGCTTCTGGATGCCGGTGCGCAGGTCGCCGGCGATGTGGTGGCTGTGGGTCCACGGGAAGTCTTGGCGCGTCGAGGACACCACGTACTTCGGCTTGGCTTCCAGCTTGAGCGCCCACTCGCGCATTGCCGGCGGTGTCTGCGTGTCGCCGCGGGCGACCGCTGGCCAGTAGCTCTCCATCATCTCGTAGGTGACGCGGCCCCACAGCATCGCCCCGCCCTCGTCCATGAGGCGGGTGAAGAAGGCGTGCGTCTCGTCGTCGGCAATGCCTTCCCGGTGGTCGACGCAGCCGTCCAGCGTGACGTTGATGCTGAAGGTCAAGATTCCCATGGTGTCTTCCGTTCGAGATACGCGATGTGCTCGCCCTGTGTCGCCTGACGCCGAGCCCCTTCGTCCGTCGCTCCGGGGTATCGAGCAGGGCCGCGGGATTCCACGCGCCCCAACCTCCCCTGACGCGGCCGCGCCCTGAGCCTATCCGTTCGTAGGGCTGCCTATTCACGTGCGCCTGGGCATGATGCGGGGCATGCTGCCCCATCCCGAGGACGAACGCACGCGCCGCGCGATGCTGCTGCTGTTCTATGCCCAGAGCGGGGTGAGCCTGGTGGCGGCGGCGCTGCTGGTGCTGCTGCACCTGGGCACGCAGATGGATCGCGTGGTGCTGCCGGCGCTGCTGGCCTGGGGCGCGGCATTTGCCGCGCTGATCGTGCAGCGCGCCCAGTGGAAGCGCCAGGTGGCGCGGTTGCCGGAGGCCGCCGACCCCGCGCCGTGGGAGCGCCGCGCCGAGCTGGGGGCGCTGCTCACCGGTGGACTCTGGGCGCTGGCGCTGGTGATGGCGTTCGACGCGCGGCAGAGCGCCACCCAGATGTACGCCGGCATGCTGGCCTGCCTGACCTGCGTGGCCAGCATCAATGTGATGGCGCCGCAGCCACGCGCCTTCGTGATGCTGATCGCGCCCGTCGCCGTGGCACTGATCTCGCTCTTCCTGTCGCTCGGCAGTTGGGGCGGCGCCTACAACGCCTTGCTGGTGCTGTCCGCCGTGGCTCTGGCGATGGCCTTGACGCTGCGCCACACCCGGCTGCTGCGTGAGAGCCATGCGCTGCGTTTCGAGCGCGAGGCCTTGCTCGCCCAGGCCCAGGCGGCGCGCGAAGCGCAGACGCGCTTTCTGGCCGCCGCCAGCCATGACCTGCGCCAACCCGTGCATGCGCTGGGCCTGCTCGCCGCGCAAGCCGCGCACGAGCTGCAGGGCCGACGTGCGGCGCAGACGGCGGAGCAGCTGCAGACCATGGCGCAGGCGCTGGACGGGTTGGTGGAAAGCCTGCTCGACGTGTCGCGCCTGGACAGCGGTGCACTGCAGCCGCAGTGGCGCTCGCTGCCGTTGCAGCCCTTGTTCGAGCGCCTCTCCACCGAGTACGCGGTGCTGGCCGAAGCCAGGGGCATGCAGTGGCGGCTGCGCCCGACGGGGCTGTGGGTGCGCAGCGACACGCAGCAACTGGAACGCCTGCTGCGCAACCTGTTGTCCAACGCGCTCTCGCACACCGCGCGGGGTGGTGTGCTGCTGGCGGCTCGGCGGCGAGCGGGCCGCGTGCAGATCGCAGTCTGGGACACGGGCCCGGGCATCGCGCCCGAGCACCATGAGCGCATCTTCCAGGAGTTCGTGCAGCTCGCCAACCCGGGGCGCGACCGGCGCCGCGGCCACGGCCTGGGCCTGGCCATCGTGGCGCGGCTGGCACGGTTGCTGGACCACCCGGTGGGCCTGCGCAGCCGCCTGGGGCATGGCAGCTGCTTCACCGTGAGCCTGCCCGAGGACGAGCCGCGCCCGCTGACCGAGCCGCTCACCGTGCCGCAGGGCCTGCCACTGCAGGGCCGCTGCGTCGCGCTGGTGGAGGACGACGAAGCCGTGCGCGAGGCCACCGTGACGCTGCTGCGCACCTGGGGCTGCGACGTCTGGGCGGAAGCCGCCGTGGCGCCGTTGCTGGCGCGCCTGCGCGCCGCTGAGGCCCGGCCGCAGCGCCTCATCAGCGACTGGCGGCTCGAAGAGGGCAACGGGCTGAGTGCCATCGCGGCCTTGCGCGAGGCGTTCGGCGATGCGCTGCCGGCGCTTCTCATCAGCGGCGAGACCCTGCCGATGAGCGCGAAGGCCTTGCGTGCACTGCGCGTGCAGCCGGCACGCAAGCCGCTGCCGCCGGCCGCCCTGCGCGCCTGGCTCAGCGCGCCCTCGGAGCCACACTCAGAACCGCGTTGAGGCCAGCCGCGCCTGGCCCGCCAGCGCGGCCTCGGCGCGATTGCGCACCCGCAGCACGCGAAAGATCGTCACCAGGTGACCCTTGACCGTCGGCTCGCTCATGCCCAGCTCGCGCGCGATCTCCTTGTTGCTGCGGCCCTTCACCAGCTCGGCCAGCACCTCGGCCTGACGCTGCGTGAGCGCCTCGTCCGGCAGCTCGGTGCCGCGTTGCAGCAGGAAGGGCGGGAGATAGCAGCCACCGGCCAGCACCAGCTCCAGCGCCCTGAGCAGTACGCCTACGTCGGCGCTCTTGGGCAGCCAGCCGGCGGCACCACCGTCGAGCGCGCGCATGGCCAGCAGCGGGTCGCTGTCGGCCGACATCAGCAGCACCGGCAGCAGCGGCCATTCCGCGCGCAGTTGCTGGAGCGCCTGCAGCGGGGCGACGCCGGGCAGGTGAACGTCGAGCACGACAAGAGTCACGTCAGGCCGGCACGCCAGCAGAGCCTGCGCGGCCGCGAGGCTGTCGGCCTCGCTCACCTCGCAGCCTTCGCGCTGCGTGCGCAGCAGCTGCGCCATGCCGACACGCACGACGGGATGGTCGTCCACGATGAGGAGGTGCAGTGCGTGCGATGGCGCGGTCATGGCCGGGCCATCATGCCGCCAAATCTGGGATTCGGGCCAGGCTCGGGATGGATTCAGAAACATGCGCCCGCCCTGGCAGGGCATCGGGGCGGGTTCAGCGGCGGTTGTGCATCCGACGCCGAGCGTCCGCCTGGAGGATGGCCAGCCCGATGCCGAACAGGGCCAGAGACGCAGGCTCCGGCACGCTGGCAACATGGAGTGCGCCGGCCACGGGTGTCGTGGCGAGCTCCATCAATGCCGAATCGAGCAGCACGACATTCCCGAACGACAGGGCGCTTTGTCCCGCGGCCAGCGCGTGGAAAGACAGCTGCACGAGGAGGCCGTCGCCGGTGACGCCCGGCCCGGGGCCGGCCAGGGTGTTGGCCGTGAATGACACCGTGCCGGCGCCGTTGTCGATGGTGCCGGGCAGGAAGAACGTCGCCCGCCCGCCCGCGGACAGGAAGTCGCCCTCCACGACCGTGTTGACCTGGGTGATCGCCGGGTCGAAGGTGACGTCGAACTGGAAGGCGTACAGGTCCGGCGCCTGCGCCACGAGAACGTCCACAGTGAACGTGTCACCGACCTGCACTGCAGTCGCAGGGCCGGCGAAGGAGAGGGTCGTCGCGGACACGGGCGCAGCCAGCAGCGCCAGGACGATTCCCCACAGACCAGTCAGCTTCATCATTTCCTTCTCCTTGAATCGAGTGCAGTGGATTGGCGACCGCTCAGGGGCAGGTCGTGCCCGCCGGGAGCTTCTGCGCGACGAACGACAGGTCACGAATGTCGACCAGGCCGTCGCCGTTCACGTCCGCCCTCGGATCGAATCCGGGCATGCCGGTGCGCTTGCCGAACGAGGCCTTCACCACGGCCTGATCCCGGCAGTCGATGGCGCCGTCGAAGTTCACATCGCCCGGCAACGCCACGACGGTGAAGGTGGCCGCACCCATGCCCGTGTTGCCGGCGACGTCGGTGGCCGTGGCGCTGTAGCGGTGGCTGCCCGGGCCGAAGGAAGACGCCAGGCCGCGAATGTCGGCACAGGTGGTCGACGCCACACCGGACTCCTGGTCCATGGCCTCGCACCTGATATCGACGCTCTGCCCCGGGGCGTAGGAGCCCAGGTTGCCGCGGTAGACGACGGCGGGGGGCGTCTTGTCGATCTTGACCGTGACGATGTTGCTGGCGTCGCTCTTGTTGCCCGCGACATCGACGGCGTACTTCGAGCCGGAGGACGCGGTGCCCTGCTTGCTCAGGACCAGGTCGTCGGGGCAGACCGCGACGCCCGAGCCGCCCGTGTCGGCGCAAGTGAAGCGCACGACCACGTCGCCGGTGTACCAGCCCGCGGCGCCGGGCTGCGTCGTCGCGGCCGCCGCGATGGTGGGCGGCTTCAGGTCGACCCTGACGGGGCTGATCGTGAAGCTGACGCTGAACCCGCCCCCCGACAGCGTGTAGCCGAGGCCGTTGGGAGCGTCCTCCGACACGACGGCACGGTTGCCGATGCAGACGACGTCGCACTGGGGCGTGATGACGACCTGGCGGTTGGTCCAGGTGCCGGGGGTGTAGGGGCGGCTGTCCGAGGTCACCAGGGTGTAGCCGAAGCTCGGGCGATTGAAGCTGACTCCTGAGTTCACGCTGGCGACCGCCGTGATGAAGCGCGACCCTGGGAAGTCCGCACGGATGATGCCGATGCGGCGGCCGGGGAGGTGGAACTGCGGGCGCATCACGTAGTCGGCGATCAGCGTGTTCATGCCCTCGTAGGAGATGGTGCACAGGCCGAGGGCGCATGCGGTGCGCGGGAAGTCGGGAAAGGTGGAGGCGTCGGCGCTGGCGCCGTCCACCAGCCCTGTCGACAGGCGCGGGGCACCCGTTTCGGCGCTGGAATGGCCGCTGGCGAAGAAATAGGGAAACCCGCCGTCAGAGCCACCACTGCCAACGTAGTAGAGCTGGCTGCTGCTGGTGATATTGGCTGCGTCTGCCAGATGGCTTTTGACGGGCAGCCAGAGCCGCTCATAGAGGTCCAGATTGCTGCGGAGTTTGTCGAACAGCACGCCCGTATATCCCATCGAGACAATGGGCCGGTAGTAGTGGCGGGTGGACAACGGACCCATGTATTGGTGAGTCAGCAGGACCTTGCCGCGTGCATCGCACGAGTTTGGATCGGGTTTCGAATTGAGCGGGGGCACCGGGCCCAAGGTCAATGTGGCCGGACCCGGGCAAGCGGCGGGCAGCAGATAGTCCGCATACTTTTGACCTGTGGCTACGCCATCGATGACGGCGGGTTGGTCCAGCAATGCGTCGAGCGCAGGCGCTGGGTCGCATTTGCAGTCGGCCGTCTCCATGACGACGCTCATGATGACCAGTTCCGACGGGTTGCTTTTCAGGAAGGCGACGGTCGGCTGCAGTACGCCGCTCTCGAAAGGCAGGAACATGTCGACACCGCCGTGAAACACCAGCAGTGCGCAGTTCGACGATTGGTAGTACTGGTTGCAGTCTTGAAGCGCAAGGAGGTCGTAGTACTTGAGCCGGATGTCCAGATAACGGATGCCCGAATCCAGCTGCTCCCGGATGGTCATGGTCTGCGTCTGCGCGATGGGGCCGCCTACACCATGGAAGGTTCCGCTGTCATGCGTACCCGGCAGTGACAGCTCGGTGAGCTTCTTCGTGGCGCCGAGGGTCAGCATCCACTGGGGGTTGTGCGCCGCAGGCCCGGAGTCGTGCCAGTAGGCGCCGTCGTTGTGGGCCAGCGCGGGGGCGGGGCAGCACAGCGCGGCCCCGGTCAGCGCCAGCAGCGCGACCAGGCGCCTCCCGATACGCGAAATCGAGGAACTCAGCATGGAGATCTCCCTGTCAACTGGAAAGGGCTGGCCGCCCATCCGCCGCGTCAGCGGCTTTGGCCAGCTCTCAGTCCAACCGTTGCAGGGCAGTCTAGGAACCGCCACTGGTGTTGCCCAGCCGACAGACGGAGGGGGTGGGGCATCCGTTTGGATGAGAAGTGGCCGGTCCGGCCCTGGCGAGGGTGTCGGCGTGGTTCTGAGGATGGATCGATGGCGCTCGGGGCGTTCAATCGACCCAGCTAGCGACTGGGTCCGTCGCGGTGATGGTCACGCGACCGCCCAGCAGCTGTTCGCCTGCACCGGGGGTGAGGATCGCCTTCAGCTCGCCAGCCAGACACCCCAACGTTGCGGCTTCAGCGCTCCGCCTTCACCGGCGCGGACGCCGCCAGCCTGCGCTCGCAAGCCGCCTTCTCCTCGGCGCCGCCGAGGGCCAGGCATCGCGCAGCACCCTCGTTCACGCGACCGGGCACGCTGCCGATGGGCGCCGACGCGGTGGCGGTGGCCGCGGCGGAGCTGTTCCTGGTCTTGAGCGGGATCGAGATCTGCGGGACCACCCGTTCCTCGGGCCGCTGGTTGCCGGGCTCCTTGGCGTTCTCGGCCGCCGTGATGGCCGGGTTGCGGGGAGCTGGTTTGGAGGCCGCATTCGCTGGCGCGGCCGCTGAAGCCGGCGGCGAGGACGGCGCGGCCGATTGCGCCCATGCGGCGCCCGTGACTGCCGCTGCCATGACGCCGCCAAGGATGGAGTCGAAGACGATTCTCATGGGAGCACCGCGCGGGTCAGTTCCGATATGACGAGTTTTGTGCCGCGGGCGGCGAAACGGTGTAGGAGGCCGGCTCGCAATCCATGGCGCTGCCTCCGATAGCCCGGACGGCCCCTGGACGCCGGCTCCGGCCGGGCGCTGCCGAAGCTGCGGCTCTGGTAGCGTGGCGGCATGGACCTGCCCTTCTTCCGCTACCACCCCGACCCTCTCGCGACGGGCGCCATCGAGGCGCGGCGGATTGAATGCGCCTGCTGCGGCCAGCCGCGCGACTTCGTCTACGTGCAGCCTGTGTACGCGACCACCGATCTGGACGAGAAGCTCTGCCCCTGGTGCATCGCGGATGGTTCAGCGGCGAGCAAGCTGGGCGCGAGCTTTTCGGACGCGCAGCCACTCGCGAAGGCCGGCGTGGCGCAGGAGATCGTCGACGAGGTGAGCCTCAGGACACCGGGCTATTCGTGCTGGCAGCAGGAGGAGTGGCTGGCACATTGCAACGACGCCTGCGAGTTCCACGGCGATGCGTCCGAGGACGACGTGGAGCACGCCAGCGAAGCCACCAAGGCGGACTGGCGGCAGCATTACGGAAAGAGCGAGAAGAACTGGGCCCGGGCGACGGCCGACTACGAGCCCGCGGGCGACAACGCGTTCTACAAGTTCGCGTGCCGGCACTGCGGGCTGGTGCGGCTGGGGTGGGACTGCGCCTGATGGGCACGCAACGTACCGACGCGCATGTTCGGCTGCGCATCGTCATCGTCAATCCACCGCCTGGCGTGTGGTTCGCGGTGCAGCGCGGCAGGTCGGAGCTGCTGCAGCCCTTGGATGGGCAGCTCGAGGCAATCGCGTTCGAGCTGTCGTTGCGCCTGGGCACGCCGTTGCCGAACGGGGCGGCCAACTTCCTGGGTGAGTACGCACAGGGCACGCCCGCAGACCGCTTCGTCTACGTCAACTCCGGCACGCTGGCGGGGCAGGCCGACTCCGGCTGGACGCGCCGTGCCAAATTGAAGCTGGCCGCCATTCCTCGGGAGCTCGTCGAGTCGGCACTGTCGTCCGGCCTCATCGAAGCGCGTGTGCTGGGCACCATGGCGGATGGCGGGCCGATCTGCGCTTCGGTGAAACCGCAGGCGGTGGCGTGGCGCCACGTGGCCTGAGCCGGCCGCGGTCCGCAGGCGTTTTTGCGGGCCAGGCCTAGACCGGTTGCCGGAAGCGCTGGCCCTTGAAGCGCAGCACCAGTTCGCGCTGACCAATCTGCTCCAGCACGAGGTCGGCGCTCAGCCTGGCGCCTTCGCGCAGCACCTGGCCGTTGACGATGACGAAGCGGCTGGCCGGGTCGTCCGAATAGACCGAACCGCTGATGACCAGCCTGGGCAACTCGTGGCGCATGCTCTCGGGCAGCTCGGCCAGGCGCGGGATGGGCGCTTCGGCGACCGGCGTGGGGGCCGGGGCAGGCGGCACTGCGGGAACCGGCACCGGCGTGGCGGCGACCACGGGCGCAGGAGCCGGCGTGGCCGCGCCGCCGGGCCGCGGCGCCGGAGCAACGGGGGCGGCGGCCACCGCACCCGGCGGCGGCGCGGGCGGCAGGTAGGGCGAGGCTGATGCCGCGGGCTGCGGCGCGGGCGCACTGGAGACCGGTTGCGTGGCCGCTGGTGCGGGGGGCGCGGGCACCGGCGCCGTGGCGACCTCAGTGGGTTGCCGGAGCTGAGGCGTGGGCGCGGGCGGCGGCACCGGCGGTGCGAGCGCCGAAGGCGCTTCCTGCTGCCCGCCCGCCCACCAACTGCCGGCGCCAATGCCGGCCAGCAGCAGCAGGCCGGCGCCGGCCCAGGGCAACCAGCGGCGATGGGCCGCGGCCGGCGCGGCCTCGCTGCTTGACAGAGGCTGGGTGTGCAGGCCTGGCACCCGGCCACGCTCGCGTTCGCGGTCGGCTTCAGCGCGGCGCAGTGCGTCGAGGATGTAGGACATGGCGGTTCAGTGGCTCGATTCTGGCGTTCGCCGGTCCAGCCGCGGCTCGGCCACGCCGGCGGCGCGGTTGATCAGCATCAGCGTGATGGGGCCGACGCGGCCGTCCGGCTGCAGGCCCTGGCTGGCCTGGAAGGCCTGGACCTGGCGGCTCAGCTCCGGCCAGCCTGGCGGCGGCCCGGAGGCGGCGGTGCCGGCCGACGCAGCGATCGCTGGCATACCGGGAACACGGGCCAGCTGCTCAGCCAGCCAGTTGCGCAGCGGCGCGATGTTGTCGGCCCGGTTGACGTAGCCCGGCGGCATGCGCCAGAACGTGGCGAACTCGCCGCGCCAGGCGCCGGCCAGTTCGGGCAGCGCGACCCGGCGCGGCGTGCCGTCCACCAGCAGCGTGGCCTGCTGCCCGTCCAGCCCCACCAGCGCGGCCAGCGCCGGCGGCTGGCCCGGGCGTTGCAGCGTCAGCAGCACCGGGCGGTCGATCAGGCGGATCAGCGACAGGCTGCCGTTGCTGCTGCGGTAGCACTGCAGGCTATGTTGCATGGCCGCGGTGCAGGGGTCCGCTTGCGGCTGCAGCGGCAGGCCCCAGATTTTGGCCAGCGCCGCCCAGGCGTCGCCATCGCGCGGCGTCCAGTCGGCCAGATGCAGCGGCTCGGGGGATGGCACGGCGCTGCTGGTGGCCGAGGCCGGCCGCGAAGCGGCGCTTGCGGCACTAGCCGCCAGCGGTGCGGTCGATGCGACAGCATTCGCCGACGTGGCCGCCGCCGCGCCGGTCTTGCCGCGCCCGGCCTGGGACTGCTGCAGCCCCCAGGTCAGCCCCGCGCCGGCCATGGCCGCGGCCAGCACCACCAGGCCCATGCCGACGGGGTCCCGCCCGCGCTTGGGCGCGGGCGTGGCGGGCTGCGCGTCGAACACTTCGGCCGCGGCCCGGCGCACGATGGCGGGCGTGACCTGCGCCTGGCCGCTGGCGTAGCCGCCCAGCAGCGCGCGGTCGCACAGCAGGTTGATGCGGCGTGGCACGCCGCGGGTGAGCTGGTGGATCAGGCGCAGCGCCTTGCCGTCAAAGGGCAGCGCGCCGGTCAGGCCGGCCACGGTCAGGCGGTGGCGGATGTACTGTGCCGTCTCGGCTTCGGACAGCGCGCCCAGGTGAAAGCGCGCGATGACGCGCTGCGCCAGCTGCTCCAGCTCCGGCCGGGCCAGCATGCCACGCAGCTCGGGCTGGCCGATCAGCACCACCTGCAGCAGCTTGCGCTCGCTGGTCTCCAGGTTGGTCAGCAGGCGCAGCTGCTCCAGCACGTCGGCCGAGAGGTTCTGCGCCTCATCGATGATCAGCACGTTGTTGCGCCCGGCCGCGTGCTGCGCCAGCAGGAAGGCGTTCAGCGGGTCGACGTAGTCCTTCACCGTCCCGGCGCCGGGCGGCACCTGGACGTGGAACTCGTCGCAGATGGCCTGCAGCAGTTCGGTGACGGTGAGCTTGGGGTTGAAGATGTAGGCGACGTTGCAGTTCGCCGGGATCTGTTCCAGGAAGCAGCGGCAGACGGTGGTCTTGCCCGCGCCGATCTCGCCGGTCAGCAGCACGAAGCCGCCGCCCCCGTCCAGCCCGTACAGCAGATGGGCCAGCGCCTCGCGATGGCGCTCGCTCATGAACAGGTAATGCGGGTCCGGCGCGATCGAGAACGGCGCTTGTTTCAAGCCGAAGAAGGGCGCGTACATGGGGCGGCAGGATAACCATTGCACCGGGGCGACGACCCTTGGCCCGCCGCGCCGGCCTGCGGGCCCGGCCGCAAGCAGCGTCTTCGGCGGCGCTACCGGTTGGCCAGCCGGTCCAGCAGGCGCTGGGTTCTCGCCGTGGGCGACACGAGATATTGAAGCCGTTCCCTGACGCCGTCCTCCAGTTCCCGTCCCGAGCCGGGGTCAAGCCACAGCAGCGCCTGCTCGATGAAGGCCGGCGCGAAATGCGCGTCCGCGGCCAGGCAGCGCTCGAGGTCGTCGACATTGATGTGCGTGATCGGACTCAAGGCCTTCATGAAGACGCTCCGGCGCCGGCGCCTGCTTGGGTACGCGGCAGTTCGAGACGCAGGCAGGTGCCGCCGCTGTCGGCGCTGATCGTCAGCCGCGCATGCAGCGCAGCGGCCCGAGTGCGCATGTTGACTATGCCGCGTCCGGCCGTGTCGGTCGCGTCGACACGAAAGCCGCGGCCGTTGTCGATCACCGTCACGGTCAGCAGCTCGGGGGTTGCCACCACCTCGACGCGGACTTCGCCGGCGCCGGCGTGCTTGACCACATTGGTGAACGCCTCCTGCATCAGGCGCAGCAACTGCAGCGTGGCGTGCGCCGAGATCCAGGCGGCCTGCTCCGCCACCTGCACGCGCCACACCGGCTGCACGCCGGCTTCGCGCAGCAGCGGCTGCCATCGGTAGAGGAAGTCGGCCAGCGCGCTTTCCAGACCGGCGTCCTGCGCGGCCGACGCGTCCAGGGACAGTCGCATGTCGGCAATGCACGCGCGCAGGGACTGAGACAGTTCAGGGGGCTGCATCACACCGCGTTCGACGCGCGACAGCAGGATGAAGAGCTGCGAGCCCAGCCCATCGTGCAGGTCGCGCATGATGCGCCGCCGCTCCTCCGCGGCCGCATGCTCGCGCTGCATCACCGCCATCCGGCTGTAGTTGTCGGCCAGCTCCGCCTCGCGGGCCGCCACCCGGTCTTCGAGCGTGTGGTTCAGCGTCTGGATGGCCGTCAGCGCGTCGATGAAGCGTTGCGTCAGCAGCCCACCCATCACCAGCAGCAGCAGGTTGGCGGCGTGGTGCAGCAGGAAGAAGCGCTGCTGCGACCATTCCGGCAGCCAGCGCGACAGCGCCAGGGCGCCGTAGGCCATCAGATAGTCGTGCACGCCGGCACAGGCGGCCAGCGCGAGCGCAATCAACAACAGCGCGGCGGTCTTCTCACGCCGCGTGACCGCAGCCCAGGCCGTGGCCGCCACCGCGCCCAGGCCAACCCCGATCAGGCCGCCACCCCAGACATAGCCGACCCATGCGTCGGCGCCCGGACCCTGGACCAGCAGCCACAAAGGTCCCAGCAGCGCGTAGCCGACCAGCGCGCGCTCCAGCAGCGGCCGGTTCAGCCGGGCAAAGCGCAGCGCGAACAAGGCCATCACGACGACGAAGCCACCGGTCGCGGCGTGGTAGCTGATGCGCCACCAGCGCCACTCGTCATGCGGAATGACCTCGATCACGAAGGTCAGGGTGCGCACCGCCCACAGCAGGACCGCCACGCCGAAGAGGCCGTACAGCACTTCGCTGCGTCGGCGCCACCAGATGAAGAGCACGAAGCACGGCAGCAGGATGCCGACCGCCACGGTGATCTGCGGCATCGTGCGCACCCAAAACAAGCGGCGGTCGTAGACCGGCATCAGCAGTCGCAGCGGCGCCACTTCGAGTGCGGGCATGCGCAGGATCGACGCCCCCGCCGCGGGGGGCAGCCGCAGCACCAGCACGTTGCCGTGCGGCCACAGCGGACCGTTGGGCAGCGTCACGAGATAGGGGCGCTCCCATCGCACATGCAGGTCCGGCCGCGACGACAGGATGCTCGCCATCGGCGCTCCGTTCAGCCACAGCGTGCCGCCGTTGTACAGATAGGGCAGGTAGGCCGCCCAGGGTTCCTGGCTGGACGCATCGCCGTCGAATTCGACCCGGTACCACGAGGCGGACTCGGGTGCGTCGCGCCTCAGCAGCCGGTAGTGGGGCAGTTGCACGCGCTCCCAGATTGCACCGTCGGGCGGCGGCACGGCGGCGTCCGAAACCGCATACGAGACCTGCAGCGCGGCCATCGGGGCGGCGTCCGCGACGCGCGATGGCTGGAGCAGCAGCACCGGCAGCCCGCCCAGCGCGACCAGCACCAGGGGGAGCAGCCAGAACGACGTCGGCAAGGCCCGCAGCGGCCAGCCCGCGCGCCACCATGCGAGTCGGGCGCTGCTCATTTCAGCAGGCCGAGCTGGCTGGCCTCGTAGACCGCCTCGCCGCGCGAATGCACGGCCAGCTTGCGGTAGATCTTCTTGACGTGGGCGACGACCGTGTGCGGCGAGATGTTCAGCACGCCGCCGATGGCATCGAAGCTCAGGCCCTTGGCCACCATGCGCAGGATCTCGGTCTCGCGCTCGGACAGCGGCGAGTCGGCGGGCGCTTCGGCCGCCGCGCCGGGCCTGGCGGCACCGATGCGAAACGACGCCAGCACCCGCCGCGCGATGCTGGGGCTGATGGGCGAACCGCCCGCCAGCAGCTCATGGATGGCGGCGATGATCCGCTCGGCGCTGGCGTCCTTCAGCAGATAGCCGGTGGCGCCGGCCTCGATGCAGGGCAGCACGTGCTGGTCGTCCTCGAACATCGTGACGACCAGCACCTCGCACTGCGGTCGTTGCCGTGCCGCATGGCGGATGACCTGCACGCCGTCCATGTCCGGCAGGCCGAGGTCGAGCAGCATCACGTCCGGCGCCTGGGCGTCCAGCAGCGCCATCGCGGCGGCGCCGGTGGCCACCGCGCCGAGCAGCGCGAACGAGTCGGTCGCACGGACGGCTTCCGAGAAACGGAGCAGGAATTCGGGCTCGTCCTCGACGATCATCACCTGGGTCACCATGGCGGATTCTGGTCGCTTTGCGGGGTTGACGGGCTACCGGTTGGGAGGTGCGGCTGCGGCCACACGGTGAGGTCAATGCAGCAGCGCGAAGCCGGCCCCCGACAAGGCCACCGCCGTCCCTGCCAGCAGTGGCAGCACGATGCCGGCCAGGCCGCCCCAGGTCGCCGCCTGCGGCTTGCGCAGCGCCAGGATGTCGTAGCCGATGGCGATGAGGACCAACAACAGCATGCCGCCGACGGCAAACGCGGGAGCCAGCACGAGGCCCAGCTTGCCCAGCCCGAATGCCGGCCAGAACGCGAAGCGGGCGAATGCCGGGCCGATGATGGCAATGGAGGCGAACAGCATCAGGCGCCGGTGCACGGTCAGTTGCCGGCGCTTCACCACGGCCAGGGCCACCAGCACCACGAAGGACATCAGGCTCATGTAGTTGGCCCAGAAGAACATGTTCTCGGGATCCTGGGCCGACGTGATCTGCAGGGCCAGGGCCGTGTTGACCCACAGGGCACTCACGACGACGCCGATGAGCACCGGCAAGGCGAGCCACGCGGCCCGCGCGTGCCGGGACTTGCGCCCGGTCCGCGCCGACCACGCCTGCTGCACCGTCAACGCGAACCACAGCGTCAGCGCCGCACCATGAAGCAGCAAGGGCAGCGTCAATGGCGATGCGAGGAACAGCGGCCGCAGGAAGAAGCTGCGGCCGAAGCCGACGAGCACGATGCACAGCAGCAGGCTGTGTGCCCAAAAAAAAAGCTGGTTTTCGCGCTGTGCAGGGGTGGTGCTCATCGTCGGTCCTGTGATCCGCGAGGCATTCTGTCGCCCCGCCGCGCGCATCCAAATACCGCTTCCGCGGTATTGCGCCAAGCCAGGGCCGCCGCGGAGGATCGCAGCCCAGGCGCCTCAGCCCAAAAGGTTCTTCATGCCCCCCGTCGCCCGCCCTGCCCGTCTAGCTCGCTTCGTCATTGCCTGTGCAGCCCTCGCGGCAGCCGGGGCCACACAAGCGCTCAACATCAACTACACCTTCCTCCCCGGCACCAGCGAGCAGGCGCAGCAGGCGATCCGGATGGCGGGCGCGGAGTGGACGTCCGTCATCAAGACCGACGTCACGCTGACCCTGGACTTCGAGTCGGGCCTGCGCCTGAGCTCCGGCCTGCTCGGCACGACGAAGTCGATGTACCTCGACATGTACTACGGCGAATTTCGCAGCCGCCTGGCCCAGGGCAGCACCAGCGCGGCCGACGCCATCGCCGTTGCCAGCCTGCCTGGCGGCGCCAACTTCGGCCGGCTCATCAACCTCACGGCCGACAACCCCGCCGGCGCGGGCTCGGCCACGCCCTATGTCGACCCGGGCCGGACCACCGTCCACTTGAGCGCGGCGAACGCGCGCGCGCTCGGCCTGCAATTCCAGGGCAACGAATCGCCCGGTTGCGCCGCTGCCTGCGACGCTCGCATCGACATCAGCAACCGCTACGCCTACGACTACGACCCCACCGACGGCATCACGCCGGGTACCTTCGACTTCGTGGGCATCGTGCGGCATGAGATCGGGCATGCCCTGGGCTTTGTCAGCGGCGTCGACAGCCTGGATCTGGCCAGCACGCTGCGCCCGGCCGGCTCGTTCACCGCCGTCACGGCGCTGGACCTGTTCCGCTACTCCAGCCTCAGCGCGGCCTCACACGTGATCGACTTCACCGCGGACGCACGGCACAAGTACCTGTCCATCGATGGCGGAGCCACGATGGGGCCGGAGTTCGCCGAAGGCGAGGTGCACGGCGACGGTGCCGAGGCCAGCCACTGGAAGGACGGCAGCGGCATCGGCGTGATGGCGCCCTACATCGAGCAAGGTGTGGCCGATTCGCGCATCACGTCGGCCGACCTGCTGGCGCTGGACGTGATTGGCTGGACGACGGTGTCGGCCGTGCCGGAACCCGCGCCCGTGGCGCTGTTCGCGCTGGGCCTGGCGGCCATCGCCGGGCTGCGCCTCGGCCGGCGCCGTGGGCCGTCGCGCATGGCGGCGTGATCATCGACCAGGTGGATGTGGCCCCGGTAGCAGGTCCGGGCGCGCTGTCAATGCGCGGCCGGGGTCTCGGGCATGGCGCCCCGGGCCGAGTCAGGGCTTGAGGAAGACCGTCTCGGCCTCGCCCTGCAGGCGGATGTCGAAGCGCCAGCCGCCAGGCAGCGGCGTGGCCGCCAGCGTCGTCGCGCGCTCACCCAGGGTCGCCAGCAGCGCGTCATCCGGCGCGGGCTGCAGATAGGCCCGCGTGTGCAGGCCCACGTTGATGCCGCGCGCCAGGATCAGCAGGCTGACGAAGGCCGCCGCCGGCCGGCGCAACGCGAAGCGGTAGACGCCCTCGTCCGTTGCGCTGCGCAGCCACTGGCCGGTGGAGGCGTCCCACAGCTCCACCAGCGCGTCGCGCAGCGGCTCGCCCGCGCCGTCGAGGATCTGGCCTTCCAGCACGAGGTCGTGTGCGCTCGACGGCGTCGTCAGCGGTGGCAAGGCTTCGGGCAGCAGGCCGATGTGCACGAAGGGACCGGCGGTCTGTGACGGCGTTTCTTCGAGGCTCATTCGAGGCTCATCTCAGTTGTCCATGCTGGAATCGCTATACCTGTGACGCCTGCGGGCCGAGCGCCGGGCCGCTTCCAAGCCGGCCCGCGCAGGCGATGTGCTTGCGGCTCAATGCCGCAAGCATTGCCGTCCCCTCGGGGACCGGCCAAGGTAGCCTTGGACGAGGGGCTTCATCACTTCAGCACCAGGTCGAAACGGTAGGCGCGGTGGTCGTGCGCGACGAAGGCATCCGGGTCCTGCTGCGCGATCAGCGCGCGCCGGCCTTCGTCGGTCGGCAGCGTCGCGACGATGGGGCAGGCGGCGATCAGCGGGTCGCCCTCGAAATACATCTGCGTCACCAGCCGCCGGCCCCAGCGCGGGCCGATCAGCGAGAAGTGCAGGTGCGCCGGCCGCCAGCCGGCATCGGGCCCGTTGCGCCAAGGGTAGGGGCCGGGCTTCACGGTCATGAAGTGGTAGCGCCCGTCGCGGTCCGTCAGCGTGCGGCCGGCGCCGCCGAAGTTCGGGTCCAGCGGCGTGGCCTCGTAGCCGTCGCGCGGGTGGCGGTAGCGCCCGCCGGCGTTGGCCTGCCAGAGCTCGATCAGCACGCCCGGCAGCGGCCGTCCGCCGGTGTCGCGCACGAAGCCGTGCACCAGCAGCCGCTCGCCGATGGGGCGGCCGCCCGGCTGGGCGGCGTTGCGCAGCAGGTCATGGTCCAGCGCGCCAAGCGGGGCGAAGGGCAGGCCGCCATCCTCCGCCTGCAGCGCCACCGGCGGCCGGGCCGGCGCGCGCAGCAGGCTGCTGCGGTAGCCGGGCGTCAGCGCGGGTGGGTGGGGGCTGGGCATCAGTGCATGGCCGGTGCGGCGTCGCGTTCGGCGCTGTCCAGGCGGCGGCGCTCGTCCAGCCGCAGCGCCAGCCGCTGCACCTGCTGCACGGACAGCAGGTGGGCATAGATCCAGCCCAGCCAGCCCTTGTCGGCCAGGTCCTTCAGCGCGGCCGCGTCCAGTGCGCGCAGCCGGGTCTCGTTGACGGTCTTGAAGCCGCGCAGCGTGCTCTTCTCGCCGTCCAGCGCGTACTCGATGACGCCCTCCTGCAGCAGCTCCAGCGCCGCCAGGTGGTTGGCGAAGTCGCGACTGCCCTGCATCTCCTGGCGAAAGCTCAGCAGGAAGCGCTTGATCTCTTCCAGCCAGGGCGTCTCCTGCCCCTGCTCGTCGAACAGCGCCTCGCCCTTCTCGGTGTTCAGGCCTGCGTAGGCACGGTCCAGGCAGACGGTGAGGGTGTCGTCGCCCTCGGCCTCGGCCAGCACGAAGGGGTAGCGGCGGAAGAACGCCGGCAGGTAGGCACCGCGCGCCCAGGCGCCGTCGGGCTGGACGAACAGGTTCTCGTGGTCCCGCAGCCCCACGAGTGCCGCCAGGCTGTGCCCGCCCTCGGCCTCGACGAAGACGCAAGGGAAGTCCAGCGCCGCCAGCGGCAGCTCGCCCGCCGCGATCAGCACGGAATTGGTCCCGCGCGCGAACGCGAACTGGCTGTCGGCCGGCGCCAGCTTCAACTGCCGGTGCTGGTCGCGGTTCAGGGAGACGAGCTCGTCGTAGATCAGCAGGGTTTTCATGGCGATGTTGAGCAAGCCTCGGAAGGGCTGATTCTGCTGAAACCGGCCGGCCCTGCGCGGCACGCCTCCCTCATTTGTGGGACGCCGGCGGGCGGGAGCACGGGTCGGCCGCCGCCTACAGCCTGATGGCCAGCGCGCTGACCGCGTCGCGCGCCGAAGCGCTCGATATTGACTCGTCGGCATCGGGGCGACACCGCCTCGCAGCCTCAGCCTCATTCAGGAGTCGCCATGAGCATTCACCCGAACATCTCTTCGTCCAAGGTCGAGGGCACCAGCGTCTACAACCTGGCCGGCGAAAAGCTCGGCTCGATCGACGACCTCGTCATCGACAAGCGCAACGGCAATGTGCGCTACGCCGCGCTGGAGTTCGGCGGTTTTCTCGGACTGGGCACGGACCGGTTTCCGCTGCCGTGGGGCATGCTGACCTACGACGTCGAAAAGGACGGCTACGTCGTCAACCTCGACATGGAGCAGCTCAGGAGCGGGCCGCACTACGCCAAGGACGAGCTGCCGGCCTATTCCGAGGAGTATGGCCGCGGCGTCTACGGCCACTACGGCGCCCACTGGGCGAGCTGAGCCATGCGGCTCGCCTGTCCCCACCGCGCCAGCCGCAATCGCGTTTCGGACGCACGGGTGGCGGACGGCCCGGTCTTCGGGCATTGCGGCGCGGCCCTGGCGCCGCGCTGAGCTCGCCGCCAGGAGACACCGATGGCCAAGGACAAGGCAAGAGGGGCAGGCCCGCGTGCCATCTGGAAAGGGGCGATCTCGTTCGGCCTCGTGCATGTGCCGGTGTCGCTGCACGCCGCGACGCGGGAAGAAGAGGTCGATTTCGACTGGCTCGACAAGCGCAGCATGGACCCGGTCGGCTACAAACGCGTCAACAAGCGCACCGGCAAGGAGATCGCCAAGAGCGACATCGTCAAGGGCGTGAAGCTGCAGGGCGACGAGTACGTCGTGCTGTCCGACGACGAGGTCAAGGCCGCCTATCCCAAGCGCACGCAGACCATCGCGATCGACACCTTCGTGAAGGCCCAGGAGGTGTCCTTCGTCTACATCGAGAAGCCCTACTACCTGGCGCCCGACGGCAAGGCGCAGCGCGTGTACGCGCTGCTGCGCGAGGCGCTGGCCAAGGCGGGCGTGATCGGCATTGCCCGCTTCGTGCTGCACAACAAGGAGCACCTCGCCGCGCTGATCCCGGCCGGGCCGGCGCTGATGCTGGGCACGCTGCGCTGGGCCGACGAGATCCGCTCGGTGGACGATCTGGGCCTGCCGAGCGAAGGCGCGGCGGCCAACGGCCTGAAGGCGGCCGAACTGGACATGGCGCAGCAGCTCATCGGCCAGATGACGGGCGCCTGGAAGCCGCGGCAGTTCAAGGACGACTTCACGACCGCCATTCACGCGCTGGTGGCGCGCAAGGCCAAGGCCGGCAAGAAGGCCACCGTGAAGCCCTTCGAGGAGGCGCCCGAGCTCGGCGGCGACAACGTGGTGGACCTGACGGAACTGCTGCGCAAGAGCCTGGGCGGCAAGGCGGGCGCCGCGAAGACGGCCAGGCCGGAGGCTCCGGCCCGCAAGCGCGCCGCCCGCAAGAAGGCGGCGTAGTCCGTCGCGGGCTACTCTCGCGCCACCTTCACCACCGTCTTGCCGAAGTTGCCGCCCTGCAGCAGCCGCGCCAATGCGGCCGGTGCCTGCTCCAGGCCGTCGACAACGTCCTCGCGCAGCGTGATGCGCCCTGAAGCCAGCCAGCCGCTCATCTCACGCCGGAAGGCGTCGAAACGCGGGCCGTAGTGGTCCAGGATGATGAAGCCCTGCATGTGGATGCGCCGGGCCAGCAGCGTGGCCATCAGGCCAGGCAGGCGGTCCGGGCCGGCGGGCGGCGCGGCGTCGTTGTAGTGCGAGATGAAGCCACAGACCGGCACGCGGGCGTGAAGGTTCAGCAGCGGCAGCACCGCGTCGAACACCTCGCCGCCGACGTTCTCGAAATAGACGTCGATGCCTTGCGGGCAGGCCGCTGCGAGCCTTGCGGCGAGGTCGGGCGCATGCCGATCCAGGCAGGCGTCGAAGCCGAGTTCCTCGACGGCGTGGCGGCACTTGTCCGCGCCGCCGGCAATGCCGACGACGCGGGCGCCCTTGAGCTTGGCGAGCTGGCCGACGACGGCGCCGACTGCGCCCGTGGCTGCGGCGACGACGACCGTTTCGCCCGGCCTGGGCTGGCCGATGTCTAGCAGGCCGACCCAGGCCGTGAACCCCGGCATGCCCAGGCCGCCCAGGGCGAAAGATGGCTGCGCCACGTCGCCCAGCGCCAGCAGGTCGCTGCCGTCGGACAGCGCATAGTCCTGCCAGCCGGCGTTGGCCAGCACCAGCTCGCCTTCGCGCCAAGCCGGGTGACGCGACGCGACCACGCGGCTGACTGCGCCGCCCACCATCACGCCGCCCAGCGGCACCGGTGGCGCGTAGCCCGGGCCGACCGGGTCCATCAGGTTGCGCTGGTAGGGGTCGACGGAGAGGTAGAGCGTGCGCAGCAGCACCTGACCGTCGGCAGGCTCGGGCACGGGCTGCGTGTCGAGCTGGAAGTGCTCGGGACCGGGCAGGCCCTGCGGGTGGGCGGCGAGCCGGAGTTGGCGATTCATGCGACCCCCTTCGCTGCCGGCCGTGGGCCATGGCGCAGCGTCAAGAGCGTGCCCAGCGTCAGCGCAACCAGTGCGAAAGCCGGGCCGCCCAGCGCGCCGATGTGGTCCACCAGCAGACCGCCGCCGACGGCGCCGCTGGCGATCGCGATCTGGAAGCCTGCCACGAGCAGGCCGCCCGCGCCCTCGGCCTGGTCGGGTGCGGCGCGCACGATCCAGGTCTGGAAGCCCACCGGGAAGGCGCCGAAGGCAAAGCCCCACAGCGTGACGGCCACCGCGGTGACGGCGGCCGAGCTGCCTGCCACCAGCAGGCTGGCCGCCAGCAGGGCGATCAGCAGGCCGCCGCCGACGATCGCATGGCGCTCGCTGCGCCCGGCCAGCCAGCCGCCGGCAAAGTTGCCGAAGAAGCCGCCGATGCCATAGCCCAGCAGCACGCCCGAAATGGCGCCGACGGACAGGTGCGTGACCTGCTCCATCAGCGGGCGGATGTAGGTGAAGCCGGCGAAATGGCCCGAGATGACGAGCAGCACCGCCAGCAGCGCCACGCGCACCGGCGGGCGGCGCAGCAGCTCGGCCAGCACGCGCAGGTTGGGGTTGTCGCGCGGCGGCAGCGCCGGCAGCGTGGCGGCCTGCACCGCCAGCGTCAGCACGCTGACCGCACCGGCCGCGATGAAGGCGCTGCGCCAGCCCCAGACCTCGCCCATCCACGCGCCGACGGGCGCCGCGCAGACCGTGGCCACCGACACGCCGGTCAGGATGACGGACATCGCGCGGGCGAACAGCTTCTCGGGCACCAGCCGCATCGCCAGTGCCGCCGACATCGACCAGAAGCCGCCCAGCGCCACGCCCAGCAGCACGCGGGCCACCAGCAGCGCGGCCAGGCTGCCGGCCGTGGCGGCCAGCACGTTGGACAGCACCAGCAGCGCGCTGAAGGCCAGCATGACGTGCTTGCGGTCCAGCCGGCGCGTCAGCAGCGGCAGCGAGGGCGCGGCAACGGCGCCCACCAGGGCGGTGGCCGTCACGGCCTGCCCGGCGGCGCCGTCGCTGACGCCCAGGTCGGTGGCCATGGCCGTCAGCAGGCTGGCCGGCAGGAACTCGGCCATCACGAGGCCGAACACGCCCAGCGTCAGCGAGGCGACGGCGGGCCAGCGGGGGCCGGCCGCGGCCGCGGCCGGGGCCGGTGGGGTGGGCGGCAGGGCGGCCGCGTTTACGGCGTCTAGGCAGGCGGAGCAGGGCGAGGAGGACAAGATGCAAACCCCTTCATTGAACGGAGGTTCATGCTAGGCATAGCATCCTGGCGTTTCCATGCCGAAAGAGCCGAAATGCTTGACCTTTCGTCCAAATCTGCCGGGCTGCTGCCCGACACGCCCGATTCGTTGACCGAGATCCTGCTGGGCCTGCGCCTGGACGGCGTCGAGTACGGCCGCTGCGTCATGCGCGCGCCCTGGGCCGTTGCCTTTCCGGCCCAGCGCTCGGCGCGCTTTCACTTCGTCGGCAGCGGCGGCGCCTGGCTGCGCACCGCGTCGACCGACTGGGTGCGCCTGCAGCCCGGCGACGCCGTGCTGCTGCCGCACGGCAGCTTCCACGTGCTGGCCAGCGCCCCCGACGTGCCGACCGTCGACATCGATTCGCTGTCGCGCGTGGCCGTGTCCGACAACATCTACTTGGTCGGCAGCCCGCCTGGCACCGACAGCGTCCAGGGCCCGCCGGCGGACGTGATGTTCTGCGGCGCGCTGCGCTTCAACCTGGACCCGCTGCACCCGCTGATCGCGATGATGCCGCCCGTCATGCTGACCAGCGACCTGGCCAACAAGGACGCCACCGTGCCCGCGCTGCTCGACGCGATGGAACGTGAGGTCGCGCTGGACCGCATCGGCGCCTGCGGCATCCTGGCGCGCCTGGCCGACGCGCTGGCCGCCAGCATCATCCGCGCCTGGGTGGAATGCGGCTGCAGCGACGCCACCGGCTGGGTCGCGGCCGTGCGCTGCCCCAGGATCGGCAAGGTCATCGCCGCCATCCACGCCGACCCCGAAGGCGACTGGAGCGTGCCCCGCCTGGCCGGCCTGATGGGCGCCTCACGTTCCAGCTTCGCCGACGCCTTCACCCGCACGATGGGCGAGAGTCCGGCCAAATACGTCGCCAAGGTCAAGATGTTCCAGGCCCGCCACTGGATCGCCCAGGACGGCATGCGCGTGGCCACGGCGGCCGACCGGCTGGGCTACGAGTCCGAGGCGTCGTTCAGCCGCGCGTTCAAGCGGGTGATCGGGCATGCGCCGAGTGCGGCGAGGGCGGGGTGAGGGCGAACAGCGTTCAGCGGCCGAAGAACTTCCACTGTCCTTCGGAGACGACTTCGACGCGGCCGTCCACCACCTTGATGGCGGTCTGGTCGTCGATGGCGTAGGACGGGCCGGCGAGGCCGGCGGCCCATGTCTTCGCACAGGCCATCGTGTTTTGATCGAAACCGGGATGGTCCAGGTGCGGAAAGATGGAGAAATCGACCAGCCCGAGCGCGACGTCTTCGCCGGTGATGGGCGGCTTCATCTCGATGAACGCCTCGCCGACCTGCGGCGCCATCGCCATGCTCCCTGCGCTGAGGCCCACCCAGACGATGTCGGGCAGCGAGGGCAGCAGGTCCGCGAGGCCCGACTGCCGCATCCAGTGGGCCAGGTACAGCGCGTCGCCACCGTTCACCAGCAGCACGTCCGCCTGCCGCACCCAGGGCTCCCAGCGCGCCCGGCCGACGCTGGGCAGCGCGGTGAGTTCCAGCACACCCAGGGACTTCCAGCCCAGTTCGGCCATCGGCGTGCGCGGCTCCCGGCCGGCAATGAAATTCCATGACTTGTCCGGCGTCATGAACGGATGCCCATAGCCGGCCGTGGGGATGCACAGCGCATGGCAGTCGGCGATCGGCTTGTCCAGGAGTTCGAGCAGCGCGCGGTGAATGCTCGGGTTCCTGATGCCGGCGGATGTGAGAAGAAGTTTCATGAGGCGCTTCCTGTCCCGGCCGAGAGCGGCCAGTCAGGGGCACGACGATCGAAGCCGCCCCGGATCGACACCGCCTCGCAAATTCTGTACTTCTGGATACATCTGCATGAAGCGTCTGATGGGGGCACGACCCTTGTGCAGCGGGCCCTAAGCGGCTGTTCACTGGCGCTAGAGTCAGGCATGGGGGCGCGGGGTCGTGCCCCATGGAAAAGCAGCCAATCCCATGGCCAGGAAGTCGTCACAGCCGTCGAGCAAGGCCAGCAGCGCCGCCACGGAGAAGAGCCCGGCCAGTGCGTCGGCGCCCTCGCCGAAAGACGGGCATGAATACCAGCGCCTGTTCGAGGCCAACCCCGTGCCGATGTGGATCTACGACCTGCAGACGCTGCGCTTCCTGGACGTCAACGAGGTGGCCTGCCAGAAGTACGGCTACACGCGCGGCGAGTTCCTCTCGATGACGATCCGCGACATCCGCCCGCCCGAGGACGTCGCGGCGGTCGAGCAATCCGTGCGGCTGACGCCGCCGGAGGTGTTCAACAGCGGCGTGTGGCGGCACCGGCTCAAGGACGGGCGACTCATCTACGTGGAGATCACGTCCCACGAGCTGCTCTACGGCGGCCAGCTGGCCCGCTTCGTCGCCCCGCTGGACGTGACCCAGCGCGTGCTCGCCGAGACCGCACTGCGCGAGCGCGAGGCCGGGCTGCGGCGCGCCCAGGGCCTGGCTCGGCTGGCGCACGTGGTGACGCGCGCCGACGGCTCGTTCGAGAGCTGGTCGGAGACCTTGCCGGCGCTGGCAGGCTGCAGCGCCGACGACATGCCGCGCAGCCTCCAGGACTGGATGTCCCGCCTGGTGGACGAGGGTGACGGGGACGCCTTCCAGCGCGCCACCGAGCAGGCCATCCACACGGGCGCCAAGGTCGAGACCGAGTACCGCCTGGTTCGACCCAACGGCGAAGCCCTGCAGGTGGCCCAGGTCATCGAACCCATCGAGACCGTTGCGGGAGTGGCGGGCTCGCGCTGGTTCAGCACCCTGCAGGACGTGACGGCCCGCAAGGCGGCCGAAGTCGTCGTGCGCAGCCTGAACGAAGAGCTGGAGCACCGCGTGGCGCAGCGCACCGAGCAGCTGGAGGCGATGAACCGCGACCTGCTGGCCGCCACGCGGGCGGCGGAAAGCGCCAGCCGGGCCAAGAGCGAGTTCCTCACACGCATGAGCCATGAACTGCGCACGCCGCTGAACGCCATCATCGGCTTCTCGCAGCTGTTGGCCGCGCCCAACCACCGCTTTCCGGCGGACCGGCAGACCCTCTTCAACGCCCACATCCTCGAGGCCGGCGAGCACCTGCTGGCCCTGATCGACGAGCTGCTGAACCTGGCCCGCATCGAGGCCGGCAAGCTGGAGCTGGACCTGCAGCGCTGGCCACTGCACGCGCTGCTCGCCGAGTGCGCCACCATGGTGGCGCCGCAGGCCCAGGCCCGCGGCCTGAGCACCCGCTTCGCCATGCCACCGCCGGGCATCAGCGTCGTGGCGGACCGCATGCGGCTCAAGCAGGTGCTGCTCAACCTGCTGTCCAACGCCGTCAAGTACAACCGGCCGCAAGGCGAGCTGGACATGACCGTGCGGCAGCTGGACGACGAGCACTTGCGCATCGAAGTGCGCGACAGCGGGCGCGGGCTGAACGAGGATGAGATCGGCCATCTCTTCGAGCCGTTCAACCGCCTGGGCCGCGAGCAGCAGGGCCAGGAGGCCGTCGAGGGCACCGGCGTGGGGCTGGTGGTGGCCAAGCACCTGGTGGAGCTGATGGGCGGCCGCATCGGCGTCAGCAGCACGCCCGGCGTCGGCAGCTGCTTCTGGGTGGACCTCGTCTTCAACGAGGCGCCGCCCGCTGACGCGCCGGCAGACCCGGCCGAGCGGCCGACCGCCGCCGCCTCGCAGGCCCAGGCGCAGCACACGGTCTTGCTCGTGGATGACGACGCCCCGAGCCAGCAGCTGGTGCAGGCCCAGCTGGCTCCGCGGCCGGACCTGCGGCTCGTCACGGCCACCAATGGCCGCGAGGGCGTGGCCCTGGCCATCGCTTACCGGCCGGCAGTGATCCTGATGGACAACCAGATGCCCGAGCTGACGGGCCGGCAGGCGTTCCGGTTGCTCGGCAGCGACCCGCGCACGGCCGGGATCCCGGTCGTGGCGATCAGTGCGGCGGTGGAGCCACAAGGCGTGGCCGATGACGCGCCGTGGTTCCGTCGGGTGGCGAAGCCGTTTGGGCGGGATGAGTTGGTGCGGGCGATTGATGCGGCGATCGGGCGCCGCGGCGAGGGTTCGGCGGATTGAGCCAGTGAGGGCGGGAGACCGTCGATCCACATTGGCGAGCTGCCGCGCAGCGACAGCGCACCGGGTCGATCTAAGAAAATGTAGCGATTCCTATTTTGTGTAGTAACCTTTACTGCATGAAATGGCTGCTACTGATCCTCTCGCTGCCCACGGAGAACGCCACCGCCCGCATGCGTTGCTGGCGGGCGCTCAAGTCCTGCGGCGCCGTGGTGTTGAGGGACGGCGTCTACCTGCTGCCTGACCTGGGCGGGAACGCAGCCGCGCTGCAATCCATTGCCGAGGATCTGCGAGCGAACGCCGGCACTGCCCATCTGCTGCCGACGCAGAGCGATGCTGAGGATTTCCCGGCACTCTTTGACCGCACGGCGGAGTTCGGCGAGCTCTTCGCGCAGGTCGCCGCGGCCCGCGCCGAGCTGCGCCAGGACAGCGCGCTGGACGTGCTCAAGCAGTGCCGCAAACTGCGCAAGAGCCTGGAGCAGCTCATCGCCATCGACTTCTTCCCCGGTGAGGCCCAGCGCCAGACCGAGGCGGCTTTGCAGGCGCTCGAACTCGACGCCAACCGCGTGCTCTCGCCCAACGAGCCGCATGCCGTTCAGCAAGGCATCGCCCGGCTCGAAGTGGCCGACTTCCGCGGCCGCACCTGGGCGACACGCAGCCGCCCCTGGGTGGACCGCTTGGCCAGCGCCTGGCTGATCCGCCGCTTCATCGACCCGGACGCCCGGTTCATCTGGCTCGACGCTCCCGCCGATTGCCCCAAGGCGGCACTCGGCTTCGATTTCGATGGCGCGACCTTCACCCATGTAGGTCCGCGTGTGACCTTCGAGACCCTGCTGGCCAGCTTCGGCCTGGAAACCCCCGCGCTGCTGCGCCTGGGCCTGCTGGTGCACAGCCTGGACGCCGGCGGCGTGCAGCCGCCCGAAGCCGCCGGCGTCGAGCGCGTGCTGGCCGGCATGCGCGAGGCCATCACCGACGACGACCAGCTCATGCAGGTGGCGGCTGGTGTCTTCGAGGGCCTGCTGACCGCTTTCCAACACGAGACCGACAAGCCATGAACGCGATTCCCCAAGACCTCCCTTTCGATCCCGGCCTGTTCCAGGGCCTGTCCGAGAAGCTGCTGCGCAGCCACCACCAGAACAACTACGGCGGTGCGGTCAAGCGCCTCAATGCCATCCGCGCGGCCCTGGCTCAGGCCAGTGCCGGCAGCCTGCCGGGGTTCGAGCTCAATGGCCTGAAGCGCGAGGAGCTGATCGCGACCAACTCCATGCTGCTGCACGAGCTGTACTTCGACAGCCTGGCGTCCGAACCGCCCGCGATGACGCCGGCCATGGCCCTGGCGCTGGCCGGCAGCTTTGGCAGCGTCGAGCGCTGGCGCGAAGAGTTCGTGGCCATGGGCAAGGCCCTGGGCGGTGGCTCGGGCTGGGTGCTGCTGAGCTTCCAGCCGCGCGAAGGGACGTTGGTCAATCAATGGTCGGCCGACCATACCCACGCACTGGCTGGCGGCGTGCCCATCCTGGCGCTGGACATGTACGAGCATGCCTATCACTTCGACCACGGCGCCGCGGCCGGGGCCTACGTCGACGCCTTCATGGCCCACATCGACTGGAGCAAGGTCTACGAGCGCTATCAGCAGGCCGTGCACGCGGCCAGCGATGGCGCCGCGGCCGATCTCGCCGGGCTGGACCTCGCGGCTCGGGTGGTGGTCGACGTGCGGCGCGACGCCATGTACGAGCAGGCCGCCACGCTGCTGCCCGGCGCGCGCTGGCGCGACCCGGCCAGCGTGCAGGACTGGGCGGCCGAACTGCCGGCCGGCCGCGAGGTGCTGGTCTATTGCATCTACGGCCACGAGGTGGGGCGTGCCACCGCGCTGAAGCTGCGCGCGCAGGGCGTCAAGGCCAGCTTCCTGCCGGGCGGCATCGACGCCTGGGCCGCGGCGGGCAAGCCGCTGCAGGCCAAGGAGCCGCGCGCATGAGTGAGCAGGACCCATCCGGCCCGCGCTACACGCTGTGGCAGCTGGTGGGCTACATGCTCGGCCTGGGCACCTGGGGCTTTGGCGGGCCGGTGGCCCTGGTGGGCTTCATGTACCGGGACCTTGTCGAACAGCGCCGGTGGATCTCCGAGGCCGACTACAAGGAGGGCATGGCCCTGGCGCAGCTGATGCCCGGCCCCCTGGCGGCGCAACTGGCCATCTACCTTGGCTATGTGCATTTCAGGGTGCGGGGCGCAACGCTGGTGGGGCTGGCCTTTGTCATCCCCTCCTTCCTGATGGTGGTGGCCATCGGGGCGGTCTACGTCGCCTTCGGCGGCATTGCTTGGATGCAGGCGGTCTTCTACGGCGTTGGCGCCGCGGTCATCGGCATCATCGCGATGAGTGCCTACAAGCTGACCACCAAGAACATCGGCCGCGACAAGCTGCTCTGGGCCATCTTCGCGGCCAGCGCGGCCGTCACCGTCATCACCAAGTCCGAAATGATCTGGCTCTTCCTGGGCGCCGGGGTGCTGGTGTGGCTGGTGCGCGCGCGCCCGAAGCTGAGCGGCCGGATCAACGGCGTGGCCCTGGCGGTGCCGGTGGCCGGCGCCGCGGCAGTCGCGGCCGTGGACTGGCCGCGCCTGGTCGAGATCGGCGCCTTCTTCGCCTACGCGGGCAGCTTCGTCTTCGGCAGCGGCCTGGCCATCGTGCCCTTCCTGTACGGCGGCGTGGTCCAGGAGCACCACTGGCTCAACGACCGGCAGTTCGTCGATGCCGTCGCGGTGGCCATGATCACGCCCGGGCCGGTGGTCATCACCACGGGCTTCATCGGCTATCTGGTGGCCGGCTTCTGGGGCGCGGTCGTGGCGGCCCTGGGCACCTTCGTGCCCTGCTACCTGTTCACCATCCTGCCGGCGCCGTATTTCAAGAAACATGGCAAGAAGCCCGGCATCGTCGCCTTCGTCGACGGCGTGACGGCGGCGGCCATCGGCGCGATCACGGGGGCGGTCATGGTCATCGGCCAGCGCTCGATCACCGACTGGGTGACGGCTGGCCTGGCGCTGGTCACGGTGGCCGTGCTGTGGCGCTTCAAGAAGCTGCCCGAGCCTGTCATCGTGGCCGTCGCCGCGGTCGCCGGTCTCGTGCTTTATCCACTGGTGCATCACGCCTGATCGCAGGATGCAAGGAGAGGCCCATGGCTGCCGAACGCTCACCATCCGTGGCCTTGCTCTATCCCAGCGACCGCGCGGCCCGCGACCGCAGCGACCCGGCTGAAGGCCGCTTCGCCGCCTTGTTCGATGCCTTTGCGGCGGCGGGCGTGGCGGCCGAGCCGGCGATCTATCACGACGACTTTGCCGACGAAGTGGACGCACAGCTGCGCCGCGTGGACGGCGTGCTGGTCTGGTGCAACCCGGTCGAGTCCGGCCGCCGGCGCGACCGGCTCGATGCGCTGCTGCGCGAGGTGGCCCGGGCCGGCGTCTTCGTCAGTGCCCATCCGGACACCATCCTCAAGCTCGGCACCAAGGACGTGCTGGTCGACGTGCGCGACCTGCCGTTCGGCAGTGATGCCATCCGCGTCGACAGCCTGGCGCAGCTCGCCGAGGAGCTGCCGCTGCGGCTGCAGCACGGCCCACGCGTGTTGAAGCAGCACCGCGGCCAAAGCGGCAACGGCGTCTGGCGCGTCGAGCAGGTTGCGGGCTCTGCGCTGCTGAAGGTTCGCCACGCCCAGCGAGGCTGCGAGGAAGAGCAGCTCGACCTGCCAGCCTTGCTGCAGCGGCTGGCGCCTTACTTCGAGGCAGTCAGCGGCGGACACATGGTCGACCAGGCCTGGCAGCCGCGCCTGGTCGACGGCATGGTGCGCGCCTACCTCGTCGAGGACCGCGTGGCGGGTTTCGGGCACCAGGCGGTCAACGCGCTGTACCCCGCCACAGCAGGCGAGCCCGCGCCGCCTACGAGCCCGAGGCTCTACCACCCGGCCGATCTACCTCAGTTCCAAGCGCTGAAGTCCCTGTTGGAGACTCAGTGGATCGAGCAGCTGCGCCAACGCGTTGGCTTGACGCCGGAGCAGTTGCCGATGCTCTGGGACTGCGACTTCATGTTCGGCGAGCCCACCGCCGCCGAGCCGGATCGCTACGTGCTTTGCGAGATCAACGTCAGCAGCGTGTCACCGTTCCCGCCGTCCGTGATCGAGCCGCTGGTGGCGGCCGTGAAGGCGCGTCTCGCGTCGAACCGCGCCGCGAACCCCTGACCGCAGAGGAGTCACCATGAAGCAGTTCATCGCGCTGAGCCTGACCGCGCTGACGCTTGGGTCCGCAGTCGCCCAGAGCCAGGGTTTCGATGCCGACCGGCCGGGCGGAGCGCCATCGGGTTGGACTTGCGGCGTGACCGGCGGTGGCCAACCACGCTGGCAGGTGGAGGCGGCTCCCGACGCGCCCAGCAAGTCCCATGTCCTGGTCCAGCGCGGCCGCGGCGACTTCCCGTGGTGCGTGAAGGCTGGCAGCTCGGTCGCCGACGGCTTCGTCGAGGTCAGCTTCAAGTCCCTGGATGGCCGGGAGGACCAGGCCGGCGGCGTGGTGTGGCGCTGGAAGGACGGCCATCGTTACTACGTGGCGCGAGCCAACGCGCTGGAGAACAACGTCTCGCTGTACTACACCGAGGGCGGGACGCGGCACACGCTGAAGTACGTCGACGCTCCCGTCGCAGCCAAGGCCTGGCACCGGCTGCGCGTCGAGTTCGCGGGCCGGCGCATCCAGGTGTCGCTGGACGGCAAGCGCTACATCGACGTCGAGGACAGCCACATCGACGGCGCGGGCGCCGTGGGCGTCTGGACCAAGGCGGACAGCGTGACCGCCTTCGACGACTTCATCGTCAGCGGGGCAGCACGCTGACGAGCACCTTTGTCCAGCGGACGCGCTATTTCAGCAACATGGGCGCGTCGAGGACGGCCGTGCTCCAGTGCCGAAAGAGCGACTCGATTTCGCCCGGCTTGTGCGGCCGGTTGCTGCCCAGCCACCAGACGAGCAACTCGAACAGCGCGCCGGCGAGGTAATGCGCTCGCGCCGTCGCCTGCCAGGACCGCTTCGCGCCCGGCGCGTCGGCCAGGATCATCTCGATCAGCAGCTCACGGAAGCGATCCTGCACATAGTGGCCCGAGCGCCGAACCAGCATGGCCCGGAACAGCTCCTGCATCTCGTGCACATGGGCAACCAGGGCCGGCACAAAGCCCAGCGGCCCGGGCACCGAGCCCTCGCCTGAAGCCTGGGCGGACACGGCGCCTTTGAGTCCCGCGAAGCTGGCCTTGAGCAACTCCTCCTTGTTGGGGAAGTGCTGGTAGAAGGTTGAGCGGCCGACATTGGCCCGGGCGCACAGCGCTTGCACGTCGATGCCGTCCCAGCCGCGTTCCAGCATCAGCTCCAGCAGCGCCGTCCGAAGCGCGTCGCGCGTGCGTTCGATGCGGCGGTCAATGCCGGGACGGACCACGGGCTCTCCTGAACACGGGTGAGGGTTGTGTCTGCTAGCGGACGAGCGGCGGCACGCTGTGCTTGGCCGGCAGCGCCCGCGTCGCCAGCATGGCGGGGCACCCATCCGTTTCCGGACACGCTGTCCATGATCGTGGAGATTCTATGCAGGCCCATTCCCGCTCACGAGGGTTCTTCGACGCCTTCGCAAGCTATGCCTTCTACCCCATGCTGCTCGCCGCGACGCTGCTGCTCTTCGCGGCGTCGCTGGTGCAGGGCTGGAACCTCGCCACCGTGTTCGCGTGGATGGCAGGTGCCCGCTTCGTCTTGCTGCTGGCCGTCGAGTTCCTGCATCCGGCCCGGCCGCAATGGCGGATGACGCGCGCGAGCTTCTGGCGCGATCTGAAGTACATCGCCGTCAACGGCGGCATTGCGGCCGCATTGAAGTTCGGCCTGGGCTGGCTGGCGCTGGACATGAGCCGCTTCAACACCGGGCTGGTCACGGGCATGCCGGTCGTCGTCGAATTCCTCGCCGTGCTGCTGGTGTTCGAGTTCTTCCAGTACTGGTTCCATCGCCTCAGCCACGAGGCCCGGGGTCCCGTCGGCGCCTGGCTGTGGAAGGTGCATGTGGCCCACCATCTGCCGGACAAGGTCTATCTGCTGATGCACCCCGTGGGCCATCCCTTGAACTTCATCGTGTCGCTGGCCATCGTGCAGCTGCCGCTGGTCACGCTCGGCGCGCGCCCCGAGACGCTCTTCCTGTTCAACGCGCTGATGGGCTTGCAGGGCCTGGTGTCGCACTTCAACGTGGACATCAAGGCCGGGCCCTTGAACTATCTGCTTGTCGGCGCGGAACTCCACCGCTTCCACCACAGCGCCAACCTGAACGAGGCCCAGAACTTCGGCGTGCTGACGCCGTTCTGGGATCTGGTGTTCGGCACCTTCCGCTACGACGCGAAGCGCCTGCCGGACGCGCTTGGAGTCATTGACCCAGCTCAATACCCGCCCAGCACGGCGATCGGCAAGGTGCTTCTGCTGCCCCTGAGGCCACGGCGGCTGCCGACGCAAGGTTGAGGCCGGTTCAGCGCCCGGGCCGGAACGGCCGACGCGGAACCTTCGCCGGTGATGGGTGGCTTCGTTTCGATGAGGACCTCGCCGACCTGCGGCGCCATCGCCACGCTCCTCGCGTTCCAACACACCCCAGGGATTTTCAACAAGCTCGGCCGTCGGCGTGCGCGACTCCCGCCCGGCAACGAAATTCCATGCCCTGGCCGGCGTCGTGAGTGGATGCCCGTAGCCGGCCGTGGGGATGCACAGCGCGTGGCAATTGCGATCGGCTTGCCCGGCAGTTCGAGCCGCGCGGCGTGAATGCTCGGGTTCTTGATGCTGGCGGACGTGAGAAGGAGTTTCGTGCGGCCTCTCCGAATCCTGGCCGACGGGCCAGTCAGAGGAACGACGCTCCGGCGTGCCGGGAATCCACAGGGCTTTGCGAATTCTCTTTTGCAGGCGTGCTGCAACGGTTCAGGCCTGCCGCTGGATCGCCCAGGACGGCATGCGCGTGGTCTCGGCGGCCGGGTGCCTGGGCTACGAGTCGGAGGCGTCGTTCAGCAGGGCGTTCAAACAGGTGATCGGGCATGTGCCGAGTACGGCGCGGGGTGGGTAATAGCAGGCACTGTCCTGGAGATTCGCAGATGACGGCGACCGTATACGCCGAACTTGGCAACGATGTCGGTACTTGGGAATTTAGCCTTCAAGAAGGTCTTGATCTGCCGTTTGTCCTCTTCGATATTGTCGAGCGTCCAGTCGTCTGGATGAATAATTAGATAGACGATTCCCCGTGTTCCAAATTGCGCCAGCTGCTGCGTCGCCTTGGACACGGTCTTTCCCAGTTTTTCAAAAAATGGTGACCCAAGTTCGAAAACTGAGGAGTCGTACACAACTCCAATCGAGCGATCACGTTTTAACTGGTCGTTGGAGCGATTAATGGTTTTGACTTCGCAGTGGATTTGCGAGGTATTCCGGAAAAACTGAAGATCTGGATGCTCAGCTTGTTGTCCCTTTTTCCTTCGGGCGCGCGGGTCTTCCTCTTCGACAAATGAAATATCTTCGAAGCCGCTGCGCAGCAAGAACCGATAGGCAAACGCTTCGTTCAAAATTTCGAAGAATTGTTGTTTGCCTCGGTCACTCGTCCGTTGTGGGAATTGCTGCATCGCCTTTTGCCGAACAACGTTCCAAGCTCTCTCATCCAGCACATCGAGCGCCCGCTCATATGAGCGTTGCCAGCGAAGAAGAGGGCGGCTTTCTCTGAGTTTGCGATCATGGTTCGTCAGAAATAAATCGTCAGGGAATTTCTCTTGGAGCTCTTTGAACAAGGATTTCAGTCGACTCATTTCTAGCGATTCTCCGTTTCTATGTTCGTAGACGATAAAGAAAAAGGCCCGTGGCGTTTCGCGCCACGGGCCTTTGGTTCATTCTGCAGCGGGGTTTCAAAAAGGAATATCGTCATCCATATCGTCAAACCCCGTCGACGCCTTGGGCGCCGGGGCCGGAGCCCGCTGAGGCGCCGGGCGCTGAGTCGCCGCGGCCGGCCGCGCCGCCGGGCGGCTGCCACCGCCCATGTCATCGCCGCCGCCACGGCTGTAGCCGGCACCGCCGCCACCGCCTTCATCACCACCGCCGCCGCCGTCACGGCCGCCGAGCAGCTGCATTTCCTGGGCAATGATTTCGGTCGTGTAGGTGTCGCGGCCTTCCTTGTCCTGCCACTTGCGGGTCTTCAAGCGACCCTCCACGTACAGCGGGCGGCCCTTCTTGACGTATTCGCCGACGATCTCGGCCAGGCGGTCGTTGAAGACGACGCGGTGCCATTCGGTCTCTTCCTGGCGCTCGCCGGTCTCGCGGTTCTTCCAGTTGCGGGTGGTGGCCAGGCTGAGGGTGACCCAGGCGCCGCCGCTGGGGTTGTAGCGGACCTCGGGGTCTTTGCCGACGTTGCCGATGATGATGACTTTGTTGACGCTGGCCATGACGCTCGTCCGAATTCGATGGGGAAGGGTGCGAATTATGCCGGGAGGGGTCCACAAGGCCTGTCAGCAACACCCCGGAGACCGCATCCCGCACCCCGGGGTCCGCACTTTGTCGCCTGGGCCGCCGCCGGCCCCGGGGCCCTCCCTAAGATGAAGCCATGAACAGCCTCGGCCCCACGCCCGACCACCGCCACAGCAACCGGCGCTTGTGGCTGTCGTATGCCGGTGGCTGCACGCTGGCCTGGTGCCTGTTCGTGCTGGCCGGCAGCGAGTTCGACCGCGGGCTGGACCCGTTCTGGCTGGCCGTCTACCAGGCCACCACCATGCTGTGGGCGCCGATGCTGCTGGGCATTGCCGTGTGGCCGCTGGTGCGCCGCCTGCAGGCCGCCGATGCCGGCCCGGCCGCGACGGCACCGGCCCATGTGCTGGCAGCCCTGGGTTTTGCGGCGCTGTGGCAGGCGGGCGAGTTCGCCGTCAACGCGCTTCTGTTCGGGGCCGACCATGCCGGCGCCGTGCTGCTGGCCGGGCTGCTGTGGCGCTCGGTGTGGGGGGTGGTGGTCTACGCGACCATCGCCACCGCCTTCACGGCCGTGCTGCAGTCGCGCGCGGCGCGTTCGGCGGCCGTGGCCGCGGCCCAGGCCGAGTCGGCGCTGGCCAAGGCCGAGCTGTCGGCCATCAGCGGCAAGCTGAACCCGCATTTCCTGTTCAACACGCTGAATTCGCTGATCGCACTGACGCGCAAGGACCCGGCCGCCGCCGAGGCCGCGCTGCTGAAGTTCGCCTCCATGCTGCGCTATGTGCTCGACACGAAAAGAGGTGCCGAGGACCGCGTGATGCTGTCCGACGAGATCGACTTCCTGCGCGACTACCTGGCGCTGGAAGCTCTGCGCCTGGGCTCGCGGCTGCGCGTGGACTGGCAGCTGGAAGAGCGCGTGATGGCCGACGAGCTGCCGCCGCTCACGCTGCAGCCGCTGGTCGAGAACTCCATCCTGCACGCCGTAGCGCCGCGCAAGGGCGGCGGCCGCGTGACCATCACCGCGCGGCGCAATGCCCTCAACCACGGGCTGGACCTGGCCGTGGCCGACGACGGCCCGGGCTGCGAGCCCGAGGCGCTGGAGCCCAAGCCCGGCCAGCGCCGCGGCATCGGCCTGTCGGCGCTGAAGAAGCGCTTTGCGCTGGACTACGACGGCCAGGCGCGCCTGCGCATCCACACGGCCCCGGGCGCGGGTTTTCGCGTCGACTTGTTTATCCCACAGACATGAACACCACCACCACCGTCCTGATCGCCGAAGACGAACACCTGGCCGCCGAAGCGCTGGCCGACTGGGTGAAGGCCACGCCGGGCCTGCAGCTCGTGGCCGTCTGCGAAGACGGCGAGGACGCGCTGGCGCAGATCCGCGCGCTCAAACCCGCGCTCGTGCTGACCGACATCCAGATGCCGGGCCTCACCGGCTTGCAGGTCGTGCAGGCGCTGCAGGGCGACGCTCACCAGCCGCGCATCATCTTCACGACGGCCTACGACCAGCACGCGCTGACGGCCTTCGAGCTGCACGCGGTGGACTACCTGCTCAAGCCCTTCTCGCGCGAGCGCTTCGACGAGGCCATCGCGCATGTGCTGCGCGAGCCCGCCGCCAGCGCGGCCGACGTGGCGCAGGCACTGGGCGCGCCGGCCGACGCGCCGCTGACGCGCCTCTTGGTGCGCGACCAGGGCAAGATCTTCCCGCTGCAGGTGGACGCCATCGAGTGCCTGCGCTCCGACAACAAGTACACCGCCATCACCAGCAAGGGCCGCAGCTTCCTCGTGCGCCTGCCTATCGCCGACTTCGAGACGCGGCTGGACCCGGCCAAGTTCCTGCGCGTGCAGCGCGGCTGCATCGTCAACCTCGACTTCGTCGACAGCATGACGCCGGACGAGAACTCGCAACTCGTCGTGCAGCTGCGCGACGGCACGCGCATCACGGCCAACCGCGAGGTGTCCAAGATGCTGAGGGAGCAGTCGTTATGAAAGCCTTCGTCCTGTCCCTGCTGATGGCCAGCGGCATCGCCGCGGCGCAGACGCCGCCATCGCCGCCCGCGGCGCCCACAGCCCCCACAGCGCCGCCGGCGCCGCCCGCGCCGCCGGCCCTGCCCGCCGAGCCCGGCCGCATCTACGCCCCCGGTGCCTTCGACCGCCTGGAGCTGGCCGGCGCAGCGCGTGTCGTCGTCGTCCAGGGCGAGCGCGACCAGGCCTTCATCGCCGGCGACGCCGAGGCGCAGCGGAATGTGGAGGTTGAGCTGGCCGACCGCCAGCTCGTCATCCGCCCGGCCGGCGGCTGGAAGTTCTGGCACAGCGGCAAGCTCTTCGTGCAGGTGGAGATGCGCCAGCTGCGCGCGCTGTCGGTGTCCGGCGCCAGTGACGTGCACGCCCCCGGCCCGCTGCGCTGCGACCAGCTCAAGCTCAGCATCAGCGGCTCCGGCGTCGTGCGGCTGGACCAGCTGCAGGCCCACCAGCTCGCCTTCTCCATCTCCGGCGCCGGCGACGGCCAGCTCGGCGGCCGTGTCGACGACCTGGCGCTGCAGATCTCCGGCAAGGGCAAGGTCATCGCCGACCGACTGCAGGCCCAGCGCGCCCGCGTCAGCGTCAGCGGCATCGGCAATGTGCTGCTGTGGGTGACGGACGACCTCTCCGCCCACATCTCTGGCATCGGCTCGGTCGACTACTACGGCAACCCCAGCGTGCAGCGCTCGGTGTCGGGCATGGGGTCCATCTCGGCCAAGGGCGACAGGCGCTGAGCCCCTCGTCCAAGGAATACCTTGGCCGGTCCCCGCGGGGACGGCGCTGCTTGCCGGATCGACCGACAAGCACATCGCCAGGAGGGTCGGCTTGGGAGCGGCCCGGCGCTCGGCCCGAAAGAGCGACTGAACTATCAGTTTTGGGGTTGCGCGCGCTGCGGCGCCCCATTCCACTGCCGGTTCTCACCCGCAGGAGGAGACCGCATGCCGAATCCCGTCAAAGTCATCAGCCCCTTCGAACTGGGCGGGAACGACCCGTTCCCCATCGGTGACTACGGCCAGCGCTTGCTGGCGCAGGGCGACTCGTGGTTCTCAATCGGCGCCATCCCGCCGTTCAAGACCACCAATGTGCTGGACGAACTGCAGCTGCGGCGCTGGGCCGTGGCGGTGAATTGCGCGGCACCCGGCGCGGTGCTGCGGCGCATGACGGACACGGTGCGAGCGCCGCAGTTCGTGAACCTGCTGCGCGGCAATCTCGCCTGGCGATGGAGTGCCATCCTTGTTTCCGGCGGCGGCAACGACCTCATCGAAGCCATCGGTGCGCCGCCCAGCGCGCCTCGCGCCCAGCGCTTGCTGCTGACGCCCGCCGAGCGCGGCGCCGCCGGCGATGCGGCGAGCTATCTCAGCGACGAGGGCTGGCAGACCTTCAGCACTTACCTCGGCGCCGTATTCGCCGGGCTGCTGGACCTGCGCGACAGCGGCATCAACCAGCAGACGCCGCTGCTGCTGCACAACTACGCGCTGCTGCGGCCGCGCCCCGCGCCGGCGGGTGCGGGCTTCGGCCCCTGGCTGCAGCCGGCGCTGGTCGATTTCGAGGTGCCGGACAACGTCTGGCTGGCCATCGGCGAGCTGCTGATGAAGAAGCTCGGCCAGCTGCTGCTGGACCTGGCGGCGCAACGCGTCCTCGCGCATCCGGGCGCCGGTGCCATCCAGATCATCGACAGCCAGGCCGCCAACCTCGTGCTGGCGGACGCCGGCAGTGCGGGCGCGTCGGGTGACTGGGCCAACGAGATCCACCCCACGCGCGACGGCTATGCCAAGGTCGCAGCGAGCTGGACCCTGGCGCTGGATGCGCTGCCCGACCCGGCCTGAGGTTCTGGCCCAATACGGGCATGGACGAACCGACCCTGCAGGCACTGGAACAGCGCATCACCAACCTCGAGATCAAGGCCAGCTTTGCCGAGGACACCGTCGAGCAGCTCAACGCGGTCGTCGTGCGTCAGCAGGAGCAGATGGACCTGCTGGTGCGCGAACTCGTCGAGCTGCGCCGCCAGGCCACGGCGGCGGGCGAACCGAGTGCGCCGCGCAGCCTGCGCGATGAGCTGCCGCCGCACTATTGAACCGGCCGGCCGCGCGGCCGACGCCCCCACCGACAATCGGCGTATGCCCCATGCCGTGTCCCTGCTGCGCGCCGCGCGCCTGGCGAGTGCCACCAAGCCGTTCACGGCTCGCGGCGGCTTCAAGCGGGAGCGCTGCGAGGGCTGCCGGCTTGTGCCGACGCACTGCATGTGCGCGCTGCGTCCGTCGGTGCACACGCGTGCGGCGGTCTGCCTGCTGATGGCCGACATCGAGCCGCTGAAGCCGACCAACACCGGCTGGCTGATCGCCGACGCGGTCGCCGACACCTTCGCCTTCGGCTGGTCGCGGACCCAGCCCGACCCGGCACTGCTCGCGCTGCTGGACGACCCGGCCTGGGACCCCTACGTCGTGTTCCCCGGCGAGTACGCCGCGCCGGAGCGCGTGGTGAACACCGTCGAGCCGCACGCCGCGGGCCATCACGGCGCGATCAGGCGGCCGCTGTTCATCCTGCTTGACGGCACCTGGTCCGAAGCGCGCAAGATGTTCAGCCGCAGCCCCTACCTGAACCCCATGCCGGTGCTCAGCCTGGCGCCTGCCGGTGCCTCGCAATACCGGCTGCGCCGGTCACGCTGCGGCGACCATTTCTGCACGAGCGAGGTGGCCGCGCGCTGCCTCGACCTGGCAGGCGACGAAGCCGCCGGCACGACGCTCCAGGCTTATCTGGGCGTCTTCACGCACCACTACCTCCAGGCCAAGAACCAGCTACCCGTCGCCTGGCAGGGCGCGGCGCATCGGCAACTGGACGAAGCACTTGCCCGGCAACGGAGTGGGCATCTATCCAGCGGCCCCTCGGCTACCTAGACTCTCGCCATGCCCGGCTATTTCAATACCTATGTTGACGAGGACGGCCTGTCCGCTTACGAGGGCGCGGATTTCGACGAGGTCTGCCTGACCGATCGCAGCGGCGAGCCCGGCGCGCAGGTCTGGTGCTGGACGCGGCGTGAGGCGGACATGGCCAAGGCCTCCTGGCTTCGACTGGTCGTGACGGTGCCCGACAAGGATTCCGCCGCCGCGGTCGAGCGCGTCCGCGACGCGCTGAAACCGCAGCCGGCGAAGGACCCCATGCGTCCGATCTGGGTGCATTGAGATCGACCGTCCGCACGATCGAGCAGCACCCGGATCGATAAACCGCGTCGGTGGGCACTGAAGTTCTCCGCGGGCGGGCTACGGCGCGAACGCTTGGGATCTCCGGGCCGAAGCGGCTGCGAGGTTGGGCCTAGACCCGAGGAAGTCGCTTCGCAAAAATGGCGCTCGAGTGGCCGACAGGATGATCATGGAGAACGGTCTGCTGTTCGTAGCCCATGCGCTGGTAGAAGCGTGGCGCCTGGAAACTGTGGGTGCCGACGAACACCACGGCGCAATGCTGGTTGAGCGCATGACGCTCGGTCGCGTCGAGAAGCTCGGCGCCGAGCCCTTTGAACCTGACCCGCTCGTCGACCCAAAGGTAGGAAACGTAGCAGCAGCGGCCCCAGGTGTATCCGCAGACACCCGCGACGATGGCCCCGAGCTCGTCTCGGCGCGTGGCCGAGAACGCTTCCCCGTCGAAATAGCCTGTGGCCTTCGCGTTGAACTCGTAGATGCGCTCCGCCAGGAAGGCCTCCGCGTCTGCGTCGGCGCCGGCATGCAACGAGAGGGCTTCGAGTTTCATGGCATCGGATTCAACCGGACCGGAGGGCCCGAGCAACCTGGGGGATTGGACTGCCACAGGGGCATCGCCTGCGTGGCAGGGGGTGCCGGTGTGTGGCGCCTATGGGCATGCGCGCGCGTTTCGTGACCTATGACACTGGTTTTCCGTCGCGACGGCGCCTGTCGAGCCTGGGGAACAGCATGCCTGTCTGCCGGCGATAGGCCACATAGCGTTGTCCAAACTGCGTGATGAGGTCGCGCTCCTCGAACCAGATGCCGACCAGGATGTAGACCGTGAAGCCGGCGGCGAACAGCGCGTGACCCACCGTCATCCGTGGTGTGGCCCAGAACGCGATCACGAAGCCCAGATAGATGGGGTGGCGGACATGGCGATACAGCAGGGGCGTGCGAAACGTCGGTTCGGCAACCGCGCCTCCGCGCAGTGCAATCCACGGTTGGCGCAGCCCGAAAAGTTCGAAATGATCGATCAGGTAGGTACTCGTCACCACGACAGCCCAGCCCACCCAGAACGCGATCGTCAACACCCATCGTGCGATGGGATCTTGGACAGACCACAGCGACGGCTCGGCGATCGGTCGCCATTGCCACATCAGCAGGGCCAGCGCGGCGCTCGCCGCGAGCACGAATGTGGCCCGTTCCACCGATTCCGGCAACCACTGAGTCCACCAGCGCTTGAAACCGCGTCGCGCCATCACGCTGTGCTGGACGGCGAACAAGGTGAGCAGCGCCAAGTTGACCGAAATCGCCTCGGCCAGTGGCCCGGCTGTGCCGTTGTCGACCGTCTTGGGTAGCAGCGACAGATTGCCCACGAAGCCGGCTGTGTAGCCGACGGTGCAGAGGAAGAAACAGTAAGCCGCGAGGGCGTACATGCCAGCAAGAACACCCATGTCGAACATCTCCGTTGACGTTGGACTCTCGCCGCAATGCCCAACAGCAGCAAGTCGGTGTCCTACGGCATCGGCGCGGCCGGGTACGGGGCGTCTACGGTGTCAGTGCGGGATCAGGCGAAGCCTGGTCGCGCGAAGCACGGCTTCGGCGCGTGTGCGGCAGCCCAGCGCCTTGAGCGCGCTTCCTGCGTGCATCTCCACCGTTCGGGGACTCAATCCCAGCATTCGCGCGATGTCCTTGTCCGTGTTGCCCAGGGCAATGCGGCTCAGCACTTCTGCCTGGCGGGGCGTCAGGCTGGCGACCGGTCCATCCGGCACCTGGCTCGAGCCCAGGAAGTCGCGCGCCTCGCGCAGAAAGCCGGCAAACGCAGGCTCGGTCGGCAACGGGATGTGGTTGCGCCCGTCCAGCGGCGCGAAGCGTGCGCCGGGTATCAGTGACGCCAGCCGGCGGCCTTGCTCGAAGGGCACCATCTGGTCGTCCTTCGGGTGCAGCAGCAGCGCCGGACAGCGCACCCGCCGCGCGGCGTCCTTGACGTTGATGCCGTACAGCGATTGGAGGTAGCGCGCCGCCACGTCCGGCGAGCAGGTCTCGCGCTGCAGTTTGTCGAACGCGGCCCACTGCTGCGGCGAGGCGTCGGGCAGAAATCGCGACACGAACACCTGGCGGAAGGCAGGCGAGCTGTTGCCCCAGCCCACGGCGGCCAGTTCGCGCATCAGGTCGCCTTCGCGGCGCACGGCGGGGTCGGGATGGCTGGTGCTGTAGTACGAGGTGGCGAAGCCGCCGAACAGGATCAGGTTGCGCACGCGCTCGGGATGGCGCGCCGCGTACTCGACCGCCACGCCGGCCCCGCACGTGAAGCCCAGCAGCGTGAACGGCTCGTGGCCACCGTAGGTGTCGGCCACCGCCTCAAGATCGCGCACCCAGGACTCGAACGACAGGTCGTCGACGCGGCGCTGCGACAGGCCGCAGCCGCGGGTGTCGTACTCCACGTAGGTATGCGCGGCCGAGAACTCGTCGATCAGCGCCTGCTGGGTTGTGCCCGGTGCGACCGGGTCGATGTGCGTGAGCCAGGTCGCCGCCTTCAGCACGAGCGGCCCGCTGCCATAACGAGCCGTGGCAATCTGCACGCCGTCGAAGGACGTGACGAACCGGATTTCGCTGCGCGCTTGCATCGGGGCCTCTGGGCAGAAGTCTAAGGGAGGGTGCCCGGCGCCGAAGGACCGCTTCCCGCCCAAAAGCGGCCCCCGCCGTGCCGTGGTCAGGCCTCGCCGTCCCAGTAATCCAGCCCCGCCTCGCGCCGCTGCAGCAGGCGCAGGTCGGTCGAGAACACGCCCACCTTGCCCGAGTCCGGGTACTCGCAGACCTCGGGTTTCTCCAGCGTGCTGATGCTGAGGTAGTGCAGCGGCGCGTCCGAGGTGTTGATGATGTGGTGCGGGTACTCGGGCCCCGGCGGGATGGTGATGACGTCGCCGGCCTTGATGGGCACCCGCTCGCCGGCTACGCGCAGCGTGCCTTCTCCCTGCAGCACGATGAACATCTCCTCCTCCGCATGGTGGAGGTGGTAGGGGCAGCTCATCTGGCCGGGCGCGACGATGTCGAAGCTCGCCCCGAGCTTCTTGGCCGCGGTGCCCTTGGTGAGGCTGGCCGTTTCGCTGTCGTAGAGCGGCGCGCGAAGGAATCGCTCGCGCGGGGTGTCGTTGAAATTGCGGATCAGGCGTTCGCGCAATTCGGCGGGTGTGGGCATCGGGAAGCTCCTGGGACAATACGGGTTGAATGAATCCGCCCCCGCATCTTCCCGAACCCTCCGCCGACCTGCAATCCGCTGCGCACCAGGTCCTGTCAGCAGTTTTCGGCTACACGGCCTTTCGTGGCCAGCAGGCCGACATCGTCGAGCAGGTGGCCGCCGGCGGCGACGCGCTGGTGCTGATGCCCACGGGTGGCGGAAAAAGCCTGTGCTACCAGGTGCCGGGCATCGTGCGCCACACGCGCGGCCAGGGCGTGGCCATCGTCGTCAGCCCGCTGATCGCGCTGATGCACGACCAGGTCGGCGCGCTGGAGGAGGCCGGCGTGCACGCGGCGTTCCTGAACAGCAGCCAGACCGGCGAGGAGGCCAGCCGCATCGAGCGCGAGATGATGAGCGGACGCCTGACGCTGCTCTACGCCGCGCCCGAGCGGCTGACGACGCCGCGCTTCCTCGCGCAGCTCACGTCGCTGCACGAACGCGGCCTGCTGTCGATGTTCGCCATCGACGAGGCGCACTGCGTCAGCCAGTGGGGGCACGACTTCCGCTCGGAGTACCTGCAGCTCAGCCTGTTGCACGAGCGCTTCCCGGACGTGCCGCGCATCGCGCTGACGGCCACGGCCGACGACCTGACGCGCGCCGACATCATCCAGCGCCTGCAGCTGCAGGACGCGCGCGTCTTCATCAGCAGCTTCGACCGGTCCAACATCCGCTATCTGATCGCCGAGAAGGGCAACTCGCCGCGCGACCAGCTGCTGCGCTTCATCAACGATGAGCACGAAGGCGAGGCCGGCATCGTCTACTGCCAGAGTCGCAAAAAGGTGGACGAGACGGCGCAGTGGCTGGAGAGCGAGGGCATCAAGGCGCTGCCGTATCACGCCGGCCTGGACGCCGACGTGCGCCGCCGCCACCAGGACCGCTTCCTGCGCGAGGAAGGCCTGGTCATGGTGGCCACCATCGCCTTCGGCATGGGTATCGACAAGCCCGACGTGCGCTTCGTCGCCCACCTGGACCTGCCCAAGAACATCGAGAGCTACTACCAGGAGACCGGCCGCGCGGGCCGCGACGGCGCGCCGGCCGAGGCCTGGATGACCTATGGCCTGGCCGACGTCGTCAACCAGCGCCGCATGATCGACGACAGCCCCGCCGATGAGGTCTTCAAGCAGGGCCAGCGAGGCAAGCTGGACGCGCTGCTGGCCCTGGCCGAGGCGACGGACTGCCGGCGCGTGCGGTTGCTGCACTACTTCGGTGAACAGAGCACGCCCTGCGGCAACTGCGACAACTGCCTGAATCCGCCGCAGACCTGGGACGGCACCGAGGCGGCGCGCAAGCTGCTGAGCTGTATCTACCGCTTCCACCAGCGCGGCGAGCGCTTCGGTGCCGGCCACCTGATCGACGTGCTGCGCGGCAAGGCGACCGACAAGACGCGCCAGTACGGGCATGACAAGCTGTCCACCTGGGCTTGCGGCACGGATCTGTCCGAGCAGCAGTGGCGGGCCGTGCTGCGCCAGCTGATCTCGCTGGGCCATGTGGCCGCCGAGGGCGAGTTCAACACGCTGGCGCTGCAGGACAGCGCCCGGGCGGTGCTGAAGGGGGAGGTCGAGCTGCGTCTGCGCGAGGCCGAGGAGAAGAAACCCCGCAGCAAGTCAGCCCGCGGCGGCGGCGCCAAGCCCAAGGTCGACCCGGCACTGGGCCTGGACGCGGAGGCCACTGAGCGCTTCGAGGCCCTGAAGGCCTGGCGCTCCGAGGTGGCCAAGGAACATGGCCTGCCGGCCTATGTGATCTTTCAGAACACGACGCTGGCCGAGATGGCGCGGCAACTGCCGAGCGACCTGGCCGAGCTGGGAGAAATCAGCGGCGTCGGCGCGAAGAAGCTCGAGGCCTATGGCCGCGAGATCCTCAGAGTGCTGGGACGCTGACTCAGCAGACGGCCGGCGCGACGCAGGCGCTGGCCACCTGGGTGGTTTCGCCGGCCGTGTTGCGGCGACCTTCGATGACGACGCGCGGCAGTTGGGCGACCGTCGCCTCCGGCGTGCGTGTGCCACTGATGACGACCCGCTCCAGCTGGATCACGGCGGGCGTTTCGGCCGGGACCGTGAGGGTCATCCAGGTGGCGCCGGTCAGGGCGATCAGCGCGACCAGGATGGCGGCGCTGAAGGCTTGGATGCGGTTGCGGTAGGCGGTGGTGCTGATGCGGTTCATGGTGGGTTCTCCCGTTCGATGGACCGAAGTGTGTTCGGGAGGGGGCCTGCAGTCTCAGGGTTTGCGATAGGTTGCGTCTTTTCGCGCTTGAACTGCAGCTGGCGCCGATAAGGCCTCGTCAAACTTGAGGGCAGGCCCCGTGCCATCCGCCATGTCGCGCCGGGATACTCAGCCGCTGGCTAAGGGGAACAAGATGGCGCGCGGGAATGACGTCCAACTCGGCGGCATCACCGACCTGGTGCTGTTGGCCGACATCAAACCCGGCTTCGTCGACGCGCTGGAAGTCGTGAGCCATGTTGACCGCTTGCGCAAGGTGCTGCGCACGCTGAACGCGCTGCGCCTGGGCTCGCGCGAATCCAGCTGGCCGGCTTCGCCCTTCACCGACATCGTTGCGCGCTGGCGCATCGTCCACTCCTTCCGCTGGGCGGTCGTCGAAGGCGTGAACGGAGCCCCCGACCGCCTGCTGCTCAGCGTCAACTTCGACGGCGGCTGGGAGCCCTACATGCGGGTCATCTGGGACCAGCTCGGCTCCACGCTCGACCTCATCCTCTGCCACGCCACCGACTACCCGCTGTCCTGCGGCTGCAGCTTCGAGACCTACGCGGCCTGGGTGCGGGCGCACGAGGTGTCGGCCGACTTCCTCTTCATCGAGTCCGGCCGCACCGTCAGCGACGCCGAATACCTGCGCGCACTGGAGGCCGCCCAGCGCGAGCGCCCGCGCAACCGGACCGCCGCGCGCCTGCACACCGCCGCCTCGGGCGATTCGCCGGCCCTGCCGCCGGCCGGCTCGCCGCAGGCCCATGCGCTGGCCCGCGCCGCCTTCACGCCGCTGTCGGCGCTGTTCACGCTGCAGCGCTACTTCGGCGCCGGCGCGCCGGACGGCGAATGTCTGCGCCGTGCCAGCCGCGACATCCTGTTCGAGCTGGTGCAGCTCGACACGCCGCGGCTCTTCCCGATCGGCAGCGCCGAGCGTGCGCGCTTCGCCGAGGCCTTGTACTGGTTCGAGAGTGCGCCCCGGCCCCAGCTCGTGCCCCAGGACCGCCTGGAATTCAAGCCCGCCGATATCCAGGCCGGCATGCTCAGCAAGCCGCCGGTCGACCGCGGCGCGCTGCTGCTCTTGATGGTGGTCGACCCCGCGCGGGCGCTGGCCTGGCTGGGCGCCCTGCCGCTCGTCGGCGAGGGCGAGGCGCCACCCGACGGGCTGTGGCTGCAGCTGGCGATGAGCCTGGCCGGCCTGCGCAAGCTCGGCCTGCCGGAGGCTCGGCTGGCGCGCTTTCCCCAGGCCTTCAAGGAAGGCATGGCCGCCCGCGCCGGCGTTCTGGGCGACGTGCGCCATAACCATCCACGCCAGTGGCGCTGGCCGCGCCGCGCGCAGGGCAACGGCCGCGTCGACCCGGCGGCCGTGCACCTGCTGCTGCAGGTCCGCTTCGCGTCCGCCGGCGGCGGCGAGCTGTTCGGGCCGCCCGACGAAGCGCGGCTGCAGGCGGCCATCCAGCAGCTGCTGCCGGCCAGCTCGGGCTTGCTGCTGCTGGGCATCGAGCGCATGCGCAACCGGCCCGACACGCGCGAGGCCTTCGGCTTCAAGGACGGTATCAGCCAGCCCAGCGCCGAGCCGCCTACGACGCCGCCCGAGCACTGGAACGACTGGGTCGAGCGCGGCGAGCTGCTGCTGGGCTACCGCACCGACCGCGACCGCCAGTACCCCGTGCCCGAGAAGGCCGACGAGTTGCTCGACAACGGCAGCTTCCTCGTCATCCGCAAACTGCGCCAGGACACGGCCGCGCTGGAGGCCCAGACGCTGCGCGAGTCGCACCGCCTGCGCCTGCCGCAAGGCCTGCTGCTGGCCAAGCTGATGGGTCGCTGGCGCGACGGCCGGCCCCTGGGCGCGCCCGCCGCACCGGCCTGCGGCAACGACTTCAACTACGACGCCGACGCCGACGGCAAGCGCTGCCCCTTCCACGCCCACGTGCGCCGCGCCAACCCGCGCCAGGCGCCCGATGAGGCGCTGCGGCGCAAGATGCCGCGCATCCTGCGCCGCGGCATGAGCTACGACCCACCGCACGATGCCGGCCCGGAGGACGCGGACGACCGCGGCCTCGTCTTCATGGCCTACAACGCCCAGTTGGCCGAGCAGTTCGAGGTTATCCAGCGCTGGATGTCCGGCGCCAATGCCAGCGGCGGCTACTCCGGCCAGGCCGACCCGCTGCTCGGCGTCGTCGACCCGGCGACCCAGGAGCCGCGCCTCTATCCCTTCGAGCATGCCGGGCAGACGTACGCGATGCAGCTCGGCGACAAGCCCTTTGTCAGCCTGCAATGGGGCGCCTATTTCTTCGTGCCGTCGCGGCCAGCGCTGAAGGCGCTTCCCGGCCTGATCGCCGCCCCCGCGCTCGCAGCCCGGACGCCAGTCGTCACGCTGCCGACGACGATGGAGGGCTGGCAGCTCTGGCTCGAAGACCCCAACAGCCGCGACGCCGCCTGGGCCCATGTGCGCGCGGTGGGCGGCGTGCTCGACACGGGCAGCGACTACGGCGTGCTCGTCGGCGGCCCCGAGGCCGTCTGCACGGTGCTGCGCAACAAGGAGGGGCGCTACTCGGTGAGCGGCTATGCCGAGCGCATGCGTGCGTCCATCGGCCAGGGCTTCCTGGGCCTGGACGACGGCCCTGACTACCAGGCCCAGGCGCCGGGCGTGAACGCCGTCATCGAGTCCTACACCGAGGCCGACGCAGCCCGGCTGGCGCGTGGCGTCGCCGCCAGGCTGATCGCGCTGACCCGCCAGTCCGCGCTGCCCGGCGCGGTCAACTTCACGCTGGACCTGGAATGGCTGTCGCTAACCGTCATCCGCGAGCTGTGCAAGCTCTGGTTCGGCCTGCCCGACGGCGAGCACCTGTTCGGCCTGGAACTCGACGGCAACGGCCAGCCGCGCCAGCCGCAATGCCCGCAGTCGCTGTTCCCGGTATCGCGCCAGGTGTTCTGGCCGCATCCCAGCAAGCGCATCCGCGGCGCCGGTGAACTGAGCGGCCAGGCCTTCATGGCCGGCATCAAGGCCTGGCTCACGGCCCACCCGCAGGGCGGCGGCGCACTGACGCCGGCCCTCCTCGCCGCGCTGCCCGCCGGTGCCGACATCGACCTGAAGGCGCGCACACTGGCTGGCGTCGTGCTCGGTTTCCCGCCGACGACGCACGGCAACCTGCTGACCGTCATGGCCGCGCTGATGACGACGCTGCCGCTGGGCGAGATCCAGCAGGCCTGGCTCGCGGCGGCCGGCGCACCCCAGCAGCAGGCCGCCTGGATGCGCGAGCGGCTGACGCAGGTGCTGTGCGCTCGCCCGGCGCCGTTCGCCGTGTGGCGCACCGCCACGGTCGGCCACGAGCTGGCCGGCGTGGCGATCCCGCGGGGCAAGGTGCTCGTCGTCGGCCTGGCCTCGGCCACGCAGGCCTCGGGCCGGCACGAGATCACCTTTGGCGGCTCACGCCAGGACCCCGAGGGCGCGCCCCGCCACGCCTGCTCGGGCTATGGCATGGGCATGGGCGTCATGCAAGGCGTGCTGGCGGCGCTGCTGGACGCCGGACCGCTGCAGTCGACGGGGGCGCCGACGTCGGTGCTGGTGGGTTTGGGCTGAGCGACTTCGCGTCGCCGATTCAGAGCTGCCGCGCCCGCTCAAGGAAGCCTGGCATCCCCAGCCGCTCGAACTCCGCCAGCGCCCGATCCCGCGCAGCGTGCCAGCCCGCGTCGAGCTGGAGTTCCGCCTCCAGCAGCGCCGTCACCGCGGCCTCGTGGTCCGAGTTGCGCTGCTCGCCCGCGCCGCGCGCCAGCGCCAGGTAGCGCTGCGCCCGCGCGGTGTCGCCCAGCCGCGCGGCCAGGCGGGCCGCCGCGCGGTAGGCCATGGCGCCGCCGATCCAGTCGTGCTGGCGGCCGCGCCTGAGCGCCAGCGCGACATGGTGGCGCGCCGCGCCGGCGTCGCCCTGGGCACACAGGATGTCGGCCAGCCAGCCGTGGTTGAAGCTGCTGTACAGGCCGCCGCCGCGCGGCGCGAGCCAGGCGGTGGCGTCGAGGATGCGCTGGCGCGCGGCCGGGTCGGCCTCCTGCATCCAGGCGCCGTAGGCGCCGGCGGCGTGGCCCATGGCGCAGGTGAACATGCTGCGCACCTGCGCGCCTACGCGGTGGGCTACCAGCGCGGCTTCGCGCGCCTCGGCCCAGCGGCCCTGCCAGAGCAGCACGGCGGCGCGCCAGCCCTGGATGCTGGCCTCGACCGCGTGGCCGCTGCCGTCGAACGGCGCGAGGGCCTCGGCGAAGATCTCGTGCGCCTCGCCGAAGCGGCCCTGGTCGCCCAGCACGTAGGCGCGGCAGCACAGCGAGTAGGACAGGCCGATCTGGTTGGCCGGGCTCTTGCTGGCGCGCTGGCGCTGGCGGGCGATGGCCAGGTCCAGCATGGGCAGGGCCGCGGCGTAGTCGGCGGCGGCGGCCTGCAGCTGGCCGACGGTGCCGGGCAGCTGGGCCAGCAGCGCGTTGTCGCCGCAGCGCTGGGCCGTGGCGACAGCGGCGTTGGCGTGGGCCAGGCTGTCGCGCGTCTCGCCCAGCGCGTAGCCGACGTAGGAGAGCCAGTACTCGGTGCGCGCGATGAGGCTGGCCTCGCCGTCGTCCTGGGCCAGCGCGGCGGCGTGCTTGAGCACGCGCAGGTCGTCCTGCGAGGCGTCGAAGACGCAGGCCATGCCCAGGCGCTGAGCGATGCCGACCCAACGGCGGCGGCGCTCGCGGGCCTGGTCTTCGTCCTCGCCCGGGGTCTGCAGGAATTCCAGCGCCGCCAGCGCGGCGCGGAACTGCTTCTTGGCGCGGTCCAGCGCGGAGGCGGCCAGGGCCTGGTCGCCGGCGGCTTCGGCGTGGTGGGCGGCCGCTGGCCAGTCGTTGGCGGCGGCGTCGTGATAGGCGAGCTGCTCGTGCAGCTGGCTTTCGGCGCCGCCGCGCGCGGCCAGCTTCAGGCTGATGCGCCGGTGCAGGGCCTGGCGTTCGTGCAGGCCGGTGGCTTCGTAGACGACGTCACGCGTGATGCCGTGCTTGAAGCGCAGGTGGCCGGGGCGCTGGTCCGGGAAAATGAAATCCTGCGCCGCGAGCGCCTGTACCGCCGGGTGCTGTTCGCCGCAGCCGGACAGGGCTTCGAGCAGCCAGGCTGGAATGACGTTGCCGATGACGGCGGCCACGCGCACGAGCTGGGCCTGCTCGGGCGGCAGGCGGCCGACGCGGGACTCGACCAGCGCGGCCAGCCAGGCCGAGCTGCTCTGGCCTTCGACGAGGCCCTCGCCGGCGTCGGCCGCGGCGTGGCAGAGCTCTTCGATGAAGAGCGGGTTGCCGCCGGCATGGCGCTGCACCTCGGCGGCGATGAAGGGGTCGATCTGCGGCAGCAGCTGCTGCACGGCACGCGCGGCCTCCAGCTCGGTCAGCGGCGGCAGCTCGATCAGCTCGGCATGGTCGTCGTTGGCGCCAGGCAGCGTGGTGACGGGCTGGGGCCGGCTGGCGCTGAGCAGCAGCAGCGGCAGGCCCTCGCGCTCGGCGCCGGCGCGCAGGCGGTGCAAGAGGCGCAGCGAGGCGTCGTCGGCCCATTGCAGGTCGTCGATGAAGACGAGCTGCGGCGTGCGCCGTGCCAGCGCCAGCAGCAGCGCCAGCAGTGCATCGGCACGCTGGGCCGGCGCGCTGTGCTGGGCGGCGAAGAACTCGGGCGAGGCGTCGCCCAGGCCCTCCATCGCGCGCAGCATCTGCAGGAAGGGCTGCAGCGGCTCGGCACTGAGATAGCTCTCGCAGTAGCCGCGGTGGATCTGGATGGCCTGATCGGCCTGGTCCTGGGCATGGCGCAGGAACTCCTCGGTCAGCCGCGTCTTGCCAACGCCGGCGCCGGCGCGAATGCCCAGCCACAGCGTGTGGCCGGCGATGGCGCGGGCGAGGGCGGTGTCCAGCGTGGCCAGCTCGCCGCCGCGGCCGACGAAGGGCGCGAGGCCCCGGCGCATGCTGGCCTCGAAGCGCCGGCCGATGGCCGCGCGGCCGAGCACGCGGTAGGCGGCCAGCGGCGTCGCGCGGCCGCGCAGCTGCAGCGTGAAGCGCGGGCCGGTCTCGAAGAACTGGCTCTGCAGGCCGAGGCTCTCGTCGCTGGCGATGATCTCGTCGCGCCTGGCCGCCTCGGACAGGCGGGCCGCGATGTTGGGCGCATTGCCGAGCAGCTCGAAGCGGCCGCGCATCTGGTCGCCTTCGTTGATGAGGACGATGCCGGCATGGATGCCGCTGTGCAGCGCAAGGCCGGTGAAGCCGGGCGGCTTGGGACCGGGGGGCATCAGGCTGCGCACGGCGGCGTGCAGCTCCAGCGCCGCCTCGGTGGCGCGGCGGCCGTCGTCCTCGCGCACTTCGGGGTGGCCGAAGACGGCCAGCATGCCGTCGCCCTGGATGCGCGCGATGACGCCGCCATGGTGGGGCACGATGCGTTCGTACAGGGCGCGCAGGGACCCCAGCATGGCCGCGTAATGCTCGGCCTCCATCCACTCGGCCATGGCGGTGGAGCCGCTCAGGTCGACGAAGAGCAGCGTCAGCAGCCGACGCTGGCCGACCGCGGGGGTGGCGGCCAACGGGGCCGTGAATGGGGCGGGAGACTCTGTCACAACGCCGGGCATCCTAGCCGTTACGTTCCCAGTGTGCCCGCTGAAACAGGCCGTTTTGGAGGCCCTGCTCTAGGGCCTCCTTGCCCTCAGCCCTTCTTCAAGCTTGCAAGGGCGTGGAATCGGTCTCTGCGGTGGTGCGCGGTGCATCGGGGGGCAGGTCTTCCTCGCGCAGGCCGAGGTAGATGGGCTCGCCATTGCGGCGGTGGATGTTGATCTTGGCGTTGTAGACGCGGTGGATCAGGCCATGCTTGTCGGCCATGTGGTACTCGCTGATGCCCCACAGGCCCGTCGAATCACGGCGACCGGTCAGGTAGCAGGCGATCTCGTCGACCTCGGAGCCGGCGAGCTTGAGGCCATTCAGGCTGCGCAGGGGCGCCCGCGTGCGCTCGACGAAGTCCAGGCTGTCGATGCGCACGTCCTCGCCGCTGGCCTCGTCATGCATCAGCGTGTTGAACTTGCCCACCAGGATCTGGCCCGGCTCGGCACGCTCGATCATGCGCGCGAGCTCGATGGTGACCTGGCCGACCAAGTAGCTGAACGAGGTCGGGTTCAGGCCCTCGGACTGGTAGAACTCGTAGTGTGAGCCGACGTGAAAGCAGGCGCGCAGCTTGGGCACGGCCTCGGGGCGGGTGGCGCGCTCGTGGGCCAGCGCGTTGTCGGCCAGGATGAACTGCATCAGCTGGTACAGCTCGATATTGGCCTCGACGCCGCGCATGCGGTTCCAGATGTAGAAGCCGTCGCCCGTCGTCGTGCGCGCGAAGTTGATGTTGATCTCGCGGTCCAGCAGCTTGGCGTAGGCCGCGTTGACCGAGCAGGACAGGCTGTTGAGCTGCACGACCTGCTGCAAGGGTGTGAGCAGCGAGAAGCCGACGGCGTCGAACAGGATGACGGCGCGGTCCTCGACGAGGCGGATGCCGTAGCGCGCCGCGATGGCTGCAATCAGCGGCAGGCCCAGGCCCCGTTCGGGCGCGAAGGGCAGGTCGATGAACTTGGGCGCGATGCCCAGCGCGGCGGCAACGGCGTCGAAGGCATGGCTGTCCAGGTGCTCCTGGTTGGACAGCAGCTTGTCCAGCAGCCGTGCGCGCCGCGTCAGTTCGTCGGGCGGCATGCTGCCGTCGCCCAGGGCGAATTCGGTCAGCATCGGGTGCGGTGCGACGAGCACACGCAGGCCGCGCGGCTCCGGCGTCCAGGCGTAGATGAGGTTGTCACCCAGGTTCCACAGCGCGTACAGCGCCTGGTCCAGCAGGATGATGTTGTCGCGCAGCTGGGTTTCGCTCAGCCCTGCCGGGGCCGGGTAGGCCATGAAACCGTCCAGCCAGGACCGGCGTTTGCGCAGCTCTTCTTTCACAAGCGGGCTCCGATGAAGAAGCCCGGATTGTCTTTCAGACCTGTGTCAACGCGTTGTGCCAAGCCGACTCGTCGGCGCAGCACCGGCCGGCGGCCTGCTGCGCCGGCGACTCGGCTCGACGGGGAATCGTGATCTGCATCGCCATGCCGAGGCTCAGGCGCGGCGGGCGGTGATGGTCACACGGGGCAGTTGCTCGACCTGGGCGACGTCGCGGACGGCGTAACCGGTGACGACGACGCGCGGCAGTTGCGCGATCTGGGCGGCGACTTGCGGCGTGGCCTTGCCGGTGATGACGACGCGTTGCAGCTTGACGACTTCTTGGGGTGCTGCGCTGGCGGCGAAGGCGGTGAATGCGAACGCGGCGACGGCGGCGGCTTGGATCAGGACGGTGGTCTTCATGATGCTTCCTTCGGGGGTTTCACAGCGGGATTGCTGTGTCGATGGAAGGAGTTTCGGCATCAAGCCCGCGCGCCGCCACGGCACTGCGATGAATCGCCGGACGCGGGCCGCGAGCTGCATGCGGCCGCGACAAACGGTGGCACTTCCTCAGTTCTTCGCCGCCAGATGCCTGGCCAGGAAGGCCTCGATGCGCCGCCAGTGGTCCTGCTGGTGCTCCCAGCTGTAGAAGCCATGGCCCTCGCCCGGGTAGGCCACCCACTCGGGCGGTCGGCCAGCGGCGGTCAGTGCGTCGCGCAGCTGCGTGCCATGAGCCAATGGCACGCGCTCGTCGCGCTCGCCATAGGCCAGCAGCAGCGGGCCCTGCAGCTTGTCGACGAGATGGATGGGCGAGCTGGCGTCCAGCAGCGCCGCGTCGGCCACGGGGTCGCCCAGGTACTTGGGCAGGCTGAAGTTCAGCACCTCGTCGCTGGCGTCGGACCAGTGGCGTGACGTCAGCTTGGCGAGGTCGGTGGGCGCCAGCGACGCGACGGCACAGCTCAGGCCGCCGCGTGCCAGGCCCATCAACGCCGCATAGCCGCCGTAGCTCGCGCCGACCATGCAGACCCGCTGCGGGTCGGCCAGGCCTTGCTTGACGGCCCAGGCCAGCGCGTCGTCCAGGTCGTCCTGCATCTTCAGGCCCCACTGCTTGTCGCCGGCATGCAGGTGGCGGTTGCCGTAGCCGGCACTGCCGCGGAAGTCCACCTCCAGCACGAGGTAGCCGCGCGAGGCATAGAACTGCGGCTCGGCGTCCCAGGCCCAGTGGTTGCCGCGCAGCCAGGGGCCGCCGTGCACCAGAACGACGGTCGGCGCCGGCCCGGCGGTGCCAGGGTGGGTGATGACCAGCGGCAGGCGCAGGCCGTCGCGCGCGGCGATGCTGGCCGTCTGGCGCGGCCGGCCCTCGGGCAGCCAGGGTCGGGAGGCGGCCAGCGCGGTGAGCTGGCGGGTCTCGCGGTTGAACAGGAAGTAGCGCGTCGGCAGCCGGTCGCTGAGGGAGCGCACCAGCAGCGTCGGTACGGTCAGGCAGCGCTGGCATTCGAGCAGGTTGGCCGCGCCGGGCAGCTGGCGGTCGACCTCGGCTTGCGCCTCGGCCAGGGCCGGCGCGAACCAGGCGGTCTGCGGCACCTCGGCCTCGAAATGGGCGCCGACCAGCTCGTCGCTGTCGGCATCGCGCAGCAGGCGCGGGTGCAGGCTGTGTGTGCCGGAGCCGATGAGGCGCATGCTCGGCGCATCGGGCGCGAGGCTGTCCGAGCGGTGCAGCGCCCATCGGCCATGTTCGTTGACGAGCAGATAGAGCCGCCCGGCGCGATCAATGGCCAGCGGCCGGCGGTTGGGCTCGCCGTCGACGACCTCGTGCCAGGTCTTCCAGCCCGCATCTCCATCGCGCCACAGGATGCGGGTGCCGGCGCGGCCGTTGCTGCCGATGGCGAAGACCGGCTGGCCGGCGGCGTCCAGCACCCAGGATGAGATGTGCTCCGGCGCGCCCTCGGTCAGTGCATGCCGCTGGCCGGTGGCGACGTCCAGGCTGGCCAGCTCGACATGGGTGACCCGGCCGCGCAGGTCACCGACGTAGTGGCGCAGCACCAGCTCGCCCGGGCGTTCCGGCGCAGGGGCCTGGAACAGGCTCCAGTTCGCGTCCAGCAACCGCGTGGCCTGGGGCGTACTGCCCTGGCTGCCGCGGCCCTGCGGGTTGACCCATTGCTTGAGGCCGCTGCCGTCGCGGTTCAGCGTCCACAGGCCTGCGCCGACGCGCCAGCCCTCGCCGTCGACGCGCGGGCGCACCGTGAAGGCCAGGCGCTCGTTGTCCAGCCAGTAGATCGCACGGATGTCGGCCTGGCCGAAGGCCTTGAGCGGCAGCGCCTCGCCCGGCTTGTCGGTGGCGACGACGGCCAGGCTGGTCGTCTTGCCGTCCGGGTTGACGATGGCGGCGACATGGCGGCCGTCGGGCGACAGCACTGCGTTCGTGAAGGCGGGCGGGCGCTGGAAGTCCTCGATGCTGGGTGGCGGGACTTGGGCGGCCTGGGCGGCGGGACCGGCGCTACTGGCCGCGAACGTGAGGAGGGCGAGGGTCTTGGCGAAGTGGTGCATCGACAGGGATCAGGGTTTGCTGGCAGCGCCGGTGCCAATGTTTCGGGCCAGGAAGCGCTCGACGCGGCCCCAGAAGTCCTCGCTGGTCTTGAGTTCGCGCCAGCCGTGGCCTTCGTCGGGGTAGACGACCCATTCCAGCACCTGGTCGGAGCGCATCGCACCCTTGAGTTCGGTCGCGTGCTGTACCGGCACGCGCTGGTCGTCGCCGCCGTGCGCGATCAGCATGGGCAGCTTGATCTCGGCGGCGCGGCGCAGCGGCGACGTCGCCTTGAAGCGCTCGGCATCGGTCTTCGAGTCGCCAACCAACTGCTTGAGGCCAAAGTTCCTGGATTCCTGCGAGGCATCGCTCCAGTGGAGAGAGAACAGCAGGTCCAGATCGGACACGCCGGCCCAGTCGATGGCACATTTGAAGATGTCGCTCTGCCGGATCGCGCCCATCAGCGCGGCATAACCGCCATAGCTCGCGCCGGCGATGCAAACGCACTGCGGGTCCACCAGGCCTTGCTTGACGGCCCAGGTCACCGTGTCGGCGAGGTCGTCCTGCATGCTCAGGCCCCACTCGCCCCAGCCGGCGCGGAAGTGCTTCCAGCCGTAGCCGGTGCTGCCGCGGAACTCGGGCTCCAGCACAACGTAGCCGCGGGTGGACAGGAATTGCGCCATGGGCTCCCAGGTCCAGTGCGTGCCGCGCACCCAGGGGCCGCCATGGACCAGCACGACCGCTGGCCGCGGTCCCTTGGCGGGGGCCGCGGGCTGGGTGACGAGCACCGGCAAGTCCAACTTGTCGCGGGCGGCGATGCGGTGGAAGTCGCGCTGGCCCATCTCGGCCGGCTTGATCTCGGGTCGCAGCGCGGCGATGGGTTGCAGGCTCTTGTCGGCCGGCTTGTAGAGGAAGTACAGCGCCGGCTGCACATCGGATTCGGCCGTGACGATGATGTGCTGTGCGTCCAGGCAGCGCTGGCATTCGATGAGATTGACCGTCGACGGCAGCTTGGCGTCGATGTCGGCCTGCATGGCCTTCATGGTGGGGTTGAACCAGGCGCTGCCGGGCGCGTCGGTCTCGAACTGCACGCCCAGCAGACGCTGGGTTGGGGCGTCGACGATGAGCCGGCCATCGAAGTCGAAGCCCTTCAGATGCAGCAGCGGCTCAGGCTCGGGCGCCAGCGTGGCGGGGTCCAGCCGGAACAGGGAGGTGTTGTCCTGGTGGCTCATCAGCGCCAGGACCTGCCCGTCGGGTCCGAACCAGAAGGGTGACGGATGTGGGTCGTAGTAGCTCTTGAGGTCCTGCCACAGTTTCCAGCGGCCGTCGGGCTGGTGCAGGTAGACCTTGGCGCCGCCGTCGTGGTGGGCGGTCACGGCGCGGGGCTCGCCGCGGGTGTCGGTCACCCAGCTCGACACGTAATCCGGCAGGCCCTCGTTCAGGTCTCGACGCTGGCCGGTGCGGCTGTTGAGTCTTGACAGCTGCGCGCCCACTGCCTCTGGGTCCGAACTCCAGCGCCGGCGCATGACCAGGATGTCGTCGCTGCCATCCGGCAGCGTGCTGTAGAAAACCCAGTTGCCTTCCAGCCGGCGGTCATTGATGTGCGAGGTCGTGCCATCCTTGGCGTCGAAGTCGCTGATGATGAGTTGGCGGAAACCGGTGCCGTCGCGGTTGACCGCCCAGAGCCCGGGCGCCAGGATGCGCTGCGTGCCGTCCTGCGGGCTGCTGATCTGGAAGACCAGCCGGTCTTCGTTGACCCAGTCATGCTCGGCGACGTCGGCGTTGCTGAAGCCGCCAACGACCTTGCCCGGCGCCATGGTCTGCAGGTCGATGACCGCCAGGCGGATGCGTCCGCCCGCCCCCGCCGTCTGGATGGCCAGGTAGCGGCCGCTGGGGCTGAGCTTGGGCGCCTGGACGGCCGGCGTCTTGAAGAAGTCGCGGATGGGCGGGGCCTCGGCCTGCGCCGCCTGTGTGAGGCCCAGGCCGGCCAGCAATGCGGCGGCAAACAGTCGTCGGATCATCTTCTCTCCCTCGGGCTCCGTGTGACGCGCCGGATTTTGGCGGCCTATCATGGCCGGTTCGATTGTGAAAACTGCCATGGCGCCTCCTGATTTGCCCTCCCCCCCCGAGTCGAGATTCATCCGCGTGCGCGGTGCGCGCACCCACAACCTGAAGAACATCGACGTCGACCTCCCCCGCCATGCGCTGGTCGTCATCACGGGACTGTCGGGCTCGGGCAAGTCGTCGCTGGCCTTCGACACGCTGTATGCCGAGGGCCAGCGGCGTTACGTGGAGAGCCTGTCCAGCTACGCGCGCCAGTTCCTGCAATTGATGGACAAGCCGGACGTGGACGTCATCGAGGGCCTGTCGCCGGCGATCTCCATCGAACAGAAGGCGACCTCGCACAACCCGCGCTCCACGGTCGGCACGGTCACCGAGATCCACGACTATCTGCGCCTGCTCTACGCCCGCGCCGGCACGCCGTTCTGCCCCGACCACCACCTGCCGCTGGAGGCCCAGTCCGTCAGCCAGATGGTGGACGCCGTGCTGGCCATGCCGGACGAATCCAAGCTGATGCTGCTGGCGCCGGTCGTGCGCGACCGCAAGGGCGAGTTCGTCGAGCTGTTCCAGGAGCTGCAGGCCCAGGGCTATGTGCGCTTTCGGGTCGACGGCGCGACGGTGGAGACGCCGGATGTCCCCGCGCTGAAGAAGACCGAGAAGCACGACATCGACGTCGTCATCGACCGCATCAAGCTGCGTGCCGACGCGGCCGACAGCCTGCGCCAGCGCCTGGCGGAGAGCTTTGAGGCGGCGCTGCGCCAGGCCGATGGCCGCGCGCTGGTGCTGAACATGGACAGCGACCAGACGACGCTGTTCTCCAGCAAGTTCGCCTGCCCGGTGTGCTCCTACTCGCTGCCCGAGCTGGAGCCGCGTCTGTTCTCCTTCAACTCGCCGGTGGGCGCCTGCCCGAGCTGCGAGGGCCTGGGGCAGGTCACTGTGTTCGACGCGGAGCGTGTCGTCGCTTTCCCGACGCTGAGCCTGGCCAGCGGTGCCGTCAAGGGCTGGGACCGGCGCAACCCGTACACCTTCTCGCTGCTGGAGTCGGTCGCGGGCCACTACGGCTTCGACGTCGAGGCGCCGTGGGAGAGCCTGCCGGCGACCGCCCAGCAGGTGCTGCTGCAGGGTTCGGGCCAGGAGGACATCGCCTTCATCTACCAGGCCGAGTCGGCCTCGGGCAAGAAGCGCCAGGTCAAGCGCCACCACCCTTTCGAGGGCATCCTGCCCAACCTGCAGCGCCGCTACAAGGAGACGGACTCGGCGGCGGTGCGCGAGGACCTGGCGCGCTACATGGCCGCCAAGCCCTGCCCCGCCTGCGAGGGCTCGCGGCTGCGCCGCGAGGCCCGCCACGTCGTGCTGCAGCCCGCCGACGCGCCGCCCGGCTTCAAGGGCCGGCCGATCTACGAGGTCGAACATTCGACGCTGCGCGAATGCCTGGACTATTTCGAGACGCTCAAGCTCAAGGGCAACAAGGCGGACATCGGCGACAAGGTCGTGCGCGAGATCGCATCCCGGCTGCGCTTCCTGAACGACGTGGGCCTGAACTACCTGAGCCTGGACCGCAGTGCCGACACGCTGTCGGGCGGCGAGGCGCAGCGCATCCGCCTCGCGTCGCAGATCGGCTCGGGCCTGACCGGGGTCATGTACGTGCTGGACGAGCCCAGCATCGGCCTGCACCAGCGTGACAACGACCGGCTGATCGCGACGCTGCGGCGATTGCGCGACCTGGGCAACTCGGTCCTCGTCGTCGAGCATGACGAGGACGCGATCCGCGCGGCCGACTGGGTGCTGGACCTGGGCCCCGGCGCCGGTGTGCATGGCGGCCGGGTCATGTCCCAGGGCACGCCGGACCAGGTCGCGGCCGACCCGAACTCGCTGACCGGGCGGTATCTGAGCGGCGTGATGCGCATCGAGGTGCCGGCCGAACGCCACAAGGCTGCGGGCGATGCGAAGCTGCGCATCGTCAACGCGCGCGGCAACAACCTGAAGGGCGTGACCGTCGAGATCCCGGTGGGCTTGTTCACCTGCGTGACCGGCGTGTCGGGGTCCGGCAAGAGCACGCTGGTCAACGACACGCTGTACGCCGCCGTCGCCAAGAAGCTCTACCAGAGCCATGCCGACCCGGCCGCACACGACGAGATCGAGGGCCTGGACGCCTTCGACAAGGTCATCAACGTCGACCAGTCGCCCATCGGCCGCACGCCGCGCTCCAACCCGGCCACCTACACCGGCCTGTTCACGCCCATCCGCGAGCTGTTCGCCGAGATGAACACGGCCAGGGAGCGCGGCTACGGCCCGGGGCGCTTCAGCTTCAACGTGGCCGGCGGCCGCTGCGAGGCCTGCCAGGGCGACGGCGTGCTGAAGGTGGAGATGCACTTCCTGCCCGACGTCTACGTGCCCTGCGATGTCTGCTTCGGCAAACGCTACAACCGCGAGACGCTGGAGGTGCTCTACAAGGGCAAGAACATCACCGACGTGCTGAACATGACCGTGGAGGACGCCTTCAACCTGTTCAACGCGGTACCCGCGCTGGCGCGCAAGCTGCAGACGCTGCTGGACGTGGGCCTGGGCTATGTCAAGCTGGGCCAGAGCGCCACCACCTTGTCCGGCGGCGAAGCCCAGCGCGTCAAGCTGGCGCTGGAGCTCAGCAAGCGCGACACCGGTCGCACCCTCTATATCCTGGACGAGCCCACCACCGGCCTGCACTTCGCCGACATCAAGCTGCTGATGAAGGTGCTGCACCAGCTGCGCGACGCGGGCAACACCATCGTCGTCATCGAGCACAACCTGGACGTCATCAAGACGGCCGACTGGCTCATCGACATGGGGCCGGAAGGCGGCGCCGGCGGCGGCACGCTGCTGGTGGCCGGCACGCCCGAGGACGTGGCGGCCTGCGAGGCCAGCCACACGGGGCGCTACCTGGCGCCGCTGCTGAAGAAACGCTGATCAGCTTCCGCGGCGGCCGACGCGGTAGCCGATCACCAGCAGGCCGACGCCGATCATGGCCCAGCTGCCGGGCTCGGGGACAGCCGGCGTGTTGCCGGTGGGCAGATCGATGGGGCCTTCGGCCACGCGTACCGTGCCGGGCGGCAGGGCCGGCATGCCGAGGTTGACCAGGGACGGGAAGCTGCCGCCCGAGGCCGCCTGCGGGCCCGCGGAGGAGCCGCCGCTCAGCAGGCCGCCGCCCTGGGCCGGGCCGGAGCCGCCACCCGACAGCGCAGGCACGCCAGAGCCCTGAGAGAAGCTGTCCGGCGCCCCGCCGGCGGCCATCGGGCCGGCGGCGGGGGCCTCGAATTCCAGCGGCGTCGTGTCCTCGCCCTCGCGGGCTGACGACGCGACGTTGCCGGCCCGGGCCGGCGCGACGGCGGCAGGCTTGTCCAGGCGGCGGATGCGGCTGACGTTGCGGCAGACGGTGGGCACCAGGATGCACTGGCCGTCCTCGCAGTAGACGAGGCCGCGCTCCTGCATCGTCGCCGTCCATTTCGTGCGGGTGACGCTGCGGCAGACGGCGCCGGGGCCGAAGTGCATGTCGCGGATCTCGGGGGCGTAGCTGCCCTTGCCCTTGATGCCGTCGCGCTCGATGACGGCGATGTCGTCGTAGCTGCGCGCCTTCATGCGCGCCTTCAGCTTCTCGCGCGTGGCGACCGGGATGTCCTGGTAGTGATCGACGGCCGCAACCACGTCGCCCATGAAAGGGTTGACGCCCGGGCGGTCCCAGCTGCACTGGGGCAGCGTGGAGCCGGCGGAAACGGCGAGAGCGAGGCTGGCGATCAGCGACATGGGGCGACTCGAAAAAAGGACGCGCCCGAACCAGGGCGCATGCCCCTAGTTTTAGGGATGCGCAGGGTTTGTACGCGTTGAAGACCCCCAAGGATGGGGTGTCCGGCGGGTGAGATAAATCACGCAATCGACTGGAAACGATTGCTGCCGGCCGCTTCGCCGGGGCGGCGGGGCATTGCTGCTATCGTGCCGACCGCCCCCCCGCCGTCCCCCCAAATCCCCATGCCCGACCGCGCCGCGCCGCTGGTGCTCTATGTCGAAGACGACCGCATCCACCTGATCCTGATGGAGGAGGTTTTCCGACTGCTGCCGGGCTGGGAGCTGCGCATGGTCGAGACCGGCACCGAGGCGCTGGCGGCGCTGGCCGAACGCCGGCCGGCCGTCGTGCTGGTGGACATGAACCTGCCCGACATGACGGGGCTGGAGCTGCGCGCGCGCGTCGCGGCGGACGCCGGCCTGTCCGAAGCGCTGCAGGGCACGCGCTGGGTGGCGCTGTCGGCCGACGATCCGAGCGCCGTCGTGCGTGCCGCGCGCGCGGCCGGCTTCGACGATTACTGGCTCAAGCCCATCGACGTACCGGTCCTGCAAGCCGGCCTGCAGCGGCTGGTCTGAGCCGGCCTTGATCAGCTCGGATCAAAGCGGCATGTGATGCCTGCGGCGCGCGCATAAAAAAAAGCCCGGCAGTGCCGGGCTTGGTTCCACGGGCCGCTTGCGCGGCGCCGCATCACTTCAGGTGGCTGTTGATCAGCTTGGTCATCTCGAACATGTCGGCCTTGGCCTTGCCGAAGATTTCCTTCAGCTTGGCGTCGGCGTTGATGACGCGCTTCTGCAGCTCATCCTGCAGCTTGTTCTTCTTGATGTACTCCCAGACCTTCTTGGTCACGTCGGTGCGCGGCAGCGGGGCTGCGCCGACGATGGCCGCGAGTGCGGCGCTGGGGGTCAGGGCCTTCATGAAGGCGGCGTTGGGCGTGCGCTTCTTGGCGGGTGCTGCGGCCTTCTTGGCCGGAGCTGCCTTCTTCGCAGGTGCAGCGGCCTTCTTGGCCGGAGCCGCCGCCTTCTTTGCAGGCGCCTTTGCGGGCGCTGCAGCCTTCTTCGCCGGTGCGGCCTTCTTTGCCGGTGCCGCCTTCTTCGCGGGCGCGGCCTTCTTCGCAGTTGCCATGTTGATTCACTCCATCAAAGGTTGTTGATGTGCCGGGTCCGGGTGAAGGCCGCGTAAGCCTTCATTTCTCTCTAGCACCCTGCGGCGGCGATGGTACTGCGCTCCATAGGGGAAGAGAAGGCTTTCTCCCAGGAGGAAACGCGTATCTCCCCAGGAAACATCAGCGTTGTCGCGGCCTCGCGTCAATCGAGGTCCGCCGCGGCGGTGTTCTCACGCGATGTCGTCGCCCTCGGGCGCACGCTTGCGGCCGCTGAACATCGCGCCAACGAGGTTCTCGCGATGCCGCCAGCTCGCCACGACGACACCGCCGAGGTGGCCGATGACGAGCGTCGCGATGAGCCAGGCGAGCGCGGCGTGCAGGTCCGACAGCCACTCATAGCCCCACAGCCAATCGGTCGTGTAGAGCCAGCCGGTCAAGGCGAGCGCGAAGGCGCTGCTCCACAGCAGCAGCACCATCCAGCCGCCCAACGGGTTGTGGCCGACATAGCGCGGCTCATGGCCCGAGCCCATCGCGCGGGCGTAGGCGAGCACAGTACGCGGGCCGCGCACGAACTGCGCGAGGCGCGCGTAGCGGGCGCCGGTGAAGCCCCAGGCCAGGCGCAGCAGCACCGCCGCGCCGGCCACGTAGCCGGCCGTGTGGTGCACGGCGTCGAAGTCGTGCGGCGGCCAGCGGCCGCTGACCCAGGCGGTGGTGACGGCGGCGGCCAGCGTCCAGTGCAGCACGCGCACGAGCGCGTCCCAGACGTGGATGCGCGTGGCGCCGGCCATGCCTTACTTCGGCGCCGAGGCGGCCTGCTGGTCTTCGGGGTAGACGCGCTCGAAGGTCTTGGGATGGAAGAAGGCCTCGGCCTTCGCGCCCGTCGCATCGAAGCCGTAGACCTCGTAGCAGCCGTTGTAGTTCTTGACGACGCGGACCTTCCAGCCTTCGGACTCGAGCTTCTTCTGCAGTTCCATCTGCGGCTTCTTCTCTTCCTTGGGCACGACAGGGCACGACACGTTGCCGTGGGCGAAGGCAGCGCCAGCGAAGGCGGCAAGGATGGCGGTGGCGAGGAGGCGTTTCATGGAGATGTCCTTTCGGAAAAGGTGCCGGGCCAGAGCAGCGCCGGGCCGGCGTCGGCGAGGGTCTTGCAGCCGCTGAGGGCCATGGCGATTTCAAGTTCGTCGCGCAGCAGGCGCAGCGCGTGGGCCACGCCCAGGGCGCCGCTGGCCGCCAGCGCATGCACGTAGGGGCGGCCAAGCAGCACGGCGTTGGCGCCCAGCGCGATGGCCTTGAGCACGTCGGTGCCGCGGCGGATGCCGCCGTCGACGAGCAGCGGCACGTCAGGCCCGAGCGCGGCGCGCAGCGGCGGCAGCAGCTCGGCGGTGGGCGGCAGCGTGTCCAGCGCGCGGCCGCCGTGGTTGGAGACGACGAAGCCGGCCACGCCGCGGACCAGCGCTTCGCGCGCGTCGTCGGCATGCGTCACGCCCTTCAGCAGCAGCGGCAGCTTGCTCTGGGCGCGCAGCCAGTCGACCTCGCGCCAGGTGGCCGCGCGTGGCATCAGGCCGTCGAAGAGCGCGCTCTGGCCGGGCTGCAGGTCCAGCGGCTTCTTCAGGCCGCCGAGGTTCACGGCGCGGATGTCGTCGGGCAGCTTGAAGCCGGCGCGGCGCTCGCGGTCGCGGGCACCGTGGACCGGCGCATCGACGGTCAGCACGAGGGCCTGGTAGCCGGCCGCCTCGATGCGGCGCAAGAGCGCGCGCATGAACTCTCGGTCGTCGCGCCAGTAGAGCTGGAACCAAAGCGGGCCGGCGCTCGGGTCGGCCAGCATCGGCGCGGCGACGTCTTCCATCGGCACGCTGGCCTGGGCGCTGAGCAGGATGCCGGCGCCTTGTGCGGCGGCGGCGTGCGCGATAGCGATCTCGCCGTCCGCATGGAAGAGGCGCTGATAGGCGATGGGTGCCAGCAGGATGGGATGCAGCAGTTCGCGGCCGAGCAGCGTCACGCGCGTGTGGCCGCCGGAGAGATCGCGCAGTACGCGCGGCTGTAGCTTGATGGCATCCCAGGCTGCGCGGTTGGCGCGCAGCGTGATCTCGTCGGCCGCGCCGCCGTTCAGATAGGCCCAGGCGTTGGCATCGGCGCGGGCCTGGGCGGGTGCTTCGAAGTCGGCCAGGTTGGCCAGGCCCTCGGGCAGGGCTTCGATGAGTGGCGTGCTCATGGCAATGTTGCGGGCCGAGCGCCGGGCCGCTCCGAAGCCGGCCCGCCTGGGCGATGTGCTTGCGGCTTGATGCCGCAAGCATCGCCGTCCCCTCGGGGGACCGGCCAAGGTATTCCTTGGACGAGGGGCCTCACGTGCTGGCCCACATGCGCAGCAGGTTGTGATACGTGCCCGTGAGTTGCACCAGCTCGGGCGTTTCGCCCAGCTCGCCGCGCAGCTTCATCAGGCTCATGTCCATCTCGTACAGCAGGCGGCGGTGCTCGTCGGCGCGGACCATGCTCTCGATCCAGAAGAAGCTCGCCAGCCGCTCGCCGCGCGTGACCGGTTCGACGCGGTGCACGCTGGTGCCCGGGTAGATGACCAGGTCGCCGGCCGCGAGCTTGACGCGCTGCTCGCCGAAGCTGTGCTCGATGACCAGCTCGCCGCCGTCGTAGTCGGCCGGCTCGCTGAGGAAGAGCGTGCACGAGATGTCGGTGCGCACGCGCTGCGTGCCGCCCGGGAGATAGCGAACGGCCTGGTCGACGTGACTGCCGTAGGCATTGGTCGCGCCGGCGTAGCGGTTGAACAGCGGCGGCAACACGCGCTTCGGGAGAGTGGCGGAGAAGAACAGCGGATGCTTCTCAAGAGCCTGCAGCACCAGCGTCTGCAGCTCGCGGTGCTGCTCGCGATCTTTCTCACTCAGGGGTTGCAGTTGCTCGTTGTTCTTGACCTGGGCGGCCTGGCGGCCGGCCGTTGCGCGGCCATGGCCCCAGGCGGCGGCAGCCAGCAGTTCGCGGGCCCGGGCCAGGCCGGCGGTGTCGAGGATCTGGGGGATCTTCAGCAGCATGGCGTGGCGCGGGATTCCAGGGTCAGAACTTGTAGGTGCCCGTCAGCGCGACGATGCGGCCCTTGCCCGGGATGTAGTGGCCCGTGTAGAGCGAGTCGGCGTAGAGCTTGTTGGCCACATTGTCGACGTTGAGGCGGAACAGCAGCGCGTCTTCGACGACGGTGTATTCGGCCATCAGGTTGGCGACGATGAACCTGGGCGCATAGAAGCCCGGGTTGCGGTTGGGCTGCTGGCCGCTGCGTGCGTTCACACCGCCGCCGACGCGCCATTGCGGCGTGATCTTGTAGGTGGTCCACAGGCTGCCGGAGTAGCGCGGCGTCAGCGACGGGCGGTCGCCCTGCAGCTCGCCGGAAGCGGCCGACGAGATGTCGATCTTGGCGACCGGCATCCATGTGAAAGTGCCGAAGATTTCCCACTCGGGCGTGATGCGGCCGGTGATGTCGACGTCGACGCCCGCGGCGTGGCGCTTGCCGGACAGCTCGACGACGTTGGTCAGCGGATCGGTGTTGCGCTCGTGCAGCTTGGTGGCGCGGAAGATGCCGAAGCGCGTCGTCAGCTTGCCGTCGGCCGAGTCGTACTGGCCGCCGAATTCCAGGTTGATGGACTTCTCCGGCGGCAGGTTCTGGTTCGTGGCGCTGAGCGAATAGGTGTCGCCCGAGGTGTTGAACGAAGTCGCCCCCATCAGATGGAAGGACAGCTGCTCGTTGGGCTGGAAGATCACGGCGGCCCGCTTGCTCCACGCCGAGATGTTCATTGCGTAGGGCTGGGTGGTCACCGGCGTCGGTGCGTTGTTGGGGATGCCGTAGACGTTGTAGTTGCCGTCCAGCTTGTCGTAGCGCAGGCCGGCCAGCAGCTTCCACATCGGCGCGACCTGCACGAGGTCTTGCACATAGGCGCCGTAGCCCTTGGAGACGTAGTCGTTGTTGGTGCGGAAGCTGCGCAGGCTCTCGTTGATCGAGGCGCCGTCGTCGGGCGCGCCGATGGTCGTCGTCGGCTTGGGCGGCACCACGCCGCCTTGGGCCGCCGAGTAGGCGGCGTAGACCTGCTTCTTCTCCTCAGCAAAGTCCAGGCCGGTCTGCAGGTTGTGGTCGAAGCCGGCGGCCTTGAACTTGGCGCTCAGGTCGCTTTGCACCGTGACGGTCTGCATGTCCTGCACCTTGAGCTGGGTGCCGCGGTTGATGACGGTGTCCGGGCCGAAGGTGTCCAGCCCGACGGGGAGCTTGTCGGGCTGCAGCGCGGCCGGCGCGAAGCGCACCGTGCCGGCGCGCTGGTCACGGGTGTATGACGCGTAGCGGGCCTTGGTGACGAGCTCGACGTCGGGGCTGAAACGGTGTGTGTGCTGGCCCATCACATAGTGGGCCGAGCCCTTGTTGCGGTCGCTGGCCATGCCGTAATAGGCCGTCGGCTCCACGGGGATCAGCGTCGTCGTGCTGGCCGCGGCGGTCGCCGTCGGCCTGATCCACGGCATGCCGTAGTTCATGCCGTTCTCGTTCTGCAGTGCGTACAGCGTCAGGCCGAACTCGTCGTCCTCGCCGATGCCGGTGCGCACCGAGCCGGCCACGCCGGCCTTGTTGATCATGTTGCCGGCGCCATCGTTGTCGCCGCGGTTGAACATGGTGGCTATGCGCCAGGCCGTCGTCTCGCCGGTGCGGCGGTTGAAGTCGCCCACCGCGCGGAACTGCGAGTGGCTGCCCACCGTCACGTTGACTTCGTTCTGGTCCGCCAGCAGCGCCTGCTTGGTGACCTGGTTGACCGCGCCGCCGCTGCTGCCGCGGCCGAACATCAGTGCGCCCGAGCCGCGCAGCAGCTCGATCTTGTCGAGGAAGAAGGTGTCGCGGTCGTAGAAGGCCGGGTCGCGCATGCCGTCGATGAAGATGTCGCCGGTGCTCTGCAGCGAGATGCCGTGGATCTTGATGTCCTCCTCGCCGCCCTCGGCCGCCTGGAAGGTGATGCCGGCGGTGTTCTTCAGCACTTCCTTGACGTTGTCGAGGTTGCGGTCGTCGATGAGCTTCTCGGTGACGACGGTCAGCGACTGCGGGATGTCGCGGATGTCCTGCTTGCCCTTGCCGATGCGGGTCTCGGTGGCCTGGTAGCCATCCTTGCCTTGCGGTTCGGCGCTGGCCTTGGCGCGGACGACGGGCAGCACGTTGTCGCCTTGTGCGGGGGCTGTTGGTGCGAGGGCCGTCTGGGCCAGCGCGGCCGAGGCCAAGCCGAAGCCGGCGGCCAGTGCGCCCAACGGCAGTAGCACAGCGGCCGAGGCGGTCGATTTGTTCTTCTTGCGAGACATGAAACTCTCCGATGGATCGTCAATAGGCATGGCTTTGCCCACGACGGCATCGGGAGCCGCCCACGGCATGGCTAGATGGGAAACGGGTAGGGGCTCAGCGGTCGACTTCGTAGGACATCGGCGTGATGACCTCCCACTCGACGGGCTGGCCGTTCTCGGTCTGCGGCACGAAACGGGCGCTGCGCATGTCCTGCAGCGCCTGTTCGTCCAGCCGTGCAAAGCCCGAGGACTTCGCCAAGCTGATCTCGCGCGGCAGGCCGCGCGTGTCCACGACGACGCGCAGGTGCACGATGCCCGACTCGCGCAGCCGCTTGGACATCAGCGGCACCGTCATGCGCGGCTCCTTCAGGTAGCGCACCGCGCTGGCCGGGATCTGCTTGATCGCCGGCGCCGCAGGCGGCGTGACCGGGATGATCGGTGTCGGCGCGGGCTGCACCACGGCCGGTGAGGGCGAGGGCGGCGGCAGCGCCGCAACGACGACGGACGGTGCCGGCGCGACCGCAATCGCGATCAGCGGCGGCTCGATGAAGATCGGCGCCGGCGCCTGCAACTGCGGCATCGCCACGGGCGGCGGGGGCAGCGGCTTGGGCGGCTCGGCGGGCGCGATCAGGCGCACCACGACCGGCGCGACGCGCGCCACCGTGCGGCGCACGTCTTGCATCTGGCTCAGGCCCCACAGGCCCAGCAAATGCAGCGCGATGACGCCGGCCGCAAACATCCGTTGATGGCCCGAGCCGGACACTTCGGCATAGCTCGGGCGAGGTAGCAGGCGCGCCACGGCGGGCCGTGCAGAGACGGCGGCAACCGGTGCGGGAGCGACGAAGGCGAAAGCGGGTTTCACGGGCGAAACGAGAGAGGACAGGTTGCAGAAAATATTAACACGAATACGAACGATTCCTATTTGCATGGACTCATGCGGCGGTCGCGCCACATCGCAGCCAGCGCGGGCGCCGGCCCGATATGCTCGACGCCCATGAAGACACTCGTCCGTTGGTTGCTGCTGGCCGGTGCGCTGCTGCTCGTCGCCCACCTCTATCCGGGCGTCATCGTCCGGAGCTTCACTTCGGCGCTGATTGCGGCGCTGGTGCTGGGGCTGCTGAACACGCTGCTGCGGCCCATCCTCGTGCTGCTGACGCTGCCAGTGACGGTGCTGACGCTGGGCCTGTTCCTCTTCATCATCAACGCGGTGATGTTCTGGATGGCCGCGTCCGTGCTCGACGGGCTGGCCGTCACGGGCTTCGCGGCTGCGCTGATCGGCTCGCTGATCTACAGCCTGTGCGGCATGGTCATCGACGTCGTCATCGAGCGCATGTTCCCGTCGCGGGACTAGGGCCTGTTAACCCTAGGGCAGCGGGCCGCGTTGTGACCAGAAAGCCCGCGAGCAAGGCGCGAAACGAAGCTTGGGTAGGCCCCAAGCGAGGCTTCGCAACGCCGCGCGCGGGCTTTCTAGTCACAACCCGAAGGGAAGGCCAGCCGCCAGGGGCCACTCCGCGTTGCATCGCTTGCCCGCATATCAATGCGAGCGGCGCGCCGCGCCTTGATTGGCCCCTGGCGGCTGGCCTTCGCGGCTCACTGCCCTAGGGTTAACAGGCCCTAGCTGCAGATCAGCTCGACGCCGCCCGCCGCCAGCGCGGCGAGATCGGTGCGCGCATCGCCGGCGCGCGCGCGCAGCGCCAGCGAATGCAGCACCGCGGACGCGAGCTGCGCGCGCATCGCCACATCGGTTGCGGCCGGCAGCTCGCCGCCTTCGGCCGCCTGGCGCAGCCGCGCCTCGAAGGCCGCGTTGAAGCCGTGCAGCGAGTCGCCGAGTTGGCGGCGTATCGCCTCGTCGCGCGGCGCCTCGGTCGCCGCCGTACCGATCAGCAGGCAGCCGCGCGCGGCCTCGTCGGCTGGGTAGTAGAGCTGCAGCGCCAGCTCGTAGACGCGCAGCAGGCCTTCGCGCAGCGAGCGCCCGGCCAGCGCCGCCGCGATGGCCGCGTTGGACTGCTCCGTGTAGAGCTGCAGTGCCTGCAGATACAGCGCGTGCTTGTCGCCGAAGGCACCGTACAGGCTAGGGCGGTTCAGACCCGTGGCCGCGCTGAGATCGTCCATCGACGTGGCCGCATAGCCCTGCCGCCAGAAGGCCAGCGTCGCCTGCGCCAGCGTGGCGCCGGTGTCGAAGCTGCGCGGCCGGCCACGCGGACGAGGTGGCGCGAGCGCGGTCGTTTCAGATTTTTGTACCACGTTGAATGAAATTCGTTGACGTGACCGATTTCTGTTCAATATAGTACAAAAACATTGTTGGAGATCGTCATGGAACTGTTCTTTTCCCCGATGGCCTGTTCGCTGGCGAGCCGTATCGTGCTGTACGAGGTGGGCGCCGACGCGCGCTTCACGCAGGTGGACGGCAAGGCCAAGCGCACGCTGGACGGCCGCGACTACTGGCAGATCAACGCGATGGGCCAGGTGCCCGCGCTGCGTACGCTCGAGGGCTGGCTGCTGACGGAGAACGCGGCGGTGCTGCAGTACCTCGCCGAGGCCTGGCCGCAAGCCGGCCTGCTGCCCGCCGAAGCCGACGCGCGCGCCCGCGTGCGCCAGTGGCTGGCCTTCATCGCCACCGAGCTGCACAAGGCCGTCTTCGTGCCGCTGCTGGACTCGAAGGCGAGCGCCGACGTGAAGGCCTACTCGATGGCCCGCGCCGCGCTGCGCCTGGGCGTGCTGGAGGCACACCTGCAGCGGCATGAGCACCTGGAGGGCAGCTACGGCATTGCCGACATCTACCTCGCCGTGGTGCTGAACTGGGCGCCCTATGCCGGCGTCAACCTTGCGGACTGGCCGGCCGTGAAGGCCTTCCACCGCCGCATCGGCCAGCGCGACGCGGTCGCGCGTGCCTTGCGCGAGGAGTTCGCCCTCTATCAGGAAGAGCAGCGCCTGCGCGCCGCCTGAGCCGTCAGTTCGGCAATTCGACGTCCGGCGGGATGTAGCGGCCGCGGTACATCTCGGCCAGGATGCCCTGGCGCTGGTAGACCAGCGTGCGCAGCCGCGCGTCGATGACCGAGGCCTCGACCTGGTCGGCGTCGGGCCCGCGCGACTGGCGCAGGCCGGAGCGCAGGCGGTCGATGGCGCCGTTCAGGTCGCCCGCGGCCGCATGCGTCTCGGCGCGGGCGCGCACGGCGCGCAGCGGCTGGCCGAGCTTCTCCCAGATCAGTGCCAACTCCGACCAGGCCAGCGCGTCGTTGGGGTCCAGGCTGACATGGGTCTGCAGCGCATCCGCCGCCTCGCGCAGCGCCGGACCGGAAACCGACGCAGGGCCCGAGGCCAACGCCAGGCCGACCCGTTGCAGCAGCATCGGCCGGGACTTCTCGCCCTGCAGCGTGTCCAGGGCAGCCAGGCCATCGGCCGGCCGCTCGCGCGCCTGGGCCAGCTCGGCGCGCAGGTAGGTCAGCACCCGGCTGGCCGCGGCCGTCTCGGCGGCGTTCGGGCTGATGAGCTGCAGCGTCAGCTCGGCGCTGTGCAGCGAGGCCTCGGCGCGGGTGAAGTTGCGCAGCTTGATGGACGACAGCGCGGCCGCATAGCGCGCGCCGAGCTGCTCATAGCCGCTGCCGCCATCCTTCAGGTTGCGCGCACCGGCGTCATAGTTCTCCAGCACCTTCCAGGCTTCGACGCGCGGGTCCATCAGCACGCGCGAGCGGGCCGCCATCAGCGCATGCTCGGCCAGGCCGCGCGGGCGCTCGAAGGGCAGCAGCGCGAGCTTGGTGCGGGCGTCGCCGATGCGCTCGCTCGTCAACGGATGCGAGCGCAGATAAGGGTAGGCGCCGTTGTCCATCAGGTGATAGGCCTGCTCCATGCGCTCGAACATGCTGACCATGCCGCTGGGCGCGAAGCCGGCCTCGGTCATCACGTTGAAGCCGACGCGGTCGGCCTCGCGCTCCATGTCGCGCGAGAAGTTCAGCGACAGCTGCGTCGCCGCCGCCTGGCCGCTGACGATGCCGGCATTGGCCATCTCGATGTTGCCGCGCGACGCGGCCAGGATGCCGAGCAGCAGGCCGGCGATGGCGACCATGCTGTTGCGCGAATCGCCCGCGATGCGGCGCGCGATGTGGCGCTGCGTGATGTGCGAGAGCTCATGGCCGAGCACCGAGGCGAGCTCGTCGCGCGAGGTCGTCATCGCGATGAGGCCAAGGTGGGTACCGACGAAACCACCCGGCAGCGCGAAGGCATTGACGCTCTTGTCGCGTACGAGGAAGGGTTCCCACGCGAAACGCGCCTGCGTCTCGTCGCCGATGTGGCCGAGCTTGCGCGCGGCGGCGACGAGGGGCGTCCAGATGCCTTCGAGGTACTCCTGCAGCAGTGGGTCCTGCACGTAATCCGGATCGATGCGGATCTGGCGCATGACCTGGTCGCCCAGGCGCCGCTCGGCGCCGACGTCGAGGTCCTGCGACACCGAGTCGCCCAGGGCCGGCAGGTTGACCTGGGCGTTCAGCGGCGCCCCGGGCAGCACCAGGAAGGCGGCCGAAAGCAGGGAGGCAAGGGCGCGGGAGGCAAGGGACTTCTTCATCGAGCAGGGACTCCGGCCGGCAGCAGCCGGCTGTCTATGATGCCTCCAACTCGGTTTCCTGATTGTTTCTTGGCATGACGACCCCGCTGACCCACTTCGACGCCCAGGGCCAGGCCCACATGGTGGACGTGTCGGCCAAGGCCGAAACGCACCGCGTCGCAGTCGCGGCCGGCGAGATCCGCATGAAGCCCGAGACCCTGGCGCTGATCGCCAGCGGCACGGCCAAGAAGGGCGATGTGCTGGGCGTCGCGCGCATCGCGGCCATCCAGGGCGCCAAGCGCTGCGCCGACCTCGTACCGCTGTGCCACCCGCTGCCGATCACTCGTGTCGCGGTCGACTTCGAACTCGACGAGCCCGGCCACCGCGTGCTGTGCCGCGCCCAGGTCGAGACGCTGGGCCGCACCGGCGTCGAGATGGAGGCGCTGTGCGCCGTGCAGGTCGGCCTGCTGACCATCTACGACATGTGCAAGGCCGCCGACCGCGGCATGGTCATCGGGCAGGTGCGGGTGCTGGAGAAGCAGGGTGGGAAGTCGGGCGACTGGCGCGCTGCGACCTCAGCGTAGCGTTCGCCAGTCGATCACCGCCGACGCCGGCTGGCATTGCGGCATGGCTGCCGCCGAGGCTGCGTCGCCGCAGCTCGCGAACCAGGTGTCGCCGGTCGGGTTGCGGAACTCGCGCAGTCGGTCGGCGAGGTAGCGGGCGCCGGTGATGTCGCCGGTGCTTTCGAGCGAGCGCGACCAGTGCATCAGCAGGCGTGCGTCGATGAGATTGAAGGCGGTGCGGCGGGCGGCGGCGAGCGCCGCCGGGCCGGGTGGCAGGCTGGTGGCGGCGGCGTAATCGGCCTGGTGGCTGAAGAACAGCGAGCGCTGGCCGGTGGCGATGCGCTCGTTCAGCGGCACGGCGTCTTCGCTGGGCGCATAGATGACGACGATGCGGTGGTAGTCCCACAGCGCGAAGGCGCTCCCGGCGATCAGCAGGGTGCCGAGCACGGACCAGAGTGCACCACCGGCTGGCTTGGCGCTGTCGCTGGCAGGCAGCGCCAGGCCGAGCGCGAAGCAAGCCGGCAGCAGGAAGTAGGCGTACCAGAGCGGGTATTCGAGCAGGCTGTGCAGGCCGATGGTCAGCACGACCATCAGTGCGGCGCGGCGCAGCGGTGCATCGGCATCCGCTTGCGTGGCACCGCGCCAGGCCCGCAACAGCGCCCAGCCGAACAACACGAGCACCGCGCCGGCCCACGGCAGGCCGAGCTCGACGGCAAGCTGCGCGGGCAGGTTGTGGGTGTGGTCGAAGAAGGCGATGGGTCGTGTCGGGAAGGGTGTCAGGCTCCAGGCGAAATTGAACTCGCCCCAGCCGACGCCGAGCCAGGGATGGGCCAGCGTCAGCGCCCAGGCGTCGCGCAGGATGGCCAGGCGCGACGGCGAACCCGCGCCCTCGGCCAGCCGCGAGGCGGCCCGGAAGGCGTGACCGCTTTCTGCCGACCACATCGACATCAGCCACCAGCTGACGCCCAGCATCAGCGGAGTCATGAGCAGCGCGAGACGCGCGCTGCGCGACAGCCTGCGGTCAATGACACCCCAGAGTGCCAGCATCCCGACGCCGATATAGCCGGTGCGCGAAGCGCTCAGCACGACGGTGAAGGCGAAGGCGCAGAGCAGCGGTGCGAGCGCCAGGCGCCAGCCACGCTTCTCGGTCACGAAGACGGCACCGATGGACGCCCACATCATCAGGCTGGCCAGGTGGTTGGGCTGACGCAGGTTGCCGACGGCGCTGCCGACCACGCCGGAGCGCGCGATGACATTGCCGTCGGCCCACTCGGACGCGAAGACCTGCACGACGCTGACGGCGACGCTGAGCACGCCTGACAGCAGCAGGCCCCAGCACAGCGCTTCGGCGGCCCGCAGACGCGTCTCGCGCGACAAACCCTGGGCCAGCAGCAGGGCCGCCAGCCCGGCGCCGATGACGGCGGTGGCGCTCAGGCCCAGTGATAGCGGCAGCGAGCGCCCGGCGACGGAGCTCAGCGGCGCGGCGAGCAGCAGGGCCAGTGCCGCTGCGGCCGGGCTCTTCAGGCCGGCGCGCCAGCCCGGTGCGGCGCGCGCCCACAGCAGCAGCACGGCACCCCAGCCGGCGAGGGCCAGCAGCTGGTTGTAGAGCGTCGCCGCGGGGGTCTGGTTGAAGGCCAGCAGCGGCGGCAGCGTGGCGGCCGCGACAAGGGCAATGACGGCGCCGAGCGGCGCGGCCTCGGCGGGGGCGGAGGTCTGACTGGACATGGGCGCGGATGATGGCATGGGCCTGCGGCCCTGGCCTTCAGTTCTTCGTCGGCGCTTCCTCGTGGTAGTCGTCGTCGATGTTGACGGACCAGATTGCTTCGCGCCCGACACCACCGTTCATGATGGCCTGCGCGGCCAGGCGCGCGGACAGCATGGAGTGGTCCTGGTTGTTGTAGCGGTGCATGCCGTTGCGGCCGCACAGGAAGAGGTTGTCCAGGCCGTCCAGCCAGCCACGCAGTTCGTCAAAGCGCTGGAAGGCGGCACCGAAATAGCCCGGGTAAGCCTTGGGCATGCGCAGCACGGTCGCGTCCAGCAATTCGGCTTCGTCGGCCATGCCCAGCTGCTGCATCTCTCGCACGGCCAGGGCCTTCAGGGCCTCGTCGTTCATGGCCCACAGCGCGTCGTCATCGCGGGCGAAGAACTCCAGCCCCAGCCAGACCGTGTCGGGGTCGGCCACCATGTAAGGGCTCCAGTTGTTGAAGACCTGCACACGGCCGACCTTGACGCCGGGCTCCTGGATGTAGATCCAGTTGTCCGTCACGCAACGCGCCTTGCCGGACACCTTCGGGCTCATGCGGCGGTAGAGCAGGCCGACGGTGATGAAGTCGCGGTATTCGAGGCCCGACGCGATGCTGAGCGCCGGGGCATCGGCAGCGGGACGGAGCGCCTGGGCGAGTTCACGGATGGGCATCGTCGAGACGACGGCGCTGGCGTCGAAGCTCTGGCGCTGGCCGTCGGTGCCGCGTGCGACGACGCGCTCGACGCGACGTTCCTGGCGATGGATTTCGTCGACCATCCAGCCGCGCAGCAGCCGACCGCCGCGGCGCTCGAACTCGGTCGCGGCTGTCTCCCACATCTGGCCGGGGCCGTACTTGGGATAGAGGAAGCTCTCGATCAGCGAGGTGTGCTGGGCGTCGGTCTTGCCCGTGACGATCTTCTTCAGCGCCTGCTTGGCCGCGCTGCCGATGGACAGGCTCTTGATGCGCTGCGCGCCCCAGTCCGCACTGATGTCGCGGCAAGGCACGCCCCAGACCTTCTCCGTGTAGTCCTTGAAGAACTGCAGATAGAGCTGGCGGCCGAAGCGGTTGACGAAAAAGTCTTCCAGCGTCTGCTCAGGGCTGATGGGCCGCGCGGCCGCGACCACGTAGCTGCCGGCAAATTGCAGGCAGCGCAGCGGACCCATCTTTGCGACCAGGTCCATGCTCGGCTTGAGCGGGTAGTCGAAGAAGTTGCCGCCGAAGTAGATGCGCGACTGGCGATTGCGGATCAGCATGACGGCGTCATCCGCCTCGCTGGCCGTGGCTTCGTGCCCACCGAGCAGGCGCTGCTGGCCCTGGTAAGCCAGGCGCGCGTCGCCGTTGCTGCCGGTTGGCTTGGCGACGGGCAGCACGTCGCGCCACCAGTCCATCACCCAGTCCGACTTCGAGAAGAAACGGTGGCCGCCGATGTCGATGCGGTTGCCCTTGTAGTTGACCGTCTTGGAGATGCCGCCGATGGCGTCGGTGGCTTCGAGGATGGTGACCTGGGGATAGCCGGCGCGCAGCAGTTCGAGGCCGGCGGTGAGGCCGGCGGGGCCGGCGCCGATGATGAGGGTGGAAGGCTGGGTCATGCCTGCGGGCTGAGCGCCGTGCGGGGGGCGGTGAACAGGAGCGCCTTGCGCAACGCGAAGTTGAAGAGGAAGACGCCGCAGGCGCTGGTCAGCTTGGCCGCCACCGGCGCCGCGCCGAGCTGCTTGACCAGCAGCCACAGCAGTGCCTCGGTCAACAGCAGTCCAGCCACGCCGATCAGCGCGAACAGTGCGAACTCGTTGCGGCGGTTGCGCAGTCGGTGTTGGGAGAAGACGTGGCGGCTGCTGATGATGTAGATCAGCACAAGGCCGAAGCTGAAACCCAGGCATGCGGCGACTGCGAGATGGATTCCCAGGGACAGACCCAGCTTGAATACCGCCGTGTCCAGCGCCAGTGCCGCGGCACTGGCTGCAAAGTAGCGCAGAAATTCGCGCGCCGTTGCGGGCATGTCAGGGGAGTCCGGCGAGCTTGAGGCGGGAGCAAGCATAGAGGGCGTAGGTTTGCGGCAGTTCTCGATGATCGGGCAGCCGCCACGTGGCTATGGGTTCGATGGTCAGTCGGTCGCGCAGCACCACGAAGTCGGGAGCGTCAAGCTGGCTGCACAGCGTGGTCAGACGTTCCAGCGAGGGCACTTCGCAGCGACGGCGGGCGGCGAGATCGCGCGTGAGCTGGGCGCCGGTCAGACACTGTTCACGATCCTCGTTGATGCGGCGGTACGTCTCGTTGCGCGAACCGAACAGAAGTCCCGTATCCCGGTTGAACAGCACGCCAGCGCCTTGGGGCTGCGAATAATGGCTCGGACGTTCAAGAAGCCCCCACACCGCTGCCAGTTCCTTGGGCCAGTAGACGCTGGCGTTGGCTGGCAAATGAGCGATGAAGGGATGCGGTGGTTGGGCGGGTGCTTCTTCGACCGCGCGTGCCAGGTCGGTGCGCTGATCCCACGTCGAAGCTGCTGCGGTCATCAGCAGCGCGCTCATGCCAAGCGCCGCAATGGCGCCTCCGCGGCTCTTGTTCGCGATGTACTGCAATGCCGCGAAGCCGCCCAAAGCCAGCACGGGAAAGGCGGCGATCTTGGCGAATCGATCAACCCAACCGGCGCGGGGCAAATACCAGCTCATCTGCTGCAGCAAGGCGTTCAATTGGTAAGCCGAGAGCGCCAGTGCACAGAGCAGGATGCTGATGCAAACCAACCTCGCCACGGCCTTGGAAATACCTTGCACGCGCCATGCAACCAGCGATGTCAGCCCCCACAGGGAGAGGGTCGCCAAACCATGTCCAGTACCGATGTGCGCATTGACCAGCGTGAGAATCAGCGCGCTGGCGCTGGCTTGCCAGAGCCCGCCACGCTGCCAGAGCCTGAAAACCAACCAGGGCGCCATCGTCATCGCCAACAGGTGCGGAACCCAGTGGACACGCCAAAGTTGCAACTGCGTCAGCAAAACGGAATGCAGGGCATCGGCACCAAGGATGCTCAACGCCAGCAACGCGAGCATTGCGACGATGCTCGCCCAGAGCAGGCGCGTCCATGGGTCGGCCGGTCGCAGGCGGATCACGGCCCACAGGATCAACACGTCCTGCAGCATGATCAGGTGATCTCGCGGCGCCCATTGCAGCACCAGCGCCAACGAGTTTCTCGTCTCGACGAGCGACCACCAGTAAGGCGGATAGGTTTTCAGCAGACCATCCCAGGGCGAGATGCCCACGACGGCGAGCATCAAAACGACAGGAACGCCCGCGAGCAACCACAGCCAGCGGCGATCTGTGCGGGCCAGGAAAAACCAGCTCACTGCCATCATCGGCAGCGCAATCAAGGGGTGGAAAAGCGCGCCCAGCATCTGCAGGACAAAGGCCAGTCGCCGCTGGTTGTTGAGCAGCGCCACCAAGCCCCACAACAAGGCCGGCTCGGCAAAGCTGCGGGCGGTGACGAAGGTCTCGCTATAGCTGATGATCCAATCGCCACCGTAGATGGGCGACATCACCGCGAAAGCGAGCACACCCCAGAGCCGGGTCAACACAGCCGGCTCGAAACGCCGAAGCAGCACCCACACGGCGCCCAGCGTCAGCAACCAACTCGTCAGCAGCAAGCTGACATGGGTAAACAACCGCCCTAAGTGCTCATAGAGGGGTGCGACCAGACGGCTGTAGATGGAATAGCGGTCCTGCGAACCGCCCACGAAGAACATGTCGTGGCTGAGGCCCGGCACCTGTCCATGCAGCAGGGCCTGGCCCATGTAGAGAACGCCGTCGTGGAACACGCCTTGGTAAGGGTGGGCCAACAACATGAACGCCAGGACCGCCAGCACGCAGGCCAGCGTCCGCAGATGGCATCGGTCACGCATGAGTCAAGAAGTCCAAAAGAGAAAGGGGCCGAAGCCCCTTTTTCACAAATGCCGCGGCGAGCGGCAAGAGATGCTGACCAGGTCAGGTGTTGTTCTTCTCGATCGCACCCTTGACGACGGGGTCCGTAACGGTGGTCGTTGTCTTCCAGAACACCGCATCACCGACGACATTGCCCGGCTCGAAAGTGATCGTCTTGCCGACGGTGGCATCAGCTCCCGAGCCGCCGATGTCTGCCAACTTGATCACGATGGTGCCGTTGGTGATCGAGTCAATGCTAGCTACTTCCTTGGTGGCCTTGAAGTTGGTAATGTCCGGGATGCCGAGCTTGCCGCTGTCGCAGCCGGTGTTCGAGCCGCCTTGTTCCTGAATGCACAGCGCGACGGCGGTCTTGTAGGCGTCAGCCACCGTGATGGCGTTTGCAGCCTTAGCGCGGGTCGTATAGGTGCGGTACTGCGGCAGGGCCACAGCAGCCAGGATGCCGATGATGGCCACGACGATCATCAGTTCGATCAGGGTGAAGCCTTGTTGGGCGCGTGCTTTCAGTTGCATGTCGATACTCCAGCGAGTGTTTGGTGGGAGGGGGCAGACCCCTTGAATGCAGGGGGCGTGCCAGCTTTATGGGCGCCACGGCCCGTGCGAAACCGCACGAATTTGCATGCTGACGGCCTTGAGCTGACAAAAAACGTCACTTCCCGCTGACGCGTTGCGTCACTTGTCGCCCAGCGGACGGGAAACGTCACCATGAAAAAACGGCGCCATGAGGGCGCCGTTCGAGGGATGGAGGGAGGCTGGACGGATCAGACCGACATTTCCTGGCCAGCCGCCAAGGCGCTGATGCGGTGCGGGCTGTTCAGCGCCTGCACGCCCTGCATGACGGCTTCCATCTCGCCGGGTTTGATGTGCGTGATGCGCACGTCCACGCTGCCGGCCAGCTGCTGAAGTTCGCGGCCGAGTTCGGCCGGGTGGAGATGTTTGCTGACGTGGGCGACCTCGGCCTCGTCGTCGCTGAAGGCGGTCTCGATGACGAGGTGGGACAGGCGCAGTTCGGCCAGGCGGCGCCACAGCGCCGGATTGGGACCGGTGTCGCCGGTGAAGACCCAGTGGGCGTGGTCAGCTTCAGCACCGCCATCAACGGCGAAGCCCACGGCGGGCACGGTGTGGATCGCCGGCAGGACTTCGATGATGCGGCCGTCGAGGTCCAGGCGGTCACCGATCTGGAAGGGGTGCAGGCTGAGCACCGGCGCCTCACGGCTGGGCAGGGCCGTGAAGTCGGGCCAGATGGCACCGTTGAAGATGTGTTGACGCAGTGCGGCCAAGGTCTGGGGCAGCGCGTGGACCTGTATGGGCGGGCGGCCGGCGGCGACGCGCAGGCGCAGCACGGCGTCGGCCAGCAGCGGGATGCCCAGCACATGGTCCAGATGGGAATGGCTGAGCAGGATGTGGTCGATGGCCGCCAGCGCGTCCAGCGGCAGGTCGCCCACGCCGGTGCCGGCGTCGATGAGGACATCGTCGTCGAGCAGGAAGGCGGTGGTCTTGTAGCCGGCGGCAATGGCGCCGGAGCAGCCCAGGACGCGGATGTTCATGCGGTGCGTGGCTTGGATTCAGGGGCCTCGCGTCGGGCGAGGCAGAGCCAAGAATGTACGCACCCGTCAGGGGCATCGGTCGGTCGGATTACCGAGTTGGGGGTGTCCCGCCCGTGAGGAAATCACGGCAGCCGGGGACTGCCGCCGAACCGGCTTTGCGGTGTCGCCGGCAACGCCCGGTTGGGCGCTGCCGACGGCCGGCTCAGCGGGTTCAGCCCTGCACGAACTGCATCTGCGTGCCGGCCAGCTCGATCAGGTCGCCGGTGCGCAATGCAATCGATTCGCCCGTCAGCGGGATGCCGTTGACGCTGGGGCGCTGACCACCTTCGACGTGGGCGAAGACGTAGCCGGTCGGGCGCTTGGTGATGGAGGCGACCTGCACGCCGGGCTTGCCCAGCGTCGTGACGACCTTGGTCAGCGCGACTTCGCGGCCGGCCGCGGCGCCCGTCAGTACCTTGATGGACGCCGGGCCGATGACGGCCGCGTTGCCCAGCGAGCCGAAGGAAGACGTCAGGCCCAGGTTCGGCGGCGCGCCGGAGCCGGGCTTGAGGATCATCGTCTTCTCGTAGTCGCCGCCGTCGTTGAGCAGGAACTTGATCTTGTACTTGCCGATCTCGACGGTGTCGTTGTCGGCCAGCAGCTGCTTCTTGATCGCCTTGCCGTTGATGTAGGTGCCGTTGGTGGAGTTGAGGTCTTCGATGAAGACGTCGGCACCCACCATCTGCAATACGGCGTGCTCCCCGCTGACGGCGAGGTTGTCGATGACGATGTCGTTGTACGGCCGCCGACCGAGCGTGGTCTTGTCCTTGGTGATCTGCACCTCCTTGATCACGACGCCGTCGAGCGAAACCACCAGTTTGCCCATGAATGACCTCAAGTTCTGTTGTACGTGCCGTGACTCTTCAGGCGAGGATTTCAGTTGCCGCCACGTCGACCGAAGGGCCACCAGCCCCGTCCTTCGGTACGTTGGCGACCCTCGGCGCGGGCCAGGATGAGCGCGATGTTATCGCGACCGCCGCTGTCATTGGCTGCGTTGATCAGGGCCTGTGCGGCCTCGGGCAAGGCCGGATTGCCGTTGAGCAGATTGGCGAGGCTGTCGTCGTCGAGCATGTCGGACAGGCCGTCGGAGCAGAACAGGTAAGTGTCGCCGGGCTGGACTTCATGCAGATGCAGCTCCAGCAGGACCGTGTCCTCGACGCCGACCGCGCGCGTCACGAGGTTCTTGTTGCTGGAAAAGGCCGCTTCCTCGACGGTCAGCAGGCCGGCGTCGATCTGCTCCTGCAGCAGCGAGTGGTCGCGGGTGATCTGCATCAGGCGGCCGGCGCGCAGGCGATAGCCGCGCGAGTCGCCGACATGGCCCAGCAGCAGGCCTTCCGGGCGGAACACGCCCAGCACCAGCGTCGTGCCCATGCCGGCGTAGCGCGGGTTGGTGTTGGCGGCGTTGAAGATGGCGCGGTTGGCGTTGTCGACGCAGATGTCCATCGCACGCTTGACCTCGCCGGCACGGGCTTCGCGGCCGCCGTCCTTGAGCCAGCGGCCCAGCTCGGTGTTGACGAAGCTGGTCAGCATCTGGCTGGCCACTTCACCGGCGTTGTAGCCGCCCATGCCGTCGGCCAGCACGGCCAAGCCGGCGGCCTCGTCGAGGGCCACCGAGTCTTCGTTGTTGTCGCGCGCACGTCCCACGTCGGTGGCGCTGAAGAACTCCAGGATCATGAGGCTTGCGAAGGGTCGGTCGGCGCAGCGTGGGCGGCAGGGGAGCGAGGATTCTGCCCTGCTTCCTCCGGCGTCAGGCGCAGTGTTTGTGCGAAGGCCGAGTCCTGGGACCTGGCGACCTCGGGCTCGGCCGGTTCGGCCTGCAAGGCCATGACGAGCACCGCGTCGAGGTCGCGTGCCATCTGCTCACCCGAGGGATAGCGCAGCTCGGGGCGCTTCTCCAGCGCGACGGCCAGCACCAGGGCCAGGGCCTCGGGCAGGCCGGGACGGTGAATCCTCACGTCGGGCGCCGGTTCGGTGGCGATCTGTTGCATCAGCCGCGCCATCGACTCGCTTTGGTGCGGCAATGTGCCGGTGAGCAGCTGGTAGAGCAGCACGCCCAGCGAATAGAGGTCGCTGCGACCGTCCACGGTCAGCCCGGCCAGTTGCTCGGGCGACATGAAGGACGGCGTGCCCAGGACCAGGCCGGTGCGCGTGCGGCTGCCGTCGCCGACCCGGGCGATGCCGAAGTCCATCAGCCGCAGGCTGCCGTTGACGCGGTCCAGCATCACATTGGCCGGCTTGATGTCGCGATGGATGACGCCCCGACTGTGCGCATAGGCGAGCGCCCGCGCCAGCCGCGCGCCGATCTGCACGACCTCGCGCACCGGCAGCAGCTGGCCGGCCTTGGTGAAGGCGCTGAGATCGCGGCCGAGCACGTACTCCAGCGCGATCCAGGCGTCGCGCCCGTCCTCGCCGGCGTCGACGACCTGCAGGATGTCCGGATGCTCCAGCGTCCGCGCGGCGCGGGCTTCGCGCATAAAGCGCTCGCGCACGTCGGCCAGGTCTTCGGCCGAGAACTCGCGGCTCAAGGCCAGGCGCTTGACGGCGACCTGGCGGCCGGTGGCGCGCTGCGTGGCCTTGTAGACGATGGCCATCGCGCCGCGGCCGATCTCGGCGCCGAGCTCGAAGCCGCGCAGATCCGGTATCGACGAGCCGCCTTTGGCCTGCGCCGGCGAGGCGCCGGGTGCCTGCGTTTGCTGCACGGCGGGCAGGGTCGACAGCTCGCTGGGCGGCGCATCGCGGGTGTCGCCCAGGCGGCCGATCAGCCGCTGCCAAAAGCCGCCGGTCTTGCCAGGTTTGCCGCCGCTTGCCATGCGGCCGATCTTAGGGGCCCTCGGCCCTGTCGCGGCGGGCCAGCAGCAAACCGACAACGACGACGAAGATCGCGCCGCTGATGCTGACTGCGTAGTCCAGGCCATGCAGATGCGTCTCGAACCAGCCATGCACGGCGCTGTCCGTCGTCGCCATCTCGCCGGCGACGAAGCCCAGCAGCGCCGCGCCCAGCGTGATGATGGCCGGGAAGCGCTCCATCAGCTTCAGCAGCAGCGTGCTGCCGAAGATGATCAGCGGAATGGACAGGCCCAGGCCGATGACGAGCAGCGGCACGCGCAGGCCCTCGGGCGCGCTGTTGGCGGCGGCCGCGACAGCAATGACGTTGTCCAGGCTCATGACGAGGTCGGCGATCAGGATGGTGCGCACGGCGCCCCACAGGCTGGTGTGGGCATGGACGTCGGCCTCGTCGTCCTGGTCGGCCAGCAGCTGGATGCCGATCCACAGCAGCAGCGCCGCGCCGATCAGCTTCAACCAGGGCAGTTGCAGCAGTTGCACGGCGAACAGCGTCAGCACGACACGCAGCACGATGGCCGCGCCGCTGCCGAAGACGATGGCGCGCTTTTGCTGGGCGCCCGGCAGGTTGCGCGCGGCCAGCGCGATGACGACGGCGTTGTCGCCCGACAGCAGGATGTTGACCCAGATGATCTTCAGCAGCGCGATGAAGAAGGCGGCGCTGAACAGGTCGGTTTGCAGGTCCATGGGAGGCAAAAAAAAGCCGCCGGTCGAACCCGGCGGCTGGTGTGGGATCGAGGCCCGATTACAGCAGGGCCTTCAGCAGCCTGGCCATCTCGCTGGGGTTGCGCGTCACGGTGAAGCCGCACTCTTCCATGATCGCGAGCTTGGCGTCAGCCGTGTCGGCGCCGCCGGAAATCAGCGCGCCGGCATGGCCCATGCGCTTGCCGGGAGGCGCGGTGACGCCGGCGATGAAGCCGACGATGGGCTTCTTCATGTTGGCCTTGCACCAGCGGGCGGCTTCCGCCTCGTCCGGGCCGCCGATCTCGCCGATCATGATGACGGCGTCGGTGTCCGGGTCGTCGTTGAAGGCCTTCATCACGTCGATGTGCTTCAAGCCGTTGATCGGGTCGCCGCCGATGCCGACGGCCGACGACTGGCCCAGGCCGATCTCGGTCAGCTGCGCCACGGCTTCATAGGTCAGCGTGCCCGAACGCGAGACGACGCCGATGCGGCCCTTGCGGTGGATGTGGCCGGGCATGATGCCGATCTTGATTTCTTCCGGCGTGATCAGGCCGGGGCAGTTGGGGCCCAGCAGCAGCGTGCGCTTGCCACCGGCGGCTTCCTTGGCCTTCATCTTGTTGCGCACTTCCAGCATGTCCCGCACGGGGATGCCTTCGGTGATGCAGATCGCCAGGTCCAGGTCGGCCTCGACGGCTTCCCAGATCGCGGCAGCGGCGCCCGCGGGCGGCACGTAGATGACCGAGACGGTCGCGCCGGTCTGGCCGGCGGCTTCCTTGACGGTCGCGTAGATGGGGATCTCGCTGAACTTCTCGCCAGCCTTCTTCGGATTCACGCCGGCGACGAACGCGTTCTTGCCGTTGGCGTAAGCCTGGCAGCCCAGCGTGTGGAACTGGCCGGTCTTGCCGGTGATGCCCTGGGTGATGACCTTGGTGTCTTTGTTGATGTAGATGGACATGGATCTGTTCCTAGTCAGTTGGGGACAGAGCTACTCGCGAGTACGCTCGGGCGGTCTGTCCCGCAAGGTCATTAAGCGACGGCGGCGACGATCTTGGTCGCAGCTTCGGCCATCGTGTCGGCCGCGATGATGGGCAGGCCGCTTTCGGCCAGCATCTTCTTGCCCAGTTCTTCGTTGGTGCCCTTCATGCGCACGACCAGCGGCACGGACAGGTTCACGGCCTTGCAGGCGGTGATGACGCCCTCGGCGATGGTGTCGCACTTCATGATGCCGCCGAAGATGTTGACCAGGATGCCCTTCACGCTCTTGTTCTTCAGCATGATCTTGAAGGCCTCGGTCACCTTCTCGGCCGTGGCGCCGCCGCCGACGTCCAGGAAGTTGGCCGGCTCGCCGCCGAACAGCTTGATGGTGTCCATCGTCGCCATGGCGAGGCCCGCGCCGTTCACCAGGCAGCCGATGTTGCCGTCCAGGCTGATGTAGGCCAGGTCGAACTTGCTGGCTTCGACTTCGGCCGGATCTTCTTCGTCCAGGTCGCGGTAGGCGACGATTTCCGGGTGGCGGAACAGCGCGTTGGCGTCGAAGTTGAACTTCGCGTCCAGCGCCATCAGGTTGCCCTTGGAGTCGCAGTTCAGCGGGTTGATTTCAACCAGCGACGCGTCGGTGTCCATGTAGCACTTGTAGAGCTTGGCGAAGATGTCGACGGCCTGGTCGATGGACGCGCCAGTCAGGCCGATGGCCGCGGCGATCTTGCGCGATTGCGCTTCGGTCAGACCGCTCAGCGGGTCGATCATCTCGGTGATGATCTTCTCGGGCGTGGAGTGGGCCACTTCCTCGATGTCCATGCCGCCCTCGCTCGACGCGATGAAGGCGACCTTCTGCGTGCCGCGGTCGGTGACCAGCGAGACGTAGAGTTCCTTCTTGATGTCGGCGCCGTCCTCGATGTACAGGCGGCGGACCTTCTGGCCCTCCGGGCCGGTCTGGTGCGTGATCAGCTGCATGCCGAGGATCTTCTCGGCCAGCGCCTTGACGTCATCCTGGGTCTTGGCGACCTTGACGCCACCGCCCTTGCCGCGGCCGCCGGCGTGGATCTGGGCCTTGACGACCCAGACCGGGCCACCCAGCTTCTGGGCCGCTTCGACGGCTTCCTGCACGGTAAAGGCCGGGATGCCGCGCGGCACCGGCACGCCGAACTGGCGCAGGATTTCTTTGCCCTGGTATTCGTGGATTTTCATGGCTGGGTCTCTCGGGTCGGGAAGTCAGGAATCGGAAGTGGCCGGCTCGCTCAGCTGGTGCCAGCGCGGATAGAACTTGGCGACGGTGTCGCCGTCGCGGCGCAACGCGTGGCAGCGGTCGAGCTGGAAGGGCGGATTGCCGGCGGCATCGCCCTCGCGGGTGTCGATGACGGAGCCCGCCATCGCCTGAATGACGGCTGTCGGCAGGACCTGGCAGAGCTCGGTGAGGTGGGTACAGCCGCGCGCACCGCCCAGGCGCTCCATGACGGCCTGGCGGAAACCCTTCATCAGGTTCAGGCCGACGAGCCGGGCATAGGCGTTGCCGTGCTCATTGCAGGCGCCGGGATAGGGCATCCACAGCGTCTCGGAGGTCGCAGCGGTGATCGTCAGCGCCGCGTCGACGGTCAGATGCAGGCGCATCTCGTGGATGGGCTCGCCCGCCTTGCGCGGCACGCCGGCCAGCGGCACGTCATGCGTCTTGGTGTCAATGAGGCTGGCTTCGACGTCGAACAAGCCGTCATCACGCACGAACACCTGCACATCGAGGGCGCGGCGATGCAGCGGGCGGCGCGTGACGGACGGGTGGACGGCGGGCATGGAGCGGGGAATGGGCAGAACAACCCGGCCGGTGCCGGGACGGTGATCGCACCAGCTTTTGCAGCTGCGTGGCCGATGGGCCGCAGGCTTGTAACCGGGTGAACCGCCGTTTTTGGGGCAGGCGGCAATGTAGCACGGAGGGTGAAAAAGACCCCTGCGTGCTCGATCAAGCCGCCCTTAGGCCCTCAGCAAGCGGCGCACCACTTCGGGAGCAAACCCGCGCGCCAGTAGGAAACGGGTCTGTCGGGCCTGCTCGACGGCGTCCCGGGAGGGCTCCGTGCCGAAACGTTTCTGCCAGACCTCGCGGGCGCGCTCCAACTCGGTCGCCCGCAGCGCCGCCTGCTGTTCGGCATCCAGCTTCAGTCCATGCCGGGCCAGTTCCTGCTGGATGCGCTGGGCGCCGAAGCGGTTGGCGCGCAGATGCAGGCGGGATTCGATAAAACGGGTTTCATCGAGGTAGCCGTCGGCGGCAAGGGCGTCGAGCAAGGCGTCAACGACGCTCTCGCCGGCCTCTGCGTCCTCGGCTGCTGGCGCCGCGGCAAGATCGGTGCCTTCCCGGCTTGACTCAGCGGCGAGCCGGGCGCGTTGCTGCTGCTCGATGTGCAGCAGCTTGCGCCTCAGCTCCGCGCGGCTCTGCTCGCGCTGGGCCAGCAGGCCGATGGCCCGAGCCTTCAGCGACAGGGGCGCACGCGCCATGGCCGCCGTCTGCGCGGCTTATTCCGGTGCTGCCGTGGTCAGCAGGGCCACGCCCAGCGATTCGCGGATCTTGTTTTCGATCTCGCGGGCGACATCGGGGTTCTCGCGCAGGAACTCGCGCGCGTTGTCCTTGCCCTGGCCGATCTTCTCGCCCTGGTAGGCGTACCAGGAGCCGGACTTCTCGACGATCTTGGCGACGACGCCCATGTCGACGATCTCGCCTTCGCGGCTGATGCCTTCGCCGTAGAGGATGTCGAACTCGGCGGTCTTGAACGGGGGCGAGACCTTGTTCTTGACGACCTTGACCTTGGTTTCGGAGCCGATGACTTCTTCGCCCTTCTTGATGGAACCGATGCGGCGGATGTCCAGGCGCACCGAGGCGTAGAACTTCAAAGCATTGCCGCCGGTGGTCGTTTCGGGTGAGCCGAACATGACGCCGATCTTCATGCGGATCTGGTTGATGAAGATGACCATGCAATTGGTCTTCTTGATCGTGGCGGTCAGCTTGCGCAGCGCCTGGCTCATCAGGCGGGCCTGCAGGCCGGGCAGGCTGTCGCCCATCTCGCCTTCGAGTTCGGCCTTGGGCGTCAGCGCCGCGACCGAGTCGATGACGATCAGGTCGACCGAGCCGGAGCGCACCAGCGCGTCGACGATCTCAAGGGCCTGCTCGCCGGTGTCGGGCTGGCTGATCAGCAGGTCTTGCAGGTTGACGCCGAGCTTCTGGGCGTACTGGATGTCGAGTGCGTGCTCGGCGTCGATGAAGGCGCAGGTGCCGGCGAGCTTTTGCATCTCGGCGATGACTTGCAGTGTCAGCGTCGTCTTGCCGGAGGACTCGGGGCCGTAGATCTCGACGACGCGGCCGCGCGGCAGGCCGCCGACGCCCAGCGCGATGTCCAGGCCCAGGGAGCCGGTGGAGACAACCTGGATGTCCTCGATGACCTCGCCTTCGCCGAGACGCATGATGGAGCCCTTGCCGAATTGCTTTTCGATCTGGGCGAGGGCGGCCTGCAGGGCCTTGGCTTTTTCGGTGTTCAGTGCTTTGACCGGGGCGTCCATGCGAATCTCCGTGGGAATGGGCTGAATTATGGGGCAATCTGTATGTTTGTACAGTAGTTTGTCCCCCAAGCCGAGGTGATTGGCGGCTCAGGATTGAGGAGCATCCTAGGCTTGAGGTGGCTCAATGCGTGAGCCACCTTCGCCACATCTAATATCGGCCACGGAGACAAGACCATGCGCATCCTGATTGCCGAAGACGACCAAGTGCTGGCCGATGGCCTGTTGCGCGCCTTGCGTGCGTCGGGCTATGCGGTGGACCGCGTCAGCAGCGGGACCGAAGCCGACACGGCACTGGCGACGCATGAGTTCGATCTCGTCATCCTCGACCTCGGCCTGCCGCGCCTGCACGGGCTGGAGGTGCTGCGCAAGCTGCGCGCGCGCGGCTCGACGATGCCGGTGCTGATCCTGACCGCGGCAGACAGCGTGGAGCAGCGCGTCAAGGGCCTGGACCTGGGTGCGGACGACTACATGGCCAAGCCGTTCTCGCTGCAGGAGCTCGAAGCCCGCGTGCGCGCACTGACGCGGCGCGGCCTGGGCACGGCCAGCAGCCTCATCAAGCACGGGCCGCTGACCTTCGACGCGACCGGCCGCGTGGCCTACATCAACGAGCAGATGCTGGAGCTGTCGGCGCGCGAGCTGTCGCTGCTGGAGGTGCTGCTGCAGCGCGCCGGGCGCCTGGTCAGCAAGGACCAGCTCGTCGAGCGCCTGTGCGAGTGGGGCGAAGAAGTCAGCAACAACGCCATCGAGGTCTACATCCACCGGCTGCGCAAGAAGATCGAGCAGGGGCCGATCCGCATCGCGACCGTGCGGGGCCTGGGCTATTGCCTGGAAAAGATCGCGTCATGAGGCTCCCCGCCGGCCGGTTGCGGCCGTCGACTCTCCCCGAGGGGCGGACCTTGCCTGGGAGCGGCCCGGCGCCGCGGCGCCCGTAATGCCGGACACGGACGGCGGCGGCCGACAGCAAGGCTCGCTGTTCGGCGAGATCCTCGACTGGATGCTCGCCCCGCTGCTGCTGATCTGGCCGATCAGCGTGGCCCTGACGTGGCTGGTGGCGCAGGGCATCGCCAGCCGGCCCTACGACCGCGAGCTGGGCGAGATGGCGCGCAGCCTCGGCCTGCAGGTGGCGGCCGAGGTGGCGCCGACCAAGGGACGCGACCGCTACGGGCTCGCGCCCGAGGCGGCGGCGTTGCTGCGCGCGGATGCGTCGGACACGGTCTTCTACCAGGTGCTGGGCCTGCGCGGCGAGCTGCTCAGCGGTGACGCGACTTTGCCCGTGCCGGTCGAGGAGGCACCCGTCGTGCCCTGGGAGCTGCATTTCCGTGACGACGAGGTCGGCGCCGAAGCCGTGCGCGTGGCCTATCTGTGGGTGGCGCCCGAAGGCCAGGCGGGCGGCGCGAAGACCATGCTCGTGCAGGTCGCCGAGACGCTGGGCAAGCGCGCGCGGTTGACCAACGAGATCATCAAGGGCGTCATCCTGCCGCAGTTCGTCATCCTGCCGCTGGCGGTGCTGCTGGTGTGGCTGGCGCTGGCGCGTGGCATCTCGCCGCTCAACGAGCTGCAGCGGCGCATCCGCTCACGCGAGAGTTCGGACCTGAGCCCCATCGACGAGCAGCGCGTGCCCGACGAGGTGGCGCCTCTCGTGCGCGCGATCAACGACCTGCTCGCGCGGCTGGACCTGTCGATGAGCCGGCAGAAGCATTTCCTCGCCGACGCGGCCCACCAGCTGAAGACGCCGCTGGCCGGCCTGCGCACGCAGGCGGAGCTGGTGCAGCGCGAGATGGAGACCGGCCGCGCCTCGCCCGAGGAGATGAAGCGTTCGCTTGCACAGATCGCCCGCGCCAGCGAGCGCGCGGCACACATGGTCAACCAGCTGCTGTCGATGGCGCGGGCCGAGGACGCCGAGCAGGCGCTCCGCCGCGAGCCGGTCAACCTGGCCGCGATCGCCATCGACAGCGTGCGCGACTTCGTGCCGCGCGCGCTGGAGCGCCGCATCGACCTGGGCTACGACGGCGTCATGCCCGACGACAGCCGGCTGTGCGTGCAGGGCCAGCCGCTGCTGCTCGGCGAGCTGATCCGCAACCTGGTCGACAACGCGCTGCTCTACACGCCGGCCGGCGGGCTGGTCACCGTGCGCGTCGTCGAGGACCCCTTCGGCCAGGTCGTCGTGCTGCAGGTCGAGGACACCGGCCCGGGCATCGCGATAGGCGAGCGCGAGAAGGTCTTCCAGCCCTTCTACCGCTCGCTGGGCACGGGCGTCGAGGGTTCGGGCCTCGGCCTGGCCATCGTGCAGGAAATCGTGCAGCAGCATGAGGCCGAGTTGACGCTGGATGACACACGCGTGCGCCGCGCGGCGGGCGGCGAGTCGCCGGACGGCCAGGGGCCGGGCGCGCGGTTCACGATCCGTTTCCCGGCCTCGCCGGCGAGCGTGACCGTTACGTCTTCACCAGCTTCTTGACCCGCGCGATCGACAGCAGCAGCCCGAGGCTCAAGCCCAGCGTCACCATCGCCGTGCCGCCATAGCTGACGAAGGGCAGCGGCACGCCGACGACGGGCAGGATGCCGCTGACCATGCCCATGTTGACGAAGACGTAGGTGAAGAAGCTCAGCGTCACCGCGCCGGCCATCAGTCGCGTGAAGAGGGTGGGCGCGTCGGACGCGATCATCAGCCCGCGCAGGATCAGCGCCGTGAAGCCGACCAGCAGCGCCAGCGCGCCCATCAGGCCGAACTCCTCGCCGAAGGCCGCGAAGATGAAGTCGGTGGTGCGTTCGGGGATGAACTCCAGGTGGGTCTGCGTGCCCTGCATGAAGCCCTTGCCGGTCATGCCGCCGGAGCCGATGGCGATCTCGCCCTGGATGATGTGAAAGCCCTTGCCGAGCGGGTCCTTG
>JAEKLF010000123.1 GCA_019509985.1 Burkholderiales bacterium | reverse complement strand
GAACCCGCCGGCCTGACGCCCCATGTCGGTGAAGGCAGCCGCGGTGCGGAGGCACTGCTGGACGACTTTCTCGAGCGCATCGACCAGTACGCCGACCAGCGGGACTTTCCGGCGGTCAAGGGCCCCAGCTACCTCAGCGTGCACCTGCGCTTCGGCACCGTGTCCATACGGCGTTTGGCCCGCCTCGCCCACCAGCGCATGCAGGGCGGCGACCGCGGAGCGGAGATCTGGCTGTCGGAGCTGATCTGGCGCGACTTCTATCACCAGGTCATGCACCATCACCCGCAGGCGATGACGGCGGCCTTTCGGCCCGAGTACGACGCGATCCAGTGGGAATCCGGCCCCCAGGCCGACGCGTTGTTCCAGGCCTGGTGCGAAGGCCGCACCGGCTACCCGCTGGTCGATGCCGCGATGCGCCAGCTCAACGAGACTGGCTACATGCACAACCGGCTGCGCATGGTCACGGCCAGCTTCCTGACCAAGGACTTGGGGCTGGACTGGCGCCGCGGCGAGGCCTATTTCGCGCGGCAACTGCTGGACTTCGACCTCGCTGCCAACAATGGCGGCTGGCAATGGGCGAGCAGCAGCGGCTGCGACGCCCAGCCCTATTTCCGCATCTTCAACCCGACCAGCCAGAGCCAGAAGTTCGACCCGGAGGGCCGTTTCATCCGCCGCTACTGCCCCGAGCTGGCCGACCTGCCCGACGCGGCCATCCACGAGCCCTGGAAGGCCGCGCCGCTGCTGATGCAGGGCCGCGGCTACCCGCCGCCCATCGTCGACCACGCCGTGGCGCGGCAGCGCACGCTGGCACGCTATGCGGTGGTCAAGGGCCGGGCGCCGTAGCGGGGTAACGAGCGGCTCGGCCCGATGCGGCCATTGAAATCGGTCAGGCCGGTGTGGCCGACAGGCTCAGAACAGCTCGACGTCGCTGAGCTGCGTGGCTTCCTTGATCACACCGCTGGCGACCAGGGCCGCGTAGTTGTGGACCTGGTTACGGCCATGTGCCTTGGCGTGGTAGACGGCCTTGTCGGCGCGCTCGAAGGCACCGGCCGGCGCGTCGCCCGCTCGCACTTCGGTGAAGCCGATGCTCACCGTGATGCGGCCGATCTGGGGGAAGGCATAGCGCTCGGTGTTCAGGCGCAGGCGCTCGAAGGCCTCGCCGGCATGGATCTCTTCGTCGCAGCGCATCAACACGACGAACTCCTCGCCACCGAAGCGGTAGAGCAGGTCGTGGAAACGGAATGAACCACGCATCAGGCGCGACAGCAGCAGCAGCACCTCGTCGCCGATCAGGTGGCCGAAGCGGTCGTTGACGGTCTTGAAGTGGTCGATGTCGATGACGCCGAGCACGTAGTGCGGCGTGGCCGTGTCGTGGCGGCGGTCGTCGGCCTCGCGGCTGGCGTCCGGGCGCACCGGGATCTCGGAGAGGACCTTCAGGAAGCTCTCGTCGAAGGTCTTGCGATTCAGCAGGCCGGTCAGCGTGTCGCGCTCGGAGTAATCGAGCAGGCCCTGGAAGTTGTGATAGATCCGCAGCACGCTGCTGACCATGCGCTGCGCGCCCGTGCCCAGGCGCCGCGTGGACAGGATCTCGATGACGCCGACCACGTCGCGGTCGGTCGCGATCGGGAACAGGTAGAGCCACTGGCCGCCCTGGGCGACCTGGGTCACGCTACGGCTGCGCATGGCATCCAGGCGCAGCGGATGGTCGGCCGTCTTGGGCAATGCCTCGGGCTTGGCCCACAGCGGGTCGGCGGACGCGACCGCATCGCCGGTGCGCAGGTGGGCGCGCGTCAGCCAGCGCTCGTCGCCCGGCTCGCCGATGCTGCGGTAGATGGCCACCGACTCGGGTTCGAGCAGGTCGCGCAGGGCCATGACGAGCGTGACGTCCATGACATCCCGGTCACGAAAACCGGTCAGCTCGGCAAGGTGGTCGACGACCTGGGACATGGCGTTAGGCGACCGCGGCCTGCGTGTACTGGCGGATGAGGCCCAGCACCTGCTCTTCGTCGTAGGGCTTGCCCAGATAGTGATCCACGCCGAGCTGGGCAGCGTAGTCGCGGTGCTTCTGGGCGATGCGCGAGGTGATCATGATGACGGGCAGGCTGGCCAGCCGCGAGTCGGCGCGCATGTTGCGCACCAGGTCGAAGCCGTCCATGCGGGGCATTTCAATGTCGGACAGTACCACCGAAGGCAACTCGTCGCCCGATAGCTTCTCCATCGCATCCAGGCCATCCTTGGCCAGCATGACACGGTAGCCGCTGCGCTCCAGCAGACGCTGGGTGACGCGGCGCACGGTCAGCGAGTCGTCGACGACGAACACCAGCGGTGCCTGCGGCGCATCCTCGATGACGGGTGCGGCCGGCATGGCCGACTGCGACTGCGCATGGGCCGCGACCAGGCGGGCCTGGGCGTCGACGCCGTACCAGTCGGCGAGCGCGACGACGTTGTAGATCAGCGCGACATCGCCCGAGGCCAGCAGGCTGATGCCCGCCAGGCCCGGCACGCGGTTGAGCTGGGCACCCAGGTTCTTGACGACGACTTCCTGGTTGCCGATGACCTCGTCCACGTGCATCGCGAGCGAGGCCTGGGCGCTGCGCACCAGCACGACGGGCGCGTGACGGCCATGCGTATGGCCGCGACCGCCGTGGCCGAGCAGGCCGCCCAGCCAGTAGAAGGGCAGTTCGGCGCCGCCATGCTGCAGCTTGCCGGTGGCGTAGGCCGCCTCGACGGCATCGACCGGAACGCGCTGCACGGACTGCATCAGCGCCGCCGGCACGGCGACGACCTGCTCGCCGCTTCGCAGCAGCACGACCTGGGTCAGCGCGGTGGTCAGCGGCAGGCGCAGCAGGAAGCTGGTGCCCTCGCCGGCCGTGGACGAAGTCTCGATGCTGCCGCCCAGCGTGCCGACCTCGGCACGGACGACGTCCATGCCGATGCCGCGGCCGCTGAGTTCGGTGATCTGGCTGGCCGTGGAGAAGCCAGGCGCGAAGATCAGGCGCTTGAGCTGGGCGTCATCGGGCTCGGCATCGGGCGCGAGCAGGCCGAGCTGCAGGCCGCGCTCGCGGATGCGGGCGAGGTTGAGGCCGGCGCCGTTGTCAGTGAAGTTCAGCAGCACTTCGTTGCCATGCTGGCTGACCTCGATGCGCAGCGTGCCGACCGGGTCCTTGGCCGCTGCGACGCGCACCTCGGGTGTTTCGATGCCGTGGGCGACGCTGTTGCGCAGCAGGTGCTCGAAGGCGCCGGCGGTGCGCTCCAGCACCGAGCGGTCCAGCTCGGTCTGGCCGCCGCTGATCTCCAGCTTGACCTGCTTGCCGCTGTCGCGCGCGGCCTGGCGCACGACGCGGTGCATGCGCTCGCCGATCGAGTCGAACTCGACGAGACGGGTGCGCAGCAGGTCATCCTGCAGCTCGCGCGTCAGCCGCGACTGCGCGGCCAGTTCGTCTTCGCCGGTTTGCACGTTGCGGCTCAACGTGCGCTGCAACGTGGCCACGTCGCCGACCGACTCGGTCAGCATGCGGGTCAGTTCCTGGAAGCGGGTGTAGCGGTCGAACTCCAGCGGGTCGAACTCGCGGCCACCCTGCTGCGCCGCCTCTTGCTGAGCGTGCATCTGGGCCTCGGCCTGCAGGTCCAGTTCGCGCAGTTGGGCGCGCAGGCGCTCCAGGTTGTCGTCCAGGTCGAGCAGTGCGCCCTTCATTTGGACCAGCTCGGACTCCATGCGCGCGCGCCGGATGCTGACCTCGCCGGCCTGCGTGGCCATGCGCTCCAGCAGGCTGCCGCGCACGCGCACCAAGGCCTGGCCGATGGCCAGGTTGTCGACGCCGGCGGCGACTTCGGCGGTGTCGCTGAAGCGGCTCCAGTCGATCTCGCGGGCGGGTTCGGCGGCGACCTCCTCCACCGGCAGCGCAGCCGTTGCGGCAAAGCGGGCCAGCGGCTCGGGCCTGGGCTCGGGTGCGGCGACAGGCGCGGCAACCGGGGCAGGCGCGGCGGCTACGGGCGCAGCGACCGGCGCCGCGGCGGCCGGCGCCATCAGGCTGCGGCCGAGCTGCTCGAAGGCATGCTCCAGCGCGTCGCCCTCGTTCTGCAGCGACTGGACCTCGGCCGCGTTGGCAGTGCCGGCGCGCAGCAGGGCCTCGATGGCCGACTCCAGGTGGTGGGCCTGCTCGCCCAGGCGCATGGCGCCGGCGAGGCGGGCACCGCCCTTGAAGGTGTGCAGAGCCCGCATGCAGGCGTCGGAGCGGCCCAGTTCGCCCGGATGGGCCAACCAGTCGCGCAGCGCGGCATGCAGTTGCCCCAACAGGTCGCGGCCCTCCTCTTCGAAGATCGGATAGAGCTCGGGCTCGATGTTGTCGGGCAGGCCGGGCTCGGGTTCGGGTTCCAGGTCAGCGGCGACCGGGAAGGGCTCGGGGACCGGTTCGAAGAACGATTCGGCCGCCACCTCGTCGAAGACCGGCTCGGGTAGCGAGGCGGCTTGCGTGGACGGCGTCTCGTCGAATTCTCCGGCGAGTGTGTCGTGGGCGGCGGGCCGCGGCGCCTCGTCCAGCGACGCGGCGGCCGTCATCGGCTCCTCCTGCGGCTCGTAGGCATGCAGGCGGGTGATGACGTCGGGATCGTTGGGCTTCAGGAAGCCGGCGGCGAACTGGTGCAGCAGGCGGCGGATGTCGTCGGCGGCACGCACGAAGAGTTCGGCGTCGGCCTCGTCGTAGCGCACGGCGCGCTGGGCACGCGCGAGGGTGTGCTCCAGCTCGCGGGCCAGCGCGGACAGGTCGTCGTAGCCGACCGTGCCGGCATTGCCGGCCAGCGCGTGGGCCTGCACCTCGCAGCTCTGCGGCACCGGATGGCTCAGCTCGGCGGCCCATTCGGCCAGGCCGATGGACAGCTTGCGCGACAGCTCGTCGGCCTCGTTCAGGAAAATGTTGAACAGGGCGATGCTGATGCGCAGCGGCCCGATCAGCTTGAAGCCTTCATCGGCATCGCCGGGCTCGGGCTCGGGTTCGACTGGGGCGACCAGGCTGAGTGCCGGCGCCGCTTCGGGCTCGGCGGGCTGCAGCGCGGGAATGGCCAGCGTCGTCTCTTCCGGCCGCGGCGGCGGCTCACCGACCGGCATGGGCAGCGGCTCGGGCACGGGCTCGTCCAGGTCCAGCTCGAGCCTGAAGTTGGCCAGCGTCTCCTCCTCATGAACCGGCAGCGGCATCGGCTGCGTCGGTTCGTGATGGAACTCGTCATGAACCAGCAGCGAGGTCGAGTGCTCGCCGAGATCCAGCGTCGGCTCCTCGTCGCGCTGGGCCAGGCGAGCGACGGCGGCAATCTCGGCCTCGGCCTGTTCGTCGCTCAGCGGCTGAGCCGGCTCGGCGAGATCGAGCACGAAGTCGGGTGCGACCGGCTGGGCTTCTTCCGGCGTCTGCGCCGTGATGTCGACCACCTCGGGCAGCGCGGCGGCCTCATCGGCCACGAGCTCGGGGCCGAACTCGACGACCTCGACCACCTCGACGCCCGGTTCGGCTTCCAGCGGCAGGTCGACGGCAGTGGCCGGCACCTCGGCGGGCGAGACCAGCGGCAGCGTCTGGCCGTGCAGGCGCAGCGCATCGGCGCTGCGGCGCAGCGGCTCGGGCAGGCTGTGGCCGGGCAGGTTGCCGGCGATCTGCTCGCGCCAGTGGGCGAAGTAGTCCAGCGCCTCGGCGGTGAAGCCTTGCAATGCGGTGTCGGCCTGCGGCGTGGGTTCGGCGAGGCGGGCGTTGTAGAGCTGTTCGCAAGCCCACGCGCCTTCGCCGAAGTCGTTCAGGCCAACCATGCGCGCGCTTCCCTTGAGCGTATGGAAGGCGCGGCGGACGATGGTGAGCTGGCCATGGTCGGTGGGCGCCTCGCGCAGCGCCTCCAGCGCGGCACGGGCATTGGCGATGACCTCGTCGGCCTCCTCCAGGAAGATCTCGCGCATCTCCGGGTCGTCGGCGACGCTCGGGCCGCTCTCGACGACGGGCGCCGGAGCCGGCGCGGCCGGGGCTGCCGGGGCGGGCTGCGACAGGTCGACGTCGGGCAGGCTGAGGTCGGGCAGATCGAGGCTGGCGAAGTCGATGCGCAATGGCTGCGTCACGTCGTGAGCCGGGCCGGCCCCTGAGGATTCGTCGCTCAGGTCGACATGGAAACCGCTGGCTTCGAAGTCGGGCAGTTCGACGGCGCCTTCGCGGCGACCCATGACGGCGTCAAGGCGGCCGCTGGTTTCGTCGAACTGGAACATGCGCTTGGCGAGCTGGGGCTGCACGCTGAGCATGTCGATCAGGAAGCCCAAGGCGCCGAGGTTGTTGGCCAGGCGCTCGAAGACGCCGCGGGCGGCGGCGCGCTCGAAGTCGATCTCGGTGCTGGCGAGGCCGTCGACCTCGTCGCGCATGCGCAGCGTGGCCTGGGCGGCCTGGTCCAGGCCCAGCACGCTGAGCACGCCGCGCATGGCCTGCAACTGGCCGGGCACGGGGATCAGCAGCTCACGGCGGGCGGGGTCGCGGAAGTATTCGTCGCACTGCTTCTCGACCTCGGACAGGCTGGCGCGCAGCTCGTGCACGACGCTGCCGAGCGTCTGGCGGTCGGAGACGCGACGGTAGAGGTCCTCCATCCAGTCTTCCAGCGCCTCGGCCGGCTGGCCGTGGGCAACGGATTCGACGCGGCGCGCCAGGCGGCGCACCCGGTCGGCCTGCTCGGGCTGGTCGAAGGCGGCGTCTTCCAGCGCGGCTTCGACGTAGAGCAGGCTGGTGGCGACTTCCATGGCCAACGCAGGCGGCGGCGTGGTGCGCGAGCGCAGCGTTGCGACCACGGCGCGCTGCAGCGTCTGTGCGAGCACTTCGCCGCTGGGGAACAGGCGGGTCAGGGATTCGGCGAGGGCGGCGAATTGCTCATCCAGGCCCGTCAGGCGGTGCTGATCGCCCTCGGCGGCGCTGGACCAGCTCTCCTTGGCCGCGATCACGCGGCGCTTGGCCTGCGCGACCCAGGCCGGGTCGATGCGGCCGAGGCTGTCGTCTTCGTAGTCGCCGGCATGCTCGTCCGTCAGGCGGTAGGCCTCGTGCACAGCCGTGAGCCGCGGACCTGCGCCCTTGGTGATGCGGCACTGGGCACAGAAGAACAGCAGGTCCTGCGCGAGGCGCTCGGACACTTCGCCCTGGCCGATGAAGCGCAGCTCATGCAGCAGCTTGGAGCCCAGGCGCTTGGTGTAGGCATCGCTGCCGATCAGCTTCAGCGCCTGGCCTTCGAAGACGGCGGCGGCCAGCTGCCACACGGTGCGGCCCGTGCCGGCCGGCAGGGCCGCGGCAAGGCCGGCGCACAGGCCGGACAGATTGGCCGCGTGCGCCGAGCTGGGCTCGCGCATCTGGCGCAGCAGCGCGCTCTCGAACGGCGCACGCACGGCTTCGGGCGAACGCGGCAGCACGCCGGATTCGAGCGGGATGCTGCGCCAGGCCCAGTCGTACTGCCAGACGTCGGCCGGGTGGATGCGCTCGACGCCGTTGAGCTGCTGCAGCGCCCGATAGCTCGGGTACAGCGCCAGCGGCGAGGTCTTGCTGCCGGCCAGCAGCCGGGCGACGTAGGCGAGCAGCGCGAAGTCGGCGCGCTCGATGACGTCGACGGTGCTCGGCTCGACCTCCAGCGGATGCTCGGCCAACCGGCCAACAACCGTCTCGGCGGCGCGCAGCACGCTGGCGCCGGCCGGCAGGCCGACCAGCGACAGCACGCCGCTGACCTGGTGCAGCTGGGCGGCCGCCTGCTGCAGCGGCAGGCTGGGCTGGGCGTCGGCGCCGAAGGCCGTGAGCCGGTTGTCGGTGCCGTCTCGCACGAGGCGGCGCAGGGTCTTGTGCACCGTCTCCAGCGAGCGGCGCAACTCCTCCTGCACCCACGCGAGTGGGCTGAGGTCGGCCGGGAGTTCGGAGTCTCGCAGGGAGCTGTCCATGCCTGGGCTTTCTTGCTCGGTGCGGATGGTGTTCAAGCGACCTTGAATCGGGAAACGGACGCGCGCAGCGCCTCGGCGGAGCGGGACAGCTCATGCACCATCTGGGCGGTGGAGCGTGTGCCTTCCGAGGTCTGCTCGGTCACCGCGAAGATGTGCTGGATGTTGGACGCCACCTCGTTCGCGGATTCGGCTTCCTGCCTGGCCGAGGCCGAGATGCGCACGATCAGGTCGTCCAGTTGGCGGGACACGCTGTCGATGTCTTCCAGCGCGCGGCCGGCGGCGTCGGACAGCTGGGTACCTTCCACCACACCGCGCGTCGAGCGCTCCATGGCGGCCACGGCGTCGTGGGTGTCGGTCTGAATGGTCTTGACCAGCGCGGCGATTCGCCGCGTCGCGTCGCCGGAGCGTTCCGCGAGGCGCTGCACTTCTTCCGCCACCACCGAGAAGCCGCGACCGGCTTCACCGGCGGACGCCGCCTGGATGGCCGCGTTCAAGGCCAGCACGTTGGTCTGCTCCGTGATGTCCGAGATCAGCTCCGTGATCTCGCCGATCTCTTGAGACGACTCGCCCAGGCGCTTGATGCGCTTGGAGGTCTCCTGGATGGAGTCGCGGATGGTGTTCATACCGGCGATGTTGTTCTGCATCGCGGCCAGACCCTGCTCGGCGGCCTGACGGCTTTGACGCGCCACCTCGGCCGTCGTCTGCGCCTGCGCGGACACGTCGTTGATTCGGCCCGCCATGCCCAGCACGGCCTCGCCGGTGGCGCGGATCTCGTGCAGCTGTTCCTTGGACGCGGCCAGCAGGTCGGTCGAGGTCTGGTCGACCGCACCGGTCGTGTCCGTCACGCGGGCTGCCGTGGCCTGCACCTGGCCGACCAGGTTACGCAGCTCTTCCACCGTGTAGTTCACCGAGTCGGCGATCGCGCCGGTGATGTCCTCGGTCACGGTGGCTTGCTGGGTCAGGTCACCTTCAGCGACCGTGGACAGCTCGTTCATCAGCCGCAGAATGGCCGCCTGGTTGGCGTCGTTGACGCGCTTGGCTTCCTGCTCCTGGGCTTCGGCTTCGCGGCGCTGCGAGTCGGCAAGCGTGGCACGCTCGGACTGGTCAGCGACGAAGAGACGCAGGAAACCGAAGGCGCCGCCGACCAGTGCGGCCAGCGACACCAGCATCAGCAGGATCAGGCCCATGCCCGCACCGCCGGATTTCTCGAGGTCGGCCGCGGTCTGCTCCAGGCCTTTGCGCAGCGGCTCGGAATCGTTCAGGATGGCCGTCTGCGCTTCGCGCGCCGACACCAGGCCTTGCAGGTTGCCCAGAATGGCGGAGGCCTGCGTGCGGGTCTGCTCGTACTGCTTGAGCAGCGTCTGCAGGCGTTCCTTCAACTGCGGATCCTTGGCAGCGTTCAGGCGCAGCTCGGGGCTGCCGCTGATCAGCGCTTCGGTGATGAGCTTGAAGGAGTTCAAGTCCTTGCCGAGCAGGAACACCGCCTCGGGGCTCACGCCTTCCTGGGTCAGGAACTCGTTGGCGCTCTTGCCGATACGCTGCGTCAGCATGACCAGCTGACCGACCGCGGAGACTTCACCCGCCGACGAGCCGATCTGCAGGGCCTGGGACGACACCGCCTCCGCGCTTTCGAGCAGATCGCTGGACTGGCGGTTGATGGCGCGCAGCGCCGTGCCGACCTGGGTCAGGATCTTTTCCTGGTTCTGCACGACCTTGCCGTTCTTCTCGGCGCGTTCGACCAGCGGCTGCAGCGATGTCAGCGTCGGTTGCACGGCGGCCGGTGCGATGGCGAGTTCACCTTCGCCAGTGCGCAGGTTGGTGACGACACCACTCATCGTGGCGACGGATTCGCGCAGTTCCGCGAAGGCTGTCGGGTTGCCCACGAGAGCCGCGGACACGGACTTGGCCATGCGCTGCGAGTGCATCAGCGCCTGACCGGCGGCACGCACCTGGGCGGAGCTGCGGTTGGAACTGATCAGCACCAGGCTGACCGAAGCCGCCGTGCCGATGAGGCCGAGCACGACGAGGCCGGTCAGCACGCGCTGGCGATGGCGGCCGAACATGTCGCCCAGCTTCTCCGCACCGGTGGCAGGCGGAGGCGGCAGCATGGTCGGGTCGGCGGCCTGGGTCGTCGGCGCGAAGTTCAGCGAGCTCGCCGGGAACTCGCTGTTCGGGCCCGGTTCGGTGGGCACGGCCGGCGAGATGATGGAGGGCGGCTCGGCGCGCATGAAGGCTTCGGTGCGCGTGGGCATCTCGGCACCGGCGAGGGTGGAATCGGCGTTGCGGGTCGTGTCGAAAACGGCTCCGCCGTGCGAGTCGATGGTCGTGTCGGGAGCCTCGGGTGCTGCCGGCGGCAGCTCATCGGCTTCGGACTTTCCCCTGATCTTGTCCAGCAGGCTCATCTCACCCTCGTCCTTCAATGTTTGTGATGTCCGCGCTTGGGCGCGGGCTGTGGAGCTCGGAAACGCGCATCACGCGACGATGTGCAGGAAGTTCTCCTGCCTCGACAGCGCCTCGAGATTGATCTCTTGCCAATGGCGGCCGGCTTCGTCCCGCCGCAGGCTGCCGGCGAAGCGCGGCAGCGGCCCGGCGGGTTGCTGGGCGGCCAGCGGCAGTTGTTCATCGCTGCGCAGGCCGGCCAGGCGGTCCACGAGCAGCGCGCAGTTCAGATTCAGGTCGGTGCCCAGCGACACCAGCCGCGCCTGCGCCGCGACGCCGCGGCTCAGCGAGGGCTCGCGCAGGCCGAGGTAGACGGCGAGGTCGACGACGGTGAACAGGCCGCCGCGCAAGTTGGCCACGCCCGCGAGCCAGGGCTTGGCATAGGGCACCGGCTTGATGGGCACGGGCGCGAAGATTTCGCTGGCCTGCTTCAGCGAGAACAGCAGGCCCACGCCGGCGCATTCCACCGCCAGCCAGTTCGCGATGAGCGTCTGCTCACGCGCGGCCTGCATGCGCTCGGCCAGACGCTGCTGGAGCTCGCGGAGTGCGGTCCTGTTGGCCATCAGCGCCGCCCGGCCGCCCGAAGGCGCTGAAACGCCCCCACGGGGGGCAGTGAACGAAGTGAGCGTGGGGGCTGCGTCATATCAGCCCAGCGCCTTGATCTTGGCCAGCAGCTCTTCGGCCTTGACGGGCTTGACGACGTAGTCGCTGGCGCCCTGGCGCATGCCCCAGACCTTGTCGGTCTCCTGGCCCTTGCTCGTGCACATGATGACGGGCACGCCGACGTAGCGCTCGTCGCGCGTGATCGCGCGGGTCAGCTGGAAGCCGTTCTGGCCAGGCATGACGACGTCCATCAGGATCAGGTCGGGCTTGGCCTCGGCAAGGCGCTTCATCGCCTCTTCGCCGTTCTCGGCGGTACGCACGCTGAAGCCACGCTTGACCAGCATCTCCGACAGCGCGTGCAGTTCGGTCTTGGAATCGTCAACCAGCAGGATGTTGTGGATGCTCATGGCAGTTCTCTCTCAGTAGGTGCTTCTCAGGGCCGGTGCTGCAGCACCGCTTGAAGCAGCTGGTCCTTGGTGAAAGGCTTGGTCAGGTAGTCCTGCGAGCCCACCATGCGCCCGCGGGCTTTGTCGAAAAGGCCATCTTTCGAAGACAGCATGATCACTGGCACTCCCGAAAACTGCGGGTTGCGCTTGATGATCGCGCAAGTCTGGTAGCCGTCCAGGCGCGGCATCAGGATGTCGCAGAAGACGAGATCGGGATGAAAGTCGCCCAGTTTCGCCAACGCGTCGAAGCCGTCCTCGGCCAGGGCCACCTCGTGGCCGCCCTGTTTGAGGAAAATTTCCGCGCTGCGGCGAATGGTGTTGCTGTCGTCGATGACCAGGATGCGGGTCGGCCCCGCGCCGGAAACTTGCTCGTTCAAACCTCGTCTCCTCGGAACTTCAGCTCAGGGCCTGGCCGGTGTTGAGGCCGAGTCAGATGCGCACCATCTCGAAATCCTCTTTGCGTGCGCCGCAATCGGGGCAGGTCCAGTTCATGTCGACATCGGCCCACTTGGTGCCGGGCGCGATGCCGTGTTCGGGATCGCCCGTCTCCTCGTCATAGATCCATCCGCAGATCAGGCACATCCAGGTACTGGGTTCGCTCACGGTGCTTAGAGTTTGCTCACTACAATCGAATCATTCTAGCCAGGGCCCGAGAGCGCAATGCTGAGGGCAAACGCCTGTGCCCAGGGCCTCAGGAGCGCCCATTTAGCGGCAGACTCCACGCTTTGCGGCACCTCTTTTTGGCCGCGACCGCCATGACCTCCCCCATGAGCCCAACATCCCTCCCCGCCGACCCCGAGGTCGAAGAACCCCAAGACGAACAGGAAAGCCCGCCGCCGGCTTGCGTGCTGAGCTTCAATGCCAGCGACGCCTCCGGCGCCGGCGGCCTGGCCGGTGACGTGGCCACGATCGCGGCCATGGGGGCGCACTGCCTGCCCGTGGTCACGGCCGTCGTGCTGCGTGACACGGCCGAGATCTTCGAGCACGAGAACCTCGACCCCGACACCATCGCCGAACAGGCTCGCCACATCCTCGAGGACGTGCCCATCACGGCCTGGAAGGTCGGCTTCCTCGGCAATGCCGAGGGCGTCAGCGCCGTCGCCGAGGTGCTGAGCGACTACCCCGACGTGCCACTGGTGACCTACCTGCCCTCGGTCGCCTGGATCGACGAGGACGACCAGCAGCAATACCTGGACGCGTTGCGGGAGCTCGTGCTGCCGCAGACGGCCGTGCTGGTGGGCAACCACAAGACGATGACGGACTTCCTGCTGCCGGACTGGGACAACGAGCGCGCGCCGTCGGCCCGCGAGCTGGCCGTGGCCGCCGCCCAGGCCGGCGCCCAGCATGTGCTGGTGACCGGCATCCAGCTGCCCAACCAGTTCGTCGACAACGTGCTGGCGAACGCCCAGGGGCCGATCACCGGCGAGAAGTTCGAGCGCTTCGAGACCGCCTTCGTCGGCGCCGGCGACACACTGTCGGCGGCGCTGGCGGCCCTGTTGTCGGTCGGTGCCGAGCTGCACTCGGCCGTCAGCGAGGCACTGTCCTTCCTGGACCAGTCGCTGGACGCGGGCTTTCGGCCCGGCATGGGCAATGTCGTCCCCGACCGCTTCTTCTGGGCCCTGCCCCCGGCCGACGAGGACGGCGCCGAACCGACCCTCGAGGAACCCGAACCCGAGCAGCCGCCCAAGACGCCGCGGCGCATGCACTGACCCCTGATTTCCTGATCCAGCCCTCATGGCCAGCAATACCGAGCTTTTCGAACGCGCCGCGCGCGTCATTCCCGGCGGCGTGAATTCGCCCGTGCGCGCCTTTCGCGCCGTCGGCGGCACGCCGCGCTTCATCGCCCGAGGTGAAGGCGCCTACATCTATGACGCCGAAGGCCGGCGTTATGTGGACTACATCGGCTCCTGGGGCCCGATGATCCTCGGCCACGGCCACCCCGCGGTGCTTGAGGCGGTCATGAAAGCGGCCGCCGAAGGCTTCTCCTTCGGCGCCCCCACCGAACGCGAGATCGAGCTGGCCGAGGAGATCCTCAAGCTCGTGCCCAGCATGGACCAGGTGCGCCTGGTCAGCTCGGGCACCGAGGCGACGATGAGCGCCATCCGCCTGGCGCGCGGTGCCACCGGCCGCGCCAAGTTCATCAAGTTCGAGGGCTGCTATCACGGCCACACGGATGCGCTGCTGGTGAAGGCCGGCTCGGGTCTCGCGACCTTCGGCCATCCGACGAGCGCCGGCGTGACGCCAGGCGCAGCGGCCGACACCGTCGTCCTCGAATACAACAACGTCGAGCAGCTGGAAGCGGCGTTCGCACAGTACGGCGGCGAGCTGGCCTGCGTCATCGTCGAGCCGATCGCCGGCAACATGAATTTCGTGCGCGCATCCGTGCCCTTCATGACGGCGATGCGCCGGCTGTGCACGCGGCATGGCGCGCTGCTGGTGCTGGACGAGGTGATGACGGGCTTTCGCGTCGGCCTGGGTGGCGCACAGGCGCATTACGCCAAGCTGATCCCTGGCTTCGCGCCCGACATCTCCGTCTTCGGCAAGGTCATCGGCGGCGGCATGCCGCTGGCCGCCTTCGGCGCCAGGCGTGAGGTCATGCAGCACCTGGCACCGCTGGGCGGCGTCTACCAGGCCGGAACCCTGTCCGGCAACCCGGTGGCCACGGCCTGCGGGCTGGCGACGCTGCGTGAGATTCAGAAGCCGGGCTTCTTCGAGGCGCTGTCGGCCCGCACGCGGCAGTTGGTGGACGGCTTGAAGGCGGTCGCCGCCGAGAACGGCGTGCCGTTCAGCGCCGACTGCGAAGGCGGCATGTTCGGCTTCTTCCTGATGCCCGAACTGCCGCAGAACTACACCACCGTCATGACGACGGACAAGGAGCGCTTCAACCGCTTCTTCCACGCGATGCTGGATGCCGGCATCTATCTTGCTCCGGCGCTTTACGAGGCGGGCTTCGTGTCGGCGGCCCACAGCCAGGCCGACATCGACGCCACGCTTTCGGCTGCGCGCACCGCCCTGCGCTGATCTCTCGCGCCCTTCGGGGCTGACTGACATGCATCTCCACATCCTCGGCATCTGCGGCACCTTCATGGGTGGCCTCGCAGCGCTCGCCCGTGAGGCCGGCCATCGCGTCACCGGCTGCGACGCCAACGTCTATCCACCGATGAGCACCCAACTCGAAGCCCTGGGCATCGAACTCATCGAAGGCTTTGGCGCGGAGCAGCTGGAGTTCAAGCCCGACGTCTTCGTCATCGGCAACGTCGTCACGCGCGGCGAGCGCTTCCCGCTGATGGAAGCCATCCTTGACGCTGGCCTGCCCTATGTCTCGGGCCCGCAGTGGCTGGCCGACCATGTCCTGCAGGGCCGCCACGTGCTGGCCGTCGCCGGCACGCATGGCAAGACGACAACGACGTCCATGCTGGCGTGGATCCTGGAGCATGCCGGCCTGAAGCCGGGCTTCCTGGTCGGCGGCGTGCCGCAGAACTTTGGTGTGTCGGCGCGGCTGGGCCAGGGCCCGAGCGCCGCCGGGCCGTCCCAAGGCGCAAGAGCCCCCTCGGGGGGCAGCGCAGTGCCCGCAGGGCCAAGCGTGGGGGCCTCAAGTCCTTTCGTCATCGAGGCCGACGAATACGACACCGCCTTCTTCGACAAGCGCAGCAAGTTCGTGCACTACCGGCCGCGCACCGCCATCCTGAACAACCTCGAGCACGACCACGCCGACATCTTCCCGGACTTGGCCGCCATCGAGACGCAGTTCCACCATCTCGTGCGCACGGTGCCCGCCAGCGGCCGCCTCGTCGTCAACGCCCGCGAGGAGGCCTTGCAGCGGGTCATCGCACGCGGCTGCTGGAGCGAGGTGCAGCGCTTCGGCCCGAAGAAGGAAGAGCCTGGCGCCTTGCGCGCGCGCGGCGAGCCGCAGGCCTTCGACGTGCTGCGCGGCAGCCTCAAGGTCGCCCGCGTCGAATGGCATCTGTTCGGCGAACACAACCAGCTCAACGCGCTGGCCGCGATCGCGGCGGCCGAGCATGTCGGCGTGTCGCCCGAACAGTCCGCCGCGGCACTGAGCGAGTTCGAGAACGTGCGCCGACGCATGGAGCTGCGCGGCGAAGTGAAACGTGAAGGTGGGAGCATCAAGGTCTACGACGACTTCGCCCACCACCCGACGGCCATCCGCACGACCATCAATGGCCTACGTCGTCGTATCGCGCCGGCCGAGCGCATTCTGGCGATCTTCGAGCCGCGCTCCAACACGATGAAGCTGGGCACGATGAAGGCGCAGCTGCCCTGGGCGCTGGAGGAGGCGGACCTCGCCTTCTGCAACCAGCAGGGGCTGACCTGGGATGCCAAGGAGGCGCTGGCGCCGATGGGCGCTCAGGCCGTGGTCGGCGCGGATGTCGACGCGCTCGTGGCCGCGATCGTCAGGGCCGCCAAGCCGGGGGACCACCTGCTGTGCATGAGCAACGGCGGCTTCGGCGGCATCCACGACAAGCTATTGCAAAGCTTGACCGCTCGGGCCTGATAGCCTGGGCGGCTACGGGCGAGCGTCTGCGCCGATTGCGGCGATGCGGGCGCCTCCACGGCTTTCGGCACATCGGCCCAAGGCCTGAGCCTGGGTTCGGCCTTCGCCCCGTCATGGACGACGGTGGGAACCGCCTGTTAGGGCATGCCCTGCTGATTCGGCCGGTATGGCTCGATGAAAATCCCGCCGCCTCGAAGCGGCCCCGAGCGGGCCTCGACCGGCGAGGGGCGCCTTGGGCGCCGAAGTCCTCGGGCCACCGCAATTGGGTGACCTGAACGACGTCGAAGATCAAATTCCATGCATCAACAGGGAGATAACTCATGTACGGACTGCGACTCGTCGCAACACTTTCCATTGCGCTGCTGCTCGGCGGCTGCGCCGCGCCCATGCGTTCGAGCCTCACGCCTGAACAGCGGGGCAAGATCACCGAACTCACGGCCCACGTGGTCGTCGTGCAGGACGAGGTGATCGCCGACGTGCAGGCGTCCAACGTCAGCGCCGCGCTCGGTGGCGGGCTCATCGGTGCCATGATCGACAGCAAGGTGACCAACAACCGCGTGAATGCGTCGCAGCAGGTGCTCGGCCCCTTCTACGCCGCGATCGAGGACGTGGACTATCGCAAGGAGTTCAACGATTCAATCCGGAGCGGGCTGGCGGGGTATCCGATCAAGGTCGGCCAATTCACCACGACGCCACGAGCCCTGTCAAATGACAGGCTGGCCCATTTGCGCAAGAGCCTGCAGCCGGGCCAGGCCCTGCTGGTCATCGTCCCGCGGTACACGCTGAGCATGGACTTTCGCAGCTTCGACTCCGAGTCCGTCGTCACGATCTGGCTCCGACCCGAGGCCTCGGACTCGAACCTGCCGAGCCAGCGCGGTGTGCTGCGCTACCAGTCGGCACCGCTAGGCCTGGGCGGCAAGGAATCGCTTGCCCAATGGAGCGCAGAGAATGCAGCAGCCTTCCGCGACAAGATGCGTGAGTCGATCGCTGAAACCGTTCGGATGGTGATGCTCGATATCGACGTCGCGTCGACGACGGCGGAGCAGGCCAAGGACCTCAAGTCCTTCGCGTTCAACACGGGTGCCGGCAAGGGCGAGATCAAGGGCAAGGTGCTGAAGACCGCGAACGGGCGGGCCATTGTGCTGGGTGCCGACCAGAAGCTCTATTCGCTGCCTGATCCGGCCAGCATCGCCGTGGCGATCCAGCAATGATTCGGGAGATAAGCATGAAGAAGAAGATCTCGACAATGATCGTCGGCCTGGCTGCTGCCTCCCTGTGCAATGCCGCCGCTGCTGCGGAGGTCAGCGCCTCAGCCAACGATTCGGGTGACTGGGTCACCATGAAGTACGACGCCACCGAAAGCGAAAGGGACGCCAAGTCAGCCTTCCGCGCCGACCAGCCCTGCCCGGTGCAGGTCGCGTCCACTGTGGATGCTCGGCAGAACAAGGAAACGATCGGCATGTCTGTCGGCGGGGCACTGCTTGCCGGCGATATCACCCCCTGGATGACCGAAGGACTGACGCACCTGAAGGACTTTGGCTACACGGTCTCCCCGACCTCCGCAGACGCGCCGTCTGCCGCGAGTGGCGTGACGATCCGGACCAGCGTGACGCGGGCCTACACCTGGCAGGTTGGCCTGAAGCTCTTCAGCATGGTCGCAGTCAAGGCCGAGTTCGCCGACCGCAATGGCGTGCTGCAGCAGAAGTACTACCGTGCCCACGGCGACAAGACCAACATGTGGGGCGCAAAGGCAGAGTACGTCACCACGCTCAACTACGGATTGAACAACCTGCTGCCCTTCATCGCTCGTGACCTGCAATCCCTGTGCAAGGGTGAGAAGGTCGAGGTCTATACCTACGCCGGGCCGGACGGCCTGAAGAAGTAGGGCCATCGAGAGGCGGGCCGCAAGCCCGGCCACGCGCAGGCTCGCGTCTTCGGCCGCAAAGTCGCGCCGGAAAAGAAGAAGCCCCGCAGCTCATGCTGCGGGGCTTCATTCCTATCGGGGCAGGGATCAGGCGGCCGGCGTCACGTTGCGCAGCCGGATATGCAGTTCGCGCAGCTGCTTCTCGTCTACCAACGACGGCGCGCCGGTCAGCAGGCACTGGGCGCGCTGGGTCTTGGGGAAGGCAATCACGTCGCGGATGGAGTCGGCCTTGGTCATCATCGTGACGATGCGGTCCAGGCCGAAGGCCAGGCCGCCGTGCGGCGGGGCGCCGTACTGCAGCGCGTCCAGCAGGAAGCCGAACTTGATGCGCTGGTCTTCCTCGCTGATGTTGAGCGCCTCGAAGACCTTGGCCTGCACCTCGGCGCGGTGGATACGCACCGAGCCGCCGCCCAGCTCCCAGCCGTTGAGCACCATGTCGTAGGCCTTGGCGATGCAGGCTCCGGGGTCGGTCTTCATCAGCTCTTCATGGCCATCCTTGGGTGCCGTGAACGGGTGGTGAACGGCCGCCCAGCGGTTGTTCTCCTCGTCGTGCTCGAACATCGGGAAGTCGACCACCCACAGCGGGGCCCAGACGTCGTCGAACAGGCCGTTGGCCTTGCCGAACTCGCTGTGGCCGACCTTCAGGCGCAGTGCGCCGATGGCGTCGTTGACGACCTTGGCCTTGTCGGCGCCGAAGAACAGCAGGTCGCCGTCCTGGGCGCCGGTGCGCTTGAGGATTTCGGCGACGGCTTCGTCGTGCAGGTTCTTGACGATGGGCGACTGCAGGCCTTCGCGGCCCTTGGCCACTTCATTGACCTTGACCCAGGCCAGGCCCTTGGCGCCGTAGATCTTGACGAACTCGGTGTAGGCATCGATCTCGCCGCGGCTCATGGACGCGCCCTTGGGCACGCGCAGCGCGACGACACGGCCGCCCGGCGTCGTGGCCGGGCCGCTGAAAACCTTGAAGTCCACCGTCGTCATTGCGTCGGTCAGCTCGGTGAACTCGAGCTTGACGCGCAGGTCGGGCTTGTCCGAGCCGAAGCGGTGCATGGCCTCGGCATACTTCATCGTCGGGTAGTCGCCCAGCTCCACGTTCAGCGCCTTGCGGAAGACGTGGCGGATCATGCCCTCGAACATCGAGCGGATCTCTTCCTCGGTCAGGAAGCTGGTCTCGATATCGATCTGCGTGAATTCGGGCTGGCGGTCGGCGCGCAGGTCCTCGTCACGGAAGCACTTGGTGATCTGGTAGTAGCGGTCGAAGCCCGACACCATCAGCAGCTGCTTGAACAGCTGGGGCGACTGCGGCAGCGCGAAGAAGTGACCGTCGTGCACGCGGCTGGGCACGAGGTAGTCGCGCGCGCCTTCCGGCGTGCTCTTGGTCAGCATCGGCGTCTCGATGTCGACGAAGCCATGCTCGTCCAGGAACTTGCGCACTTCCATCGCGACGCGGTAGCGCAGCATCAGGTTGTTCTGCATGTAGGGGCGGCGCAGGTCCAGCACGCGGTGCGTGAGGCGGGTCGTTTCGCTGAGGTTTTCCTCGTCGATCTGGAACGGGATGGGCACCGAAGGGTTCAGGACCTCGATCTCGTGGCACAGCACTTCGATCTTGCCGCTGACGAGGTTGGCGTTCTCGGTGCCGGCCGGGCGCGCGCGCACCTTGCCGACGATCTTGAGGCAGTACTCGCTGCGGACGTCTTCGGCAATCTTGAAGCTGTCGGCACGGTCGGGATCGCAGACGATCTGGACGAGGCCTTCGCGGTCGCGCAGGTCGATGAAGATGACGCCGCCGTGGTCGCGGCGGCGATGGGCCCAGCCCATCAGGGTCACGGTCTGGTCGAGCAGCTTTTCGCTGACTTGGCCGGCATAGCAGGTACGCATGGTGTTCTTCTCCGAATTCTTTGCAAAGGTGTCTGGTGGGCGCTGGCGGGCTCACGGGCCCTCAGGATTGAACGCCTGCCGAGGCGCTCAACCCGGCTGATTTGACCGCCCCTCCAGGGCGGCCGAACCCTGCGGGTTTCGCTCTGAATCGAGCGGCGCGCAGGGGCTGTCGGGATGCGCCATCGGCGCCACCGTGCCCATGGAGATGATGTATTTCAGCGCCTCGTCCACCGTCATGTGCAGCGGCTTCACGTCCGCCCTGGGCACGATGAGGAAGAAGCCCGACGTCGGGTTGGGCGTCGTCGGCACGTAGATGCTGACGTGCTCCTGCTCCAGGTGGCACGCGACCTCGCCGCTGGGTGTGCCGGTGACGAAGGCGATGGTCCAGGAGCCAGCGCGCGGGTATTGCACGAGCACCGCCTCGCGGAAGGCGTTGCCGCTGCTGGAGAACAGCGTGTCCGACACCTGCTTGACCGAGCTGTAGATGCTCTTGACGATCGGGATGTGAGACATCAGCCGGTCCCACTGCGTCAGCAGCCACTGGCCGAAGATATTGGCGACCAGCACGCCCGTGGCCAGCAGGATGCCAGCCAGGATGACCAGACCCAGGCCCGGCACATGGCGCAGCTCCAGCAGCCCCTCGCGCAGCGAGTTCGGCACGACCAGGGCCAGTGCGGCCAGCATGGAGCCGAACACGCCATTGACGACATCCAGCACCTGGGCCAGCACCCAGATCGTGATGGCCAACGGCAGCCAGACCAGCAGGCCGGCGACGAGGTATTTGCGAAGGGAAGCGCCCACGAAGATTCCGGTTCAGTGGCAGGCGCAGGAGCCGCCGCAGGGGGTGGACGACGACGAGGCCGACGCCTCGGTCTTGGGCGCGTCGGGCTTGGCGGCGTCACCCGTGCCGCCGGCCGCGGGCGCCGACGCCGGGGCCGCGCTGCCGCCGCCCTTGAAATCGGTCGCGTACCAGCCAGAGCCCTTGAGCTGGAAACCGGCCGCCGTGACCTGCTTGGAGAAACTCTCCGTCCCGCAGCTCGGGCAGGTGGTCAGTGGCGCGTCAGAGAGCTTTTGCAGCACGTCCTTGGCGTGGCCACAGGCGCTGCAGCGGTAGGCGTAGATGGGCATGGTCGGGCTCTGAAATGGCGCAAAGCCCGTGATTTTAAGGGACAGCTTCAGCCGTGCGGCTGCAGATGGTGGCTGACGTGCTCGTGGCGGTTGGTCAGCAGCTGCGGCGCCAGCGAACCGACGACCATGCCCACGAGGGCCGCGCCCAGGCCCGCAAGCTGGCCGGGAAAGAACTCACCCCAGGTCGTGACCTGCGGGAAATAGGCCACCCAGACGGCGATGCCGGCAAAGATGGAGAAGACCGCGCCCTGCGTCGTCGCACGGCTCCAGTACAGGCCGAAGACCAACGGCACGAAGGCCGCGACCAGCGTGACCTGGTAGGCGGCGCTGACGAGGTCGTAGATGGGGGTGCCCTGCAGCGCGATGGCATAGGCCAGCACGGCAAAGGCGAAGATGACCAGGGTCACGCGCATCGCGACGAGCTGCTGCTTGTCGCTCATGCCGGGGCGGATCTGCTTGAGGATGTTCTCGACGAAGCTGGTCGTGGGCGCCAGCAGCGTGGCGGACGACGTGCTCTTGATGGCCGACAGCAGTGCGCCGAAGAAGATGATCTGCATGACCAGCGGCATGTTTTCCATGACGAAGACAGGCAACAACCGCTGATAGTCGTTCTGCGCCAGATCCAAGGCCCGGTCTTGGAATCCTTGGCAGACATGACGCGCTGGAACACGTCCTGCTGCGGGATGGAGCCCAGCATCATGGTCAGGCCGGAGCCGATGAACATGGCCAGTTGCGTGAAGCTGGGTTCCGGCAGGAAGCGGCCCAGGTCGCGTTTGGACGCTACATCAAGGACCGCACCAGCCCCCCCGGCCAAGCCAGCCGCGGATATGGCGATGATGGCCAGGCCAATGACCAGCACGATCATCTGGATGAAGTCCGTCCAGGCCACGGCCAGGAAGCCGCCGATGACGACGTAGACCAGCACGGCCAGCAGGCCGACGACCATGCCGGTCTGCGGGCCCATTGCACCATGGGTCAGGATGTTGAAGACCAGGCCCAGGGCCGTGACCTGGGCCGCCACCCAGCCCAGGTAGCTGAGGATGATGGCCAGCGAGCAGAAGATCTCCACGCCCTTGCCGAAGCGCTGCCGGTAGAAGTCGCCGATGGTCAGCAGGTTCTTCTGGTAGAGCTTGGCAGCGAAGAAGGCGCCGACGAGCACCAGGCACAGGCCGGCGCCGAAGGGATCCTCGACGACGGCATTCAGCCCGCCCTGCACGAACTTGGCGGGCAGACCCATGACGGTCTCGGCGCCGAACCAGGTCGCGAACGTCGTCGTGACCACCATGATCAGCGGCAGGCTGCGGCCGGCGACGGCGAAGTCGCTGGTGTTCTTGACCCGCGTGCCGGCCCAGACGCCGATGCCCAGCGTGCCGAGCAGGTAGAGCACGACGAAGACGATGAGCGTGGTGTTCATGGGCGTGGAGCGGACAGCCGAAAAAAGTGGCGCGGATTATGAAGTCGCGGCGGCGCGGCTAGGGGCTGATGCCGAGCAAGGGCGCCGTCAGCCAGGCCGCCACGATGCCGATCGCAAAGCCCGCAGCGCCCCAGACCAGGCCGGAAAGCAGCCGGTTGGTGCGGCGCAGCTCGCGCACCAGCGCGTGCATCTCGGTGGTGTCCCCGCGCTGGGCCTGGCCCTTGAGGGCGTCGTGCAGCAGGCGCGGCAGTTCGGGGATGAGCTGGGCAAAGCGTGGTGCCTCCTTCTGCAGCTGCTTCTGCAAAGCCGGCCAGCCGACCTGCTCGTTCATCCAGCGCTCCAGGAAGGGCTTGGCCGTGGCCCAGAGGTCGAGCTCCGGGTCCAGCTGGCGGCCCAGGCCTTCGACGTTGAGCAGGGTCTTTTGCAGCAGCACGAGCTGGGGCT
>JAEKLF010000292.1 GCA_019509985.1 Burkholderiales bacterium | reverse complement strand
GCTGTCGGGCTACAAGGCGGCGCGCGTCGTCGTGAAGATCAATGCGCTGACCGACGCCGAACTCATCCACGCGCTGCTGCGCACGGCCCAGGCCGGCACCAAGGTCGATCTCATCGTGCGCGGCGCCTGCATGCTGCCGCCGGGCCTGCCGGGTGTCAGTGACAACATCGTCGTGCGCTCCGTCGTCGGCCGCTTCCTCGAGCATTCGCGCGTCTGCTATTTCCGCTGGGCCGAGGCCACGGAGAGCGACCCCGGCGAGGCGCTGTTCCTGTCCAGCGCCGACTGGATGAGCCGCAACATGTTCCGCCGCATCGAGGTGGCCTGGCCGGTGCAGGACGCCCGGCTGCGCCAGCGTGTCATCGACGAGGCGCTGCAGCCCTATCTGCACGACACCATGGACGCCTGGCAGCTGGGTCCCGACGGGCGTTCCGTGCGTGTCGATGGCAGCGGCGGCCTCAGTGCCCAGCAGGCGCTGATGCGGCGCTATTCCGAATAGGGAAACCACGGCATGGACCTGATCCTGTGGCGCCACGCCGAAGCCGAGGTCATCGCGCCCTGCCAGGATGACCTGCAGCGCGCGCTGACGCCCAAGGGCGAGCGCCAGGCCCGGCGCATGGCGGCCTGGCTCAACCACCGGCTGGCGGCGACGACGCGGGTGCTCGTCAGCCCCGCGCTGCGCTGCCGCCAGACGGCCGATGCGCTCGGCCGCGAAATGCGCATCGTGCCTTCCATCGCGCCGGATGCGCCGATCAGCGCGCTCATCGAAGCCTCGCGCTGGCCCAAGTCCAGCGAGCCGGTGCTGATCTGCGGCCACCAGCCCACGCTGGGCCACCTGGCCGCGCAGCTGCTGGCCGGCGTCGACCAGGAATGGGCCGTCAAGAAAGGCGCCGTCTGGTGGCTGCGCTGGCGCCAGCGCGACGGCGAGCCCGAGGTGACGCTGCACGCCGTGCAAGGCCCCGACGCGCTCTAGGCCGGATTTGCGGGCCGAGCGCCGGGCCTGCCATGGCCAGAGGCCATGGCCTTCCGTAGGCATAAGCAGCCCGCAGGGACTGCTTGTGTCCGACTCCAGTTCACCAACCCGGCTCGCCTTGGGCGATGTGCTTGCGGCTCAAGGCCGCAAGCATCGCCGTCCCCTCGGGGGCTGAGGCCGGACACAAACAGCCCAGTGGGCTGTATGTGCCTGCCGAAGAGCTGCGGCACTGCCGCAGCGCGGTCTGCAAGACCGACCAGGCTCGCCTGCGTTCAGCAGGGCGGGGCCTGGGCGAGGGGCTTCAGAGGTGCCTTGTCTCTTCGGGCTTGTTCCACCAGTTGTTGTGCAGGCCGTCGAAGTACTGCACCGGCGCGGCGATCAGTTCCTCGGGCGTCACGTCGTCCAGCGCGTTGACCTTGACCGACACGAAGGCGCCGCCCATTTCTTCGATGTAGCCGCGGCCGAATGAGCGCACGCCGCAGGTCTTGCAGAACAGGTTGTGGATGCTGTTGCTGCCGAACTGGTAGTCGCTAAGCGCATCCTCGCTCGTCAGCAGCCGGAAGTGCTCGGGCTTGGTGCTGGCGCTCCAGTTGCGCGTCTTGAAGCAGATCGAGCAGTTGCAGCGGCCGGTGCCGGCGGCGAGGTCGAGGTCGACTTCAAAGCGCACGGCCTTGCAGTGGCAGCTGCCGGTGTAGGTCTTGAGCATGGCGGTCTCCTGTTGCGGAGCCGGCATGTTCGCTCAATGGTGCTGTCAGCGGCTGGCGGCAGAGGCCGGCGACTCAGGGGCCGCGGTGATCCGCACGCGAGCGCCGGTGCGGGGTTCGTGGCCGGCAAGTTCCTTGCGCTGCCAGACGTAGAACTCGGCGATGCGCAGATCGGCGGGAGGCTGCTTCCACGTGCTGCGCCAGTGCACGGTCCAGACGTATTCGGGCAGGAAGCCGGCCGCCTCGATGCGAGACAGTGCGTCCGCGTAGGCGAAGGGTTTGCCGTCCTTGCCCTGTTGCTCGCGCCAGATCTTGATCATCATTCGCCGGGCCGCCAGCTCCTGTTCGAACGTCGGGCTGAAAGGGCCGAGCGGCGCCTGCTCCAGGGCGCCGCTGGCGATCGCTGCCAGCGACAGGCTTGCCGCGTAGCTCAGCCAGATGGCGCTTTCCTCGCGGCTGTCATAGGTGCCGATCTCGATGGTCACGCTGCGTTTGCCGCCGTCTGCTGCGGCAGGCATCGCCAGCGCCAGCGCCAGCGCGGCCGTGGCGCCCAGCACGCGCCCGCGGCGCATCACGCGACGACGAACTCGAGCACGGCCGTGCGTGCCCAGGCTTCGGCTTCTTCCTTCAGCAGGAAGCGCGTGCGCGCCTGCTCGCCTGACCAGCTCTTGGGCAGGTGCAGCGTCAGCTGCTTGCCGGCGCGCTCCAGCTTGGGCGAGCCAGCCGTGACGGATGTGCGCCCATGGCACAGCACGACCGCCAGGCGCAGCGCGATCAGTTGCTCCAGCAGGCTGGGGTCGGCAAGCTGCGACTCCATCTTGCGCAGGCCGCCGCGCTGGCCCAGCGCCAGCGCGGACAGGCGTTGCAGCTGGTTGGTGGAGAAGCCGGCTGCATCAACGTGGGCGATCACGTAGGCGCTGTGGCGGTGGTGGTCGTGGTGGGAGATCCACATGCCCACCTCGTGCAGTGCCGCGGCCCAGCTCAGCTCGCGCAGCAGTTCGGGCGCCGGGTCGGGCGCCAGCTGGCGGTACAGCGCTTCAGCCTGCGTGGCGACGCGCTCGGCCTGGGGCTTGTCGACGCCGAAGCGCTCCTGCAGTTCGATGACCGAGGCGCCGCGCGGGTCGCGGGCGCCGCTGGGCTGCAGGCGCTCGGCCAGGTCGAAGATGACGCCCTGGCGCAGCGCGCCCTTGGTGGGCAGCAGCTCGGCAATGCCGAACTGCGTCAGCAGCGTGTAGAGGATGCACAGGCCGCCGGCGACGACGGGGCGGCGGTCGTCCTTGAGGCCCGGCAGCTGCAGCTTGTCCTGCCCGCCGGCCGCGATGCATTGGGCGATGCACCAGCGCAGCGCATCCGGCGTGATGCGGCCATCGGTCTGGCCCGCGGCGGCCAGGATCTGCGAGACCGCGCCGACCGTGCCCGAGGAGCCCAGCGCCTCCTGCCAGAGCTCGGGGCGGAACAGCGTCAGCGCTTCCTCCAGCTCGGCGCCGGCGGCCACCTGGGCGGCGCGGAAGGCCTCGGCCGTGTAGACGCCATCGGCGAAGAAGCGCATCGACAGGCCCACGCTGCCGACGCCGAAGGACTCGGCCAGCAGCGGCTTGCGGCCGCTGCCCAGGATCATCTCGGTGGAGCGGCCGCCGATGTCGATGACCAGGCGCGGCTTGTCCGACGGCTGCAGGCGAGCGACGCCGGCAAAGATCAGGCGCGCTTCCTCGCGGCCTGAGATGACTTCGATGGGATGGCCGAGCACCGCCTGGGCGCGCGCCAGGAAGGCGTTGCGGTTGCGGGCCTCACGCAGCGTCTGCGTCGCGACGGCGCGGATGCGCTCGGGCGGGACGCCGGTCAGCTGCTCGCCAAAGCCCTTCAGGCAGTTCAGGCCGCGCTCCATGGCGGCTTCGGTCAACATGCCCTGGGCATCGAGGCCGGCGCCCAGGCGCACGGCTTCCTTGATGTAGGTGATGCGCTGGTAGCGATCGCCGCTGAGCCGGGCCAGCTCCAGGCGAAAGCTGTTGGAGCCGATGTCGATGGAGGCCCAGGGGGTGGTGCTCGGGTCAGGGCGCGTCGTCATGGGCGCGGATTGTCAGGGCAAAATTTGACGCCCCTTCGTAACCACCCGCCAGGAGCCCCCATGTTGAAAGATGAGATCGACAGTCTCGCCCCCGGCCGCGACTTCAACCGCCGCAGCTTCGTGCAGACGACCGTGGGCAGCGGCTTCGCAGCGGCCGTGCTGCCGGTGACGGCGCAGACCATCACGACCGACAGCGCGGGCCTGGAGGTCGGCAGCGTCAACATCCCTGTGGGCGATTTCCAGATGCCGGCCTACCGCGCCGCGCCCGCGGGCAAGAAGAACCTGCCGGTCGTGCTGGTGGCCTGCGAGATCTTCGGCGTGCATGAACACATCGCCGACGTCTGCCGGCGGCTGGCCAGGCAGGGCTACCTGGCCATTGCGCCTGAACTGTTCGCGCGCCACGGCAATGCGGGCGCGTACACGGACATTCCCAAGCTGATCAGCGAGGTCGTCGCCAAGGCCGCGGACGCGCAGGTCAACGGCGACCTCGACGCCACCGTCGCCTGGGCCGCGGCCCATGGTGGCGACACGGCAAGGCTGGCCATCACGGGCTTTTGCTGGGGTGGCCGCACGGTCTGGTCCTACGCGGCGCATAACGCCAAGCTGAACGCGGCCGTCGCCTGGTATGGCCCCGTGGCGCGCAACTACCACGCGGGGGACCAGACCGTCATCGAGCGCGCCGCCAGCATCAAGGCGCCCGTGCTGGGCCTGTATGGCGCGGCGGACGGCGGCATCCCGGTCGAGACGCTGACCCAGCTGGAAGCCGCGCTGAAGGCCGCGGGCAACACGAGGTGCGAGTTCGTCGTCTACCCCGACACGCCGCACGGCTTCTACGCCGACTACCGCCCGAGCTACCGCCCTGCGGCGGCCGAGGGCGGCTGGAAGCGCTGCCTGGCCTGGTTCAAGAAGCACGGGGTGGCTTGACAGCTCTGCTAGGCTGACCGCACAAGGGCCGCGAAAGTTCGCGGCCCGTTGTTTTGCCCAATCTCATGACCCTTCTCTACATCGTGCTCGCCACCTTCGCGGGCGGGCTGCTGTCGGTGCTCGTCGCCGCGAGCCTGACCGTCGGCGTGCTTACCCGGCTCGTGAAGAGCCTCGTCAGCCTGTCGGCCGGCATCCTGCTGGGCACGTCGCTCTTGAATGTGCTGCCCGAGGCGTTCGAGAGCCGCAGCGCCCAGCCGCAGACGCTGTTCGCGGTGCTGCTCGGCGGGCTGCTGTTCTTCTGGCTGCTGGAGAAGGTGGAGCTCTACCGCCACGTGCACCACCACGAGGGCGACGGCCACCATCACCATCACCATTTCGATGCCGAGCAGGCCGGTCGTGGCGGACTGACCGTGCTGGTTGGCGACAGCATCCACAACTTCTGCGACGGCGCCATCATTGCGGCGGCCTTCCTGGCCGACACGCGCCTGGGCTTCGCGACGGCGCTGGCCATCGTCGCCCACGAGATTCCGCAGGAGGTGGGCGACTACATCGTGCTGCTGAACGCCGGCTTCAGCCGCACCAAGGCGCTGTTGTTCAACGCCATCTCGGGCATGGCCGCGGTCGTCGGCGGCGTGGTGGGCTACTTCCTGATCGGCGGCTTCGAGGGCGTGCTGCCTTACCTGCTGGTGCTGGCGTCCAGCAGCTTCATCTACATCTCGGTCGCCGACCTGCTGCCGCAGTTGCAGCAGCGCCTGGCCTGGCGCGATACCTTCGCCCAGGTGGCCTGGCTGGCCGTGGGCCTGGGCGTGGCGTTCGCGGTCTCCCAACTGCTGCATGGCACTCATTGACGCCGGGCTGCGCGGCGCCCTCGTGGCGCTGCTGGCCCTCGTCATCGTGGCCTTGCTGCCGCATTGGCGGCATAGCCGGCACGCCGACCTCGTGCGCATCGGCATCGCGCTGGCCCTGTCGCTGGCCGTGCAGGCCGTTGCTGCCTCGCCCTGGGTCGAGCATGAGCTGAGCTGTGCCGTGCAGTCGCCCGGCATCGGCGTCTCGCTCGGCGCGGCGGCGCTGTTCTGGTTGTTCGCACGCGCCGTCTTTGAGGACGGCTTCCGGCTGCGCACCTGGCACGGCGCGCTGTGGGCCGCTGTCGTGCTGTACGGCGCCACGATCTGCCTGTGGTCGCGCTGGTGGCCGGCCTTCGTGCTGATGCGCGCCGTACCGATTGCCTTCGCGGTGGCCGGGCTGGCCGCGGTGGTCGGGCCGTGGCGGGTGGACCTCGTCGAGAAACGCCGGCGCTGGCGCGGCCTGGTCGTCGGCGGTGGCGCGGCCTATGCCCTCGTCATGGTGGGCCTGCGCATCGGCTCGGCGGACGGCAGCCTGAGCGGGGCCGCTGCCCTGGGCGACGCGGCCATGCTGCTGGCGCTGACCAGCGTGGTCGCCTGGCAGCTGCTGGTGCCGCGCGCCGA
>JAEKLF010000291.1 GCA_019509985.1 Burkholderiales bacterium | reverse complement strand
AGGACCGCCGCGCAGGCAAGCACCCCGTCATCGTCATGGCCTACGGCGGCCCGGGTGCGGCCACGGTGACCTGGGGCTGGGGGCGCGACATGCCCTTGATCGCCCACTGGCAACAGCGCGGCTATGGCGTGCTGATGCTGGACACGCGCGGCATGGCGCACCGCGACCGCGACTTCACGCGCGCCCATTTCCGCAGCTTCGGCAGGAACGAGGTGGCCGACCTGTTCGCCGCCGTGCGCGAGCTGCCCGGCCGAGTGCCGGGCGTGGACGCGACGCGCATCGGCTTCTTCGGCTGGAGTTATGGCGGCTTCCTCGGCGCGCGTGCGGTGCTCGATGTCGACACGCCGTTCGCTGCCTCGGTGGCCGTGGCGCCGGTGACCGACTGGACGCTCTACGACACGGCCTACACCGAGCGCTATCTGGGCATGCCTGAGGCCGGCAAGGCCGACACCTACGCCAGCGCCAATCTGCCATCCCGCGCGGCGCTCTTGGCCAAGCCGCTGCTGCTGATGCACGGCACGGCCGACGACAACGTGCTCTTCGAGCACACGCTGCGGCTCGTCGAAGCCCTGCAGACGGCCGGCAAGACCTTCGACCTGCAGATCTACCCCGGCAAGGCCCACGGCATTGCCGGCCGCGCGGCGCGGCTGCACCTCTACCGCACGATGGACGCCTTCTTCGAGCGCCATCTGCAGCCGGGCCAATGAGCCTGGTCTATTCGACGGACGTCGGCCGCGTCTGCCCGGGCTGCGGCCAGCCCGTCGCGCAATGCGTCTGCAAGGCCAAGGTTCGGCTGGTGGGCGACGGCATCGTGCGCGTCAGCCGCGAAACGGCGGGCCGCAAGGGTAAGGGTGTGACCGTCATCAAGGGCCTGCCGCTGGACGACGCGGCCCTCGTGGCGCTGGCCAAGCAGCTCAAGGCCACCTGCGGCAGCGGCGGCACGGTGAAGGATGGCGTCGTCGAGATCCAGGGCGACCACCTGGACAAGGTGCTGGCCTGGCTGAAGGCGCGGCCCGAGGGCTGGACGGTCAAGCGCGCGGGCGGCTGAGCGCGGAGCGGTAAGTCGCCGGTAATGCCCGCCGCCGCACGATCCGGCTCCCGATCTGTTCCGGAGCCTTCGTGAAGAACCTCGTCGTATCTGTCTTGCCGCGCCTGTCTCTGTGCGCCGCCGCGTTGGGGGCGGTGGCCCCCACGCTGTCCTGGTCCCAAGCCAGCACGGAAAGCGGCGGCGCGGCCGAGTCGTCCCACAGCGCCCTCGGGCTGGGCGTCGCCTCGCGCCAGTTCGCCTATGCCGGCATGGAGCGCAAGACCCAGGTCCTGCCGCTGCTCTATTTCGAGAACCGCTGGGTGCGCGTGGCCGGCGTGAACGCCGAGATCAAGCTGCTGCGCCGCGGCTTGGGCGAAGAGCAGGACGTGACCGCAGGGCTGCGCCTCAGGTACGACAACGAGGGCTTCGACGCGAGCGATTCCCCGCGGCTCGCCGGCATGGACGACCGCAAGGGCGGCTTCTGGGGTGGTGCCATCGCCAGCTGGCGCAACCCGGTGGCGCAGATCAGCGCCGAGTGGGTCACCGACCTGTCCGGCCACAGCAAGGGCCAGAAGCTGCTGCTGCAGGCCGACCACCGCTTCGGCTGGGGCGGCTTCGGCCTGACGCCGCGCGTGCAGCTGCAATGGCTGGACCGCAAATATGTTGACTACTACTTCGGCGTGCGCGCCCAGGAGGCCACGCCCGACCGGGCCGCGTATGCTGGTCAGGCCGCGCTGGCGGTGGAGACCGGGCTGCGCCTGGACTACGCGCTCACCAGCCGGCATTCGGTTTTCCTGGATCTGAGCGGCACCCGGCTCCCCAATGAAGTCAAGCTCAGTCCCATCGTCGACCGCAAGACCACGACCCGTGCTGCCTTCGGCTACCTGTACCGCTTCTGAGCCGTCCGTCCCATGAACCGCATCGCCCTGGTGGAGGACCATGTCCGGCTGGCCGAACTGGTGCGCCAGGCGCTGCAGGCGGCCGGGATCCCCACCGACGTCTTCCACTCCCTGGAGACGGCTTGGGCGGCGGTGCGCGACATCCACTACGGCGCCCTGGTCATCGACCGCGGCCTGCCCGATGGCGACGGCCTGGCGCTGGTGAAGCGGCTGCGCGCCGCCAACCTCGCCACGCCCTGCCTGATGCTGACCGCGCGCGACGCGCTGCACGACCGCGTGGAGGGCCTGGACTCCGGCGCCGACGACTACCTCGCCAAGCCCTTCCCGATGGAGGAGCTGGTGGCGCGTGCGCGCGCCTTGATGCGCCGCCCGGCGACGCTGCTGGCCGCGCTGCCGAGCTACGGCGACATCCAGATCCATCCCGACGAGGGTCGCCTGTCCTGCGGCCTCGAGTCGGTGACGCTGGCGCCCGCCGAGCGGCAGATCCTTCTGAGCCTGACGCAGCAGGCCGGCCGCACGGTGCGACGCAGCGCGCTGGAGGCGGCGGCCTGGGGCCTGTCCGAGGCTGTCACGCCCAATGCGCTGGACGTCGCGCTGCACCGGCTGCGCCGCAAGCTGCTGGCCATCGGCTCGCGCCTGCAGATCGCCAACATCAGGAATCACGGCTATGCCCTGCGCGACGATGACGCCGCCGCCTAGCCTGCGCCGGCGGTTGCTGCGGGTGTTCGTCGCCGGCATGGCGATGAGCATCGCCCTCGTCGCCGTGGGCGTGCTGGCGCTGGCCAAGCCGTTCAACAACTATGTGCTGCAAAGCGGTGTCGAGCGGTACGCCGAGACCGTGGCGCGCCGGGTCAGCTTCGATGCGCAGGGCCGCCCCATCGGCCTGAACGCCAAGATCGAGCCCTGGCTGTTCGACAGCCTGGGCCAGGAGGTCACGCTGCGTATCGTCGACGAGGCCGGCGCGGTCGCTTTCGCGCCCGATGAGAGCACGCGGCCGCTGGTGCCCGATGGCGAGGCCTTCGACCCCGGCCGGCGCCGCTTCGCGCTGACCCGGGGCGGCGTGGCCATGCATGCCGCCACCGTGCCCATCGTGAACGAGGGGCGGATCTGGCATGTGCAGCTCGCGGTCAGCGACCGGCTGGTGCTGCGCATGCGCGAGTCCATCGGCATGCCGGCCCTGCGCCAGGGCATCGTGGCGACCTGCGCCATCTTCCTGCTGATCTTCCTGGTCACCGTCCACGTCACGCTGCGGCGTGCGCTGGCACCACTGGATGCCGCCTCGGCCGCCGCGCGGCGCATCACGCCGCGCACGCTCGACGAGCGGCTGGACGAGGCCGGGCAGCCCATCGAGATCCGGCCCATGGTGCAGGCCTTCAACCAGGCGCTCGACCGGCTGCAGCATGGCTTCCGGACGCAGCAGGAGTTCCTGGCCAGCGCCGCTCACGAACTCAAGACACCGCTGGCGCTGATCCGCGTGCAGGTGGAGATGGGCGCCGACGACGAGCGGCGGCGCCTGCTGCTGCAGGACGTCGACCGCATGGCGCGCCAGGTGCAGCAGTTGCTGATGCTGGCCGAGGTCAGCGAGCCGCAGAACTACCGCATCGCGCTTGTCGACCCCGGCCCGACCGTGCAGGAGGCCTTCGACTTCATGGCCCGCTTGGCCGAGCGCTACGGCGTGCACCTGGGCCTGCGCGTCGAGGACGGCGTGCGCCAGTGGGCTGCCGACCGGGGCGCGTTGTTCACGCTGCTGAAGAACCTGCTGGAGAACGCCATCCAGCACAGCCCGGCCGGTGGCGTCGTCGCGCTGACGGTGAGGCGCGGCGGTTTTTGCGTCAGGGACGAAGGCCCGGGCGTCAAGGACGAGCACCTGGCGCGCATCTTCGAGCGCTTCTGGCGTGCTCCCGACAACCGCGGCGAAGGGGCCGGCCTGGGCCTGGCCATCTGCGCCGAGATCGCGACCGCCCATGGCTGGCGCATCGAGGCGCGCACGCCCGGCCGGGGCCTGGAAGTCAGTGTCCATGTCGGCGACGCCGCCGTGCCGCCGGCCACTCCCGGATCGGCCGGCGGCCAGCGCGCCCCCCTCGCCGCGGCGGGCGACTACTGAAACTGCTGGCGCGCCTTCTCGCGCGCCATGTAGTTGGCCTGGTCGCGGTCGCGGTCGCGCTGCTGGCGCGCCTCGCGCGTTTCCCAGTCGCCGCAGCGGAAGTAGGAGCCGCCGAACAACCAGCCGCTGAGGCTGGAGGCGTCGACCGCGCGGGCCTCGCCGCCGGTGCAGATCATGGCGGCCTTGGAGCTGTTTTCCTCGAGCATGACTTCCTGCTCGAGCATGGAACGCGACAGCAGCACCGACAGCGGCATGCCCAGCGCCAGCAGCACGCCGCCGATGACGACGCCCTTGAGCCAGCGCGGCAGTGCCGAAGGGGCGGGTACTGCCGCTGCGGGGGCGCGCGGTGCGACGCCAGGCGCGGCCGCGGGCGGCCGTGCGAACGGCACGGTTGCGGTGAAGCTCGTGTCGCCCGTGCGGGTTCCGGTGCCTGTTGCCGTTCGCGTGCCGCCGGCGGCGGGGCGTGAGCCCGCGCCGCTCAACAGGCGGGCTTTGGCCGGGGTGGAGGAGGGAGGGGCGGTGGGCATGCGATGGGAGCGCGGGCGCGAGCGATCGGCATGCTAGAAGTCGAGGGCGGGCGAGCGTTGTGAGCAATTGCAAGCCCGGCCGGCGCGTTTGGCAAGTCCGTGCGGTAAATCACATCCGCCGCAGCGCGCCGGCCGGCATGCGGCCCAGCCGCGACAATCCGGCGATGACAGAGACCGCTTTCTCCCGCCTGCCGCTGAGCCCCGCGATGCTGGCCAACCTCGACCAGCTCGGCTATGCGCAGATGACGCCCATCCAGGCCGCCAGCCTGCCATTGGCCCTGGCCGGCAAGGATGTCATCGGCGAGGCGCAGACCGGCTCCGGCAAGACGGCCGCCTTCGCCATCGCCCTGCTGCACCGGCTGGACGCGGCCGTGCCGCGCGTGCAGGCCCTGGTGCTGTGCCCGACGCGGGAGCTGGCCGACCAGGTCACGCAGGAGATCCGCCGCCTGGCCCGTGCGGCCGACAACATCAAGGTGCTCAGCCTGTGCGGTGGCTCGCCGATGAAGCCGCAAATCGAGAGCCTGTCCTTCGGCGCCCACATCGCCGTGGGCACGCCGGGCCGGCTCATCGACCACCTGGAGCGCGACACGCTGGACCTGTCCGCGCTGAACACGCTGGTGCTGGATGAAGCCGACCGCATGCTGGACATGGGCTTCCTGGACGACATCAAGACGATCGCCAAGCGTGCGCCCGCCAGGCGGCAGACGCTGCTGTTCTCGGCCACCTTCCCCGACGGCGTGACCGAGATCGCGCAGAAATTCATGCGCGAGCCGCAGACGGTCAAGGTCGCGGGCTCCGCCAGTACCGCCTCGTCGACCATCCGCCAGATCGCCTTCGAGGTCACCGAAGAGCAGCGCCTGGACGCCGTGCCGCGCCTGCTGCGCGCCTTCCGGCCCGAGTCGACCATCGCCTTTTGCAATACCAAGCAGCAGTGCCGCGACCTGGAAGCCGTGCTCGCGGCGCAGGGCTTCATCGCGCTGGCCCTGCACGGTGACCTGGAGCAGCGCGATCGCGACCAGGTGCTGATCCAGTTTGCCAACCGCAGCGCCTCCGTGCTCGTCGCCACCGACGTGGCCGCGCGTGGGCTGGACATCGCCAACCTGGCCTGCGTCATCAACGTCGACATCAGCGCCGACGTCGAGCAGCACGTGCACCGCATCGGCCGCACCGGCCGAGCAGGGGCCGAGGGCCTGGCGCTGAGCCTGGCGAGCCTGGACGAGATGGGCCGCATCGGCCGCATCGAGCTGCTGCAGGGCGAGGAGTTCGTCTGGCAGCCGCTCGCCGGCCTGACCGATGCGCCCGGCGGCCCGCTGCTGCCGGCGATGGACACGCTGCAGATCCTGGGCGGGCGCAAGGAGAAGATCCGCCCCGGCGACATCCTCGGCGCCCTGACCGGCGAGGCCGGCTTTGCCGGCGCGCAGATCGGCAAGATCAACGTCACCGATTTCCACAGTTATGTCGCCGTGCAGCGGGATGTCGCCGCCGAAGCCGTGCGTCGCCTGTCCGCCGGCAAGCTCAAGGGCCGCAAGGTCAAGGTGAGAAGGCTGGCCGACCTCGAATAGACCGCGGCGCTAACGCAGCCATTTGGTGCGCCGCAGC
>JAEKLF010000044.1 GCA_019509985.1 Burkholderiales bacterium | reverse complement strand
ACGACATGCAGGTCTGCGCCAAGTACAAGGTGCCCATCGTCATCACGAGCCTGGGTGCGCGTGAGGACGTGAACGCCGCCGTGCACGCCTGGGGCGGCATCGTGCTGCACGACATCATCAACAACAAGTTCGCCAGGAAGGCCATCGAGAAGGGCGCCGACGGCCTCATCGCCGTCGCGGCCGGCGCGGGCGGGCACGCCGGCGTGAAGAGCCCGTTCGCGCTGACGCCATCCTGGCCGCCCAGGCCATGGGCGCGGACCTGGCCTACATCGGCTCGGCCTTCATCGCCACCGATGAGGCGCGCGCCAGCGACGAGTACAAGCAGATGATCGTCGCCAGCAACAGCGACGACATCGTCTACAGCAACCTCTTCACCGGCGTGCACGGCAACTACCTGCGCGGCTCCATCGTCGCGGCGGGCATGGACCCGGACAACCTGCCTGAGAGCGACCCCAGCGCGATGAACTTTGGCGGCGGCGCGGCCAAGGCCTGGAAGGAAATCTGGGGCAGCGGCCAGGGCATCGGTGCGGTGCGCGAGGTGCTGCCAGCGGCGCAGCTGGTGGCGCGCCTGAAGCGCGAATACGTGGCGGCGCGGGCGCGGCTGGCGCTGGGCTGACCGGTTAGCAAGGCCTGCCCGTAGACGGCCGCCCGCGAGGCGGCCGTTTCCTTTTGTGGGTTTCCTGTCCCAGAAGCGGGCGACTCGTGAACCGCCTCGCCGCGGGTTTTCCATGAAACCGCTTTCTCCCCTCTCCCAGGACGATGCGACGCAAATATGAAAGCGCTTTCATTGCCCTCGCAATCGCGACCTGGCCCGGCAGCGGCTGCATGCCGGGGCACGCAGTAGGTCTTCGCAATCCAGACACCGGCCTTGCAATTCCTTCAATCGTTGGGCCCCTGAACGACCCGCCATCCGCGAGCGGGCAAAGGAGACAAAGGTGAATCTTGTTTTGCGTTGCTTGCGCCTTCTCGGCGCTTGTTGCCTGCTGGCCTCGAGCCTGCTGGGCACCACCCCGGTACTGGCCCAGGACTACACCCAGGGCGTCGAGGTCAGCGGCGCCACCGCCACGATCTGGTTCAAATCCAATGTGTCGACCACATGGGTCGACGCCCACTACACCGTCAACAACGGCCCGCAGCAGAACATCCGCATGACGGCCGCCAATGGCCGCTACGAGCAGAAGCTCACCGTCGCCACCGGCAACGTGATCGGCTACTGGTTCACCTACAACAACGGCACGCCGGCCTACGACACGCCCAAGTTCAGCTACACGGTGGGCAGCAGCACGGCGACCGGGCCGGTCTGCTTCTACGCCGACATCAACTACACCGGCGACAGCTTCTGCGCCAGCTCGGATTCGAGCTGGATCGGCGCCGCCTGGAACGACCGCGTGTCGTCCGTCAAGGTGCAGTCGGGCTACCAGGCTACGCTGTTCAATGACGTCAGCTACGGCGGCGCGTCCCTCGTGATGACGGGCGACGAGCCCAACCTCGTCAACCGTGGTTTCAACGACCTGACCTCGTCCTACCGTGTGGGCACGAACACCGGCACCGGCAGCTGGAACGGCCGCACGACCTTCAATATCGTCAACCAGACCGGCGGCCGTTGGACCGATGACCAGGTCTACTGGGCCATCATCGGCCGCGACTGGGCCACGGGCCGCTTCGTGCACGTGGACGCCGCGGGCAACCTGGTGCCCATGTCAACCGCCGACAACGGTGCGCTGAGCAAGGGTGGCGTGACCTACACGAACTACTTCCAGAAGCTCAGCGCCACGCGCTCCATCACCATCCCGGCGCTGGACTCGGCGCGCGTGATGATGTCGGTGGGCTCGCCGATGTACATCCGGGTCGTCGTCGACGGCAACGGCAACATCGGCTATGCCGGCGCCAACATCGAGAACGCGAGCGATCCCAACATCGACGTCTACTTCGACTTCGGTGAGATGGCCATCCTGCCGCAGGGCAATGCCAACCCCGGCATCTTCGTCAACACGACGCGGGTGGACCAGTTCGGCTTCCCCGTGAAGCTGCGCGTGCAGGGTCTGGGCGGCTTTGACCAGACCGTGGGCGAGCCGCTGACCGAGACGCGCGACCAGCTCGTCAGCCGCTACCAGACCGAGACGCCGGCCGAGTTCCATGACCTGGCGCAGGCGCCTTATTCACCCTATCGCATCATCGCGCCGGCGCACGGCACCTTCAAACCCGGCCAGGTCAATGCCAACTATCTGCAGGCCTACATCGACGCGGTCTGGGCGCGCTATCGCAACGAGGACCTGGTCTTCACGCTGCAGAACCTGGGCACATTCCGGGGCCGCGTCAGCGGTGACCGCTTCACATTCACGGGCGGCTCGCCGGCCGGCACCTTTTACATCAACGGCAAGCCCGACACGGCCATGGTCCTGCTCGGCTCTGGCCTGCTGGCCGACGCCAGCGGCGGGCCGACCAACACCGGCACCCAGCTGCAGATCCAGGCCCAGATCTGCGCCGCGCTGAACCGCCACGTGCTGGAGACGCCGGCCAACTGGTACGTGCAGTCCGCCCACCACCCGGCGGGACAGGTGAGCAATTGGTACTCCAAGTTCTGGCACGACCACAGCCTGAACAAGCTGGCCTACGGCTTCGCCTACGACGACGTGGGCGGCTTCAGCCCGTCCATCCACACGGCGGCGCCGACGACCGTGACCTTCACGATTGGCTGGTGAGCCGACGCGGCTGGCGCGTCAACGCTTCTGGTTGATGCGCCAGACCGGCAAGGTCCAGCCCGTCCACAAGCCCAGGCCGCGCAGCAGCACGGCTGTCGCGGCCGCTGCGCTGATGGCAGCCCACTGCGGCGCGTTCAGCGCCACCGCCGCCACCAGCACCCAGCCGCCGACGAAGCTGCACAGCGCGTAGGGCCGATGGTCGTGGAAGGCGGCGGGGATCTCGTTGCAGACGATGTCGCGCAGCACGCCACCAAAGGTGGCCGTGATGACGCCCATCAGCACGGCGACGATGGCCGGCTGACCCATGTCCAGCGCGATCAGCGTGCCGTTGGCCGTGAAGAGGCCCAGGCCGAGGGCATCGGGCCACTGGATGGCCTTCTCGGTCAGCGCCAGATGGCGCCGGCGCAGGAAGAGCATGGCCGCGAAGGACAGCGCCATCAGCGCCCACAGCCAGTCCGCCTGCTCGACCCAGAAGAAGGGCCTGCGGTCCAGCAGCACGTCGCGCAGCGTGCCGCCGCCAAAGGCCGACAGGCCGGCGACGACGCACAGGCCGACGACGTCGAGCTGCTTGCGCGCGCCGGCCAGTAGGCCGGACAGCGCGAAGGCAAGGGTGGCAGTGATCTCGACGGCGGCCTGCAGCGTCGAGAAGTTGATGACGGGCGGTTTCACCCGCGCATCATTCCATCGTTCGGCCAGCCGGCTACTTGATCGTCGTGTAGCGCGCTTCGAAGTAGTCGTTCGAGCGGTGGATGGTGTCCACGTTGGGCTTCATCGCCCAAGGCCGAATCTGATGGTGGATGGGAATGAACAGCGACTCGTCGCGGATGCGCAGCAGTGCCTCCTTGATCAGCGCGTTGCGCTTGGGCACGTCGGGCTCGAACTTGATCTTCTGGATCAGCGCGTCCAGCGTCGCGTCGCTGACCTTGCCGAAGTTGAAGTTGCCATCCGCGCCATTCGTGCGCGTGTGGCCCCAGGCCTGCATTGCGTAGAGGGCGTCGTAGGTCGACACGCCCCAGCCCAGCATGTAGAAGGCGGCTTCGCCGCGCTGGAAGGTCTGGCTGTGCGTGGCGAAGGGCGCCGCGATGAGGCGGGTCTTCACGCCGATCTTGGCCCACATCGACACCGCGGCCTGGCAGACCTGCTCGTCGTTCACGTAGCGGTTGTTGGGGCAGTGCAGCGGCACCTCGAAACCCTGCGGATAGCCGGCCTCGGCCAGCAGCTTGCGGGCCTTGTCGAGGTCGGGCTTGATGGGCGCATCCAGCGCCGCGTCGTAGCCGTTGACGCCGGGCGGCACCATCAAAGCGGCCGGCACGGACAGCCCGCGCATGATGCTGCGTTTGATGGCCTCGCGATCGAGCGCCAGGTTCATGGCCTCGCGCACGCGCTTGTCCTTGAACGGGTTCTTGCCCTTCACGTTGGAGTCGCGCAGCTCCTCGCTGCCCTCATCCATGACGAAGAAGACGGTGCGGATCTCGGCACCCTCGAGCAGCTTGACCTTGCCTTCCTCCTTGAGCTTGAAGAAGTCCTGCGGTGGCAGGTCGGTGACGATGTCGACGTCGCCCGACAGCAGCGCGGCCACGCGCGTCGGCGCGGACTTGATCGGCAGGTAGCTCAGCTCAGTGATGTTGCCGGGGTTCTTGTCCCACCAGTCCTTGTTGATGGTCATCTTCACGGCCTGGTCCGGCTGCCAGCTGATGAGCTTGTAGGGCCCGGTGCCGTTGGCGTTGCGTGACGCGTAGTTCTCTTCCTTGGCCTTGTAGTCCTGCGTGTTGGTCGTGTTGTTCTTGGTCGACCAGGCCTTGCTCATGATCGGGAAGCTGATGATGTTCTGCAGCAGCATCGGCGTGGGTGCCTCAAGGATGAAGTCGACCGTGTGGTCGTCGATCTTCTTGACCTCCTTGATGCCCGACACATAGGTCTGCTTGGTGCCCTGCGGCTGGGTGATGCGGCCGAAGCTGAAGACCACGTCGTCGGCCGTGAATGGCGAGCCGTCGTGAAACTTGACGCCCTTGCGCAGGTCGAAGCGCACTTGCGTCTGCGAGACATAGGTCCACTTGGTCGCGAGCGAGGGTTCGGGCCGGTAGTTCTGGCCCAGGCGCGTCAGGCCCTCGTAGATGTGGGTGCCGATCGCGTTGGAGGTGTTGTGGTCCTGCGAGTGGGGGTCCAACGTCAGGATGTCGTTCTGCGCGGCCCAGCGCAGCGGCGCGGCGCTGGCCGCTCCCAGCATCAGCGCGGCCAGCAGGGGCAGGAGTCGGAGCAGGGATTTCATGCGGCTTCCTTGGGTGCACCAGAAGCCAAAAATGCTAGCCGCCGCCTGGGCCGTGTCCGCTAGGGCTTGCCCGCGGGTTCGAGTGAGCAATCGCAACCGGCGCCGGCGGCGATCCAGCGTCGCACCAGCCAACCACGCACGCCGCTGGGTTGCGCCGTCAGCGCGCCGCACACATAGCGTGCGCCGTCCCAGCGCAGTGCGACGCACGCACCTTTGAAGCGCCGGCTCAGGATGACGCCCAGCGGGCAGGGCTCAGCCAGGCAGCAGACGCCACAACCATTGCACGGCTCGCCGAGCGCGGGCTTGGGTGGCGCGTCGGAGTGGATTTGGATGACCCGTGTCTGGCCCATGAATCCATCATCGGCCAGAAGAGGGCCCGGGCCGCGTCGAGCGTCGTCGGGCAGCGTGAACGGGTCGCGCTGTGCGACGGTCGCCAACGGGCTTGGCGCCACGCTGCCGGGCCACGGTGCCGGCCGCGCCGCGGCCGAGGGATGCAACCCTCGCTCGCCAGCCGCCCGTAGGCGGCGTCGACGGTGCCGCGGGCCACGTTGAGCTGGGCGGCCAGGCTGCACGTGGACGGCAGGCGCTGGCCAGGCGCCAGCCGGCCATCGGCGATGGCCTCGCGGATGCGCTGGTAGACCTGCTCCTGCAGCGGCTGTGCCGACGCGGCCTGCAGGCGCAGCGCAGCCTGCAGGAGGGCAGCGGAGGCGGTTGGATCATGGCCCAGTCGATTCGCGATGATTTGGCTCTGTTTGGCCGAGCCATTCTGCGGGAGAGTTCGAGCCATGGACACGCAGCTTCGACTTCTGCCGACAGGGAACTCGGCCCTGGTGTCGGCGCGTACCTTGCAAGGCATCGAGACCGACTGGGCCTGGGCCTCAGGCGCGCCGCAGGGCCTGCTGCTGGACGCCTGGAACATCCGCCTGCTGCCGCACTATGCGCTGGGCGTGTTCTGCGTGCTCGCCCATCTGTGCTGCGGCTTGCGCAGCGTGCTGCTGGCGCACGGCTGGCGGCCGGTCTTGGTCAATCGCGGCTGGATGGCGGGTTCGATCGCCGCGGCCGCGGTGTCGACGCTCGCTGTGGCCGGCTTGTGCGGCCTGCGCCTGGCTGGCGCTTGAGCCATGCTGCGAGACGCCAGGCTCCGCGCAGGCACCGTCCCTCCCACCACACTGCATGACAGGAGAGTCCAAGATGTCCAAGGTCAGAGTCGCCGCCTTCAGCATTTCCATCGACGGTTTCGCGGCGGGACCGCGTCAGAGCCTGGAGGCGCCGCTGGGCGCAGGCGGCGAGCAACTGCACGAGTGGATGTTCCCGACGCGTACCTTCAAGCAGATGGTCGGCAGCGAAGGCGGTAGCACCGGCGTCGACGATCGCTTCGCGGCGCGCAGCTTCGAACGGGTCGGCGCCTGGATCCTGGGCCGCAACATGTTCGGCCCCGTGCGCGGCCCCTGGCCCGACGAGACCTGGAGAGGCTGGTGGGGCGCCAATCCGCCTTATCACGTACCCGTGTTCGTGTTGACCCACCACGCCCGGCCGCCGCTGCAGATGGAAGGCGGCACGAGCTTCCATTTCGTGACGGACGGGATCGAGGCCGCGTTGCGGCAGGCGAAGCAGGCCGCCGCGGGCAGGGACGTGCGCATCGGCGGCGGCGCTCAGACGATCCGTCAGTACCTGCAGGCCGGCCTGATTGACGAGATGCACCTGGCCATCTCGCCGGTGCTGCTGGGCAGCGGCGAGTCGCTGCTGGGTGGCCTGGACATGCCGGCCTTTGGCTGGTGCGTCACTGAGCGCGAAAGCTCGGGGCAGGCGATGCATGTGGTGATGGCGAGGTGACGCCGCAGATCGCGCGAGCGTCGACGCCGACGTCCAGTGGGGCGGTTGCGCAGGCAGCTTGATGCGCCGCGCCCCAGCGACGGATGGCTTCGGCCACCGGCAGCACGGACAGTCCGTGCGGCGTGAGTGCGTAGTGGACGGGGGCGGGCACCGGTCCACCGCGTTCACGGCTCACCAGGCCATCGGCCTGCAGCTCGCGCAACTGCTCCGCGAGCACCTTCGCCGATACGTCCGGCAGGCTGCGCCGCAACGCGGCGAAGTGCCGCGGACCGTCGGCCAGCCGATACACGACGAACAGCTTCCAGCGCCCGCCGATGGCCGCGAGCGCGGCCGTCAGCGCGCAGCCGGGGATCGCGTTGCCGCGCGCCGGGCGAGAGCGGTTACCTGCAGGTGCCTTCTTGGCAGTGGACATGGCGCTGCTTAGAGTGAACCGGGTCAGTCTAGCCATCCAACGGAACATGCCCTCACGCCCCACCCGACGCACGGCTGCCGCCGCGTTCATTGCCGCCGGGACCGGTGCCTTCGCCGCGCCGGCTTCCACCGCCACCGCACCCGCGCTGCCCGCAACGCCGGTGGGCTCGCCGCACGACTTCGATTTCGAGCACGGCAGCTGGCACACGGCGCTGCGCCGCCGGCTGCGACCGCTGAGTGGGTCCGATGTCTGGATCGAATACGCGGGCACGACCCTCGTGCGCCCGGTGCTGGGTGGCCGTGCGAATCTCGTCGAGCTCGATGTGACCGGCCCTCAGGGGCGCATCCAGGGCCTGTCGCTGCGGCTGTTCGAGGCCGAGCGGCAGCGGTGGACGCTCAACTTCTCCAACCTGGCGTCGGGCACACTCGCCGCACCCATGTCGGGCGGCTTCGGCGGCAGCCCACATGGCCTGTTCTACAGCGTCGAAGAGTTCAACGGCCGGCAGATCCTGGTGCGCTTCGTCATCGAATCCACCAATGCCGACCGCTGCCGCTTCGAGCAGGCGTTCTCGGCCGACGCCGGCGCGACGTGGGAGACGAACTGGATCGCGGTCGATACGCGGGCCTGACCGGCCCGTGGGAACGATCAGGTCTTGACGCCCAGTTCGCGCAGCCGCTCGTTGAGGTAGCTGTCCGCCGTGTAGCGGTCGCTCAGCACCACGTTGTCGCGCGGATGCAGGAACAGCGGCAACGACACGCGGCTCTTCTTCGCGCCTTCGCCGGTCGGGTTGACGACGCGATGCTGCGTCGACGGGTAATAGCCCTCCGAGGCTTCCTGCAGCATGTCGCCGATGTTGATGGTCAGCGTGCCGAAGTCGCAGGGCACGTCGTGCCAGGCGCCGTCCGTGCCCAGCACCTGCAGGCCGGGCTCGTTGGCGGCGGGCAGGATGGTCAGCAGGTTGATGTCGCCATGCGCCGCGGCCCGGATCGAGCCCACCGGCTCCTCGCCCGTCAGCGGCGGGTAGCGCAGCACGCGCAGCAGCGTTTTGCTGCTGCCCTGGATCATGTTCGACAGCGGCTCGCGGTACTTGGCGGCGATCTCCGGCGGCGTGTAGCGCTCCACCCAGCCCAGCAGCTCTTCGGCCAGCGCATTGGCCTCGCGGTAATAGGTGAGGGCGTCGGCCTTCAGCGGCTCGGGGATGCGGCCCCAGGGGTAGACGTGGAAGTACTCCTTGATGTCCTTCTGCTTGGAGCCCTTGGCGGTTTCCGAGATGGCCGTCGAGAAGTAGCCGTCCTGCGTTTCCTTGGAAAACGCGAACTCGTTTTTCGAGTCGCCGTTGAAGAAGGCCAGCCAGTCGGCATAGATCTTCTCGACCAGGGCCTGGCGGATCGGGTGGTGGGTCAGCACGCCGAAGCCGGTCTCGTGCAGGGAGCGGGTGAACTTCTCAGCCGCATCAGCGGCGCGGTAGTCGACGACCTGGACTTGCATCTGGGATCTCCTGAATGTCCCTCCCGCTCGGCCATTCAATCTCGGGGCCGGCGGGAGCGCCAAGTTTACGGGGCAGTCAACTTTGATGCACCCTTTCGGCCTTGTCGGGCAAACCCGCGGTGCTAGAGTCCGTCCCCTGATACTTTTAATCCTTCCCGTCCCTTTTACTGGCAGCAGTGAAGGTGGGTCGCAATCCGCCAACCGGTCGAGCCGTGTCGCGGAAGGTTCTTCAACCAGCCAACTCCCTGGAAGCCGGGGCATGAGGTGAGCGAAAGATGATGCAGCAATACCAGTCGAACTCCTATCTGTTCGGCGGCAATGCCCCGTACGTCGAGGAGATGTACGAGGCCTACCTCGACAACCCGGGCTCCGTCCCGGACAACTGGCGCGCCTATTTCGACGCGCTCCAGCATGTGCCGGCGGTCGACGGCAGCGAGGCCCGCGACGTGGCCCACGCCCCGGTCGTCGAATCCTTCGCCCAGCGCGCCAAGGCCAACGCCTTCGCCAACAAAGCCTCCAGCGCCGACCTGGCCGTCGCCCGCAAGCAGGTGCACGTCCAGTCGCTGATCGCGGCCTATCGCTTCCTGGGCAACCGCTGGGCCGAGCTGGATCCGCTCAAGCGCGCCGAGCGCCCCAAGATTCCCGAACTCGACCCCGCGTTCTACGACCTGACCGAGTCCGACATGGACATCTCGTTCAGCGCCGTGAACAGCTACTTCGGCGGCGAGACGATGACGTTGCGCCAGATCGTGCAAGCCCTGCGCGAGACCTATTGCGGCAGCATCGGCTCCGAGTTCATGCACGGCTCCGACCCGGCCGAGAAGCGCTGGTGGCAGGAGCGGCTGGAGAAGGCGCGTGGCAAGCCGACCTTCACGGCCGACGAGAAGAAGCACATCCTCGACCGCCTGACCGCGGCCGAAGGCCTGGAGCGCTTCCTCCACACCAAGTACGTCGGCCAGAAGCGCTTTTCGCTGGAAGGCGGCGAGAGCTTCATCGCGGCGATGGACGAGGTGATCCAGCGCGGCGGCGAGCGCGGTGTGCAGGAGATCGTCATCGGCATGGCGCACCGCGGCCGCCTGAACGTGCTGGTCAACACGCTGGGCAAGATGCCCGCCGATCTGTTCGCCGAGTTCGAGCACAAGGCCGCCGAAGACCTGCCGGCCGGCGACGTGAAGTACCACCAGGGCTTCAGCTCCGACGTGTCCACGTCGGGCGGCCCGGTGCACCTGTCGCTCGCCTTCAACCCGTCCCACCTCGAAATCGTCAACCCGGTCGTCGAAGGCAGCGTGCGCGCCCGCCAGGACCGCCGTGGCGACAGCGTCGGCGCGCAAGTGCTGCCCGTGCTGGTGCACGGTGATGCGGCCTTCGGTGGCCAGGGCGTCGTGCAGGAAACGCTGGCGATGGCCCAGACCCGTGGCTACCGCACCGGCGGCACGGTCCACATCGTCATCAACAACCAGATCGGCTTCACCACCAGCGACCCGCGCGACCTGCGCTCCACCTGGTACTGCTCCGACGTCGTCAAGATGATCGAGGCGCCGGTGCTGCATGTGAACGGCGACGACCCCGAGGCCGTCGTGTGGGCCACGCAGCTGTGCATGGACTACCGCGCCGAGTTCAAGAAGGACGTGGTGCTGGACATCGTCTGCTTCCGCAAGCTCGGCCACAACGAGCAGGACACACCAGCGCTGACCCAGCCGCTGATGTACAAGAAGATCGCCGCCCACCCCGGCACGCGCAAGGTCTACGGCGACAAGCTGGTGGCGCAGAACGTGCTGCCGGCCGAAGGCCCGGACGACATGGTCAAGGCCTACCGCGCCGCCATGGACGAAGGCCGCCACACGGTGGACCCGGTTCTGACCAACTTCAAGAGCAAGTTCGCCACCGACTGGTCGCCCTTCCTGGGCAAGAAGTGGACGGACAGCTGCGACACCGCCATCCCGGTGGCCGAGTGGAAGCGCCTGGCCGAGAAGTTGACGACCATCCCCAAGGACTTCGCCGCCCACAACCTGGTGCAGAAGCTGTATGCGGACCGCGCCGCGATGGGCCGCGGCGAGACGAACATCGACTGGGGCATGGGCGAGAGCATGGCCTTCGCGTCGCTGGTGGCTTCGGGCTACCCGGTGCGCCTGTCCGGCGAAGACAGCGGCCGCGGCACGTTCACGCACCGCCACGCCGTGCTGCACGACCAGAACCGCGCCAACTGGGACGCCGGCACCTACATCCCGCTGCAGAACGTGGCCGAAGGCCAGGCTCCGTTCACCGTCATCGACTCCATCCTGAGCGAAGAGGCGGTGCTGGGCTTCGAGTACGGCTACGCCGCCGCCGAACCCAACACGCTGACCATCTGGGAAGCGCAGTTCGGCGACTTCGTCAACGGCGCCCAGGTCGTCATCGACCAGTTCATCGCCTCCGGCGAAGTGAAGTGGGGCCGCTCCAACGGCCTGACGATGATGCTGCCGCATGGCTACGAAGGCCAGGGCCCCGAGCACAGCTCGGCCCGTCTGGAGCGCTTCATGCAGCTGGCCGCGGACAACAACATGCAGGTCGTGCAGCCGACCAACGCCGCGCAGATCTTCCATGTGCTGCGCCGCCAGATGCTGCGCATGTTCCGCAAGCCCCTGGTCATCATGACGCCCAAGAGCCTGCTGCGCGCCAAGGACGCCACCTCGCCGCTGGCCGACTTCACCAAAGGTGACTTCAAGACCGTCATCGGCGAGCAAAGTGCAGAGATCGCGGCCGACAAGGTCAAGCGCGTCATCGTCTGCTCGGGCAAGGTCTATTACGACCTCGTCAAGGCGCGGGCCGAGAAGAAGTCAGCCGACGTGGCCGTCATCCGCGTCGAGCAGCTCTATCCCTTCCCGCACAAGGCCTTCGCAGCCGAGCTCAAGAAGTACCCGCACGCCACCGACATCGTCTGGTGCCAGGACGAGCCGCAGAACCAGGGCGCCTGGTTCTTCGTGCAGCACTACGTGCACGAGAACATGACCGAAGGCCAGAAACTCGGCTACGCCGGCCGCCCGGCCAGCGCCAGCCCCGCCTGCGGCTACGCCCACCTGCACCAGGAGCAGCAGAAGGCGCTGCTGGACCAGGCGTTCGCCAAGCTCAAGGGCTTCATCCTCACCAAATAAGACCGCTCAAACGCAGCGCCCGTCCCGGCGCTGCGTTCGTTCGCGCCTGCGCCACATCACACCCAAATAGAAGACACGGAGCCTCCCACCATGGCCATCGTTGACGTCCAAGTTCCCCAGTTCTCCGAATCCGTTTCCGAGGGCACGCTGCTGACCTGGAAGAAGAAGCCCGGCGAAGCCGTCGCCATCGACGAAACCCTCGTCGAGATCGAGACCGACAAGGTCGTGCTCGAAGTGCCCGCACCCGCTGCCGGCGTGCTGGCCGAAATCCTGAAGGCCGACGGCAGCACCGTCGTCAGCCAGGAACTGCTCGCCAAGATCGACACCGAAGGCAAGGCCGGCGCTGCGGCACCTGCGCCCGCTGCCGCGGCACCGGCCGCTGCGCCTGCAACTGCCACCGCGCCGGCTGCCGCCACCGGCGGCAACAAGGGCGACGTGGCCATGCCCGCCGCCGCCAAGATCCTGGCCGAGAAGGGCCTGCAAGCCACCGACGTGGCCGGCTCTGGCAAGGATGGCCGCGTGACCAAGGGCGACGCCCTCGGCGCCGCCGCCAAGCCCGCCGCTGTTGCTGCGCCGCTGGTCGTGCCCGCATCGCCTGCCGTGGCCAAGCCCCTTCCCGCCGTGGCCGCGCCGGTGCAGCCCAACCTGGGCGACCGCCCCGAGCAGCGCGTGCCCATGACCCGCCTGCGCGCCCGCATCGCCGAGCGCCTGGTGCAGTCGCAGTCGACCAATGCCATCCTGACCACCTTCAACGAAGTCAACATGGCCCCGGTCATGGAGATGCGCAAGAAGTTCCAGGAGAAGTTCGAGAAGGAACACGGCGTCAAGCTCGGCTTCATGAGCTTCTTCGTCAAGGCGGCCGTCGCGGCGCTGAAGAAGTACCCGATCATCAATGCGTCGGTCGACGGCAACGACATCGTCTACCACGGCTACTTCGACATCGGCATTGCCGTCGGTTCGCCGCGTGGCCTGGTCGTGCCGGTGCTGCGCAATGTCGATCAGATGAGCTTCGCCGACATCGAGAAGAAGATCGCCGAGTTCGGCCAGAAGGCCAAGGACGGCAAGCTGTCCATCGACGACCTGACCGGCGGCACCTTCTCCATCTCCAACGGCGGCACCTTCGGCTCCATGCTGTCCACGCCCATCATCAACCCGCCGCAGTCGGCCATCCTGGGCGTGCACGCGACCAAGGACCGCGCGGTTGTCGAGAACGGCCAGGTCGTGGTTCGCCCGATCAACTACCTCGCCATGTCCTATGACCACCGCATCATCGACGGCCGCGAAGCGGTGCTCGGCTTGGTCACCATGAAGGAAGCGCTGGAAGACCCGGCGCGCCTGCTGTTCGACATCTGAGCCAAGGAACGATCAGCATGAGCACCAAGCAATTCGACGTCGTCGTCATCGGCGGCGGTCCCGGCGGCTACATCGCCGCCATCCGCGCGGCCCAGCTGGGCATGAACGTGGCCTGCATCGACGAGTGGAAGAACGACAAGGGCGGCCCTGCCCTCGGCGGCACCTGCACCAACGTCGGCTGCATCCCGTCCAAGGCACTGCTGCAATCCAGCGAGCACTACGAGCAGCTGAACCACCACTTCGCCGACCACGGCATCACGGCCGACAACGTCAAGATGGACGTCGCCAAGATGCTGGCCCGCAAGGACCAGGTCGTGAAGCAGAACAACGACGGCATCGTCTACCTGTTCAAGAAGAACAAGGTCACGTTCTTCCACGGCCGCGGCACGTTCGTGGCCGCCAAGGATGGTGGTTATGAGCTCAAGGCCGGCGAGGAAACGATCCAGGCCAAGCAGGTCATCGTCGCCACCGGCTCCAACGCCCGCGCGCTGCCCGGCGTGCCGTTCGACGAAGAGAACATCCTGTCCAACGACGGCGCCTTGCGCGTCGGCACGACGCCGAAGAAGCTGGGCCTGATCGGTGCCGGCGTCATCGGCCTGGAGATGGGTTCGGTCTGGCGCCGCCTGGGTGCTGAAGTCACCGTGTTGGAAGGCCTGCCGGCGTTCCTGGGCGCCGTCGACGAATCTGTCGCCAAGGAGGCCGCCAAGGTCTTCAAGAAGCAGGGTCTGGACATCCAGCTCGGCGTGAAGGTCGGCGAGGTGAAGAGCTCCAAGAAGGGCGTCAGCGTCGCCTACACCGACGCCAAGGGCGAGGCGAAGACGCTGGAGGTGGACAAGCTCATCGTCTCGATCGGCCGCGTGCCGAACACGATCGGCCTGGGCGCCAATGCGGTGGACCTGAAGCTGGACGAGCGTGGTGCCATCGTCGTGGACGACGAGTGCAAGACCAACCTGCCGGGCGTCTGGGCCATCGGCGACGTCGTGCGCGGCCCCATGCTGGCGCACAAGGCCGAGGAAGAGGGCGTGGCGGTGGCCGAGCGCATGGCCGGCCAGCATGGGCACGTCAACTTCAACACCATCCCCTGGGTCATCTACACCAGCCCGGAGATCGCCTGGGTCGGCAAGACCGAGCAGCAGCTCAAGGCCGAGGGCGTGGCCTACAAGGCGGGCCAGTTCCCCTTCCTGGCCAACGGCCGCGCGCGGGCGCTGGGTGACACTACCGGCTTCGTCAAATTCCTGGCCGATGCCAAGACCGACGAGATCCTGGGCGTGCACATTATCGGCCCGTTCGCGTCGGAGCTGATCTCCGAGGCGGTCGTCGCGATGGAGTTCAAGGCCTCGGCCGAGGACATCGCCCGCATCTGCCATGCTCACCCGTCGCTGTCCGAAGCGACAAAGGAAGCGGCGCTGGCCGTCGACAAGCGCACGTTGAACTTCTGATCGCGCGAAGCGTGATGAAAGGGGCGGCCAGACAGTCGCCCCTTTTTCTTCCATGACCAGCCCGTATGCCGTCAGTTAGCGAGCTCTACCAGCAAACACTCGCCGAGCGCGGCTACCAGGCCGACGAGGCGCAGCTGCGCGCCGTCGCGTCGCTGCAGCGCTGCCAGGACGAATGGGCCAGCTACAAGGCCCGCCGCGCCAACGCCGTGACCAAGCTGCTGGTGCGCCCGCCCATCCCGCGCGGCGTCTACATGTACGGCGGCGTGGGCCGCGGCAAGAGCTTCCTGATGGACTGCTTCTTCCAGGCCGTGCCGTTGACGCGCAAGACACGCCTGCACTTCCACGAGTTCATGCGCGAGGTGCACCGCGAGCTGCAGGACCTCAAGGGCATCGCCGACCCGCTGGACGAACTCGGCAAGCGCATTGCACGGCGCTTTCGGCTGATCTGCTTCGACGAGTTCCACGTCGCCGACGTGACCGACGCGATGATCCTGCACCGGCTGCTGGACGCGCTGTTCCGCAACCGCGTCAGCATCGTCACGACGTCCAACTTCCATCCGGACGAGCTGTATCCCAATGGCCTGCACCGCGACCGCATCCTGCCGGCGATAGCGCTGCTGAAGGCCAACCTCGAGGTCATCAACGTCGACGCCGGCACCGACTACCGCCGTCGCACGCTGGAGGACATGAACCTCTACCTGACGCCGCTGAACGAGCACACCGAGGCGGCGCTCACCCAGGCCTTCGAGTCGCTCGCCGAGGCCCAGGACGAGGACCGCAAGCTGATGATCGAGCACCGCGCCATCTATGCCCGGCGTCGCGCGGGTGGTGTCGTCTGGTTCGATTTCGCAACCCTTTGTGGCGGTCCGCGCTCGCAGAACGACTATCTGGAGCTGGCCAGCCAGTTCCACACCGTCATCCTGTCCGACGTGCCCGAGATGCCGGTGCGCCTGGCCAGCGAGGCGCGCCGCTTCACCTGGCTGGTGGACGTGCTCTACGACCGCCGCGTCAAGCTCATCATCTCCGCGGCGGTGCCGGCCGAGCAGCTCTACACCGACGGACCGCTGGCCCACGAGTTCCCGCGGACGGTGTCACGCTTGCAGGAGATGCGCTCGGCGGAGTACCTTGCGCTGGCGCGTCGAGAAGTCGACACCTCGCTGACCTGACATGACCCCCGCCCTCCTGATCCTGCTCGCCGCCGCGGCCGCTTCGGCGCCTTCGATCCAGCCGGCCACGCGCGCCGAAGTCGCCACGCAGCGCGCCGCGCTGGAGCGGCGCTTCGCGCTGGAGAAGGCCGAGTGCGAGCAGCGCTTCAGCGTCAGCGCCTGCCTGGACGAACTGCGCCAGCGCCGCCACGATGCGCTCGCGCCGCTGGTGAGGCGCGAGAACGAACTGGCCGCCGAGGAGCGCAATGCCCGTGCCGTGGCCCAACGTGAGCGCGTGCGCGAGCGCGAGCTCGGTGCGGCTCAGGACGAGGGCCAACGCCGCGAGAAGGCGCTCATCGCCGCAACGCCATTGCCACCGTCCGCGCCGGCCTCGCGTCCCATCCGAGCGCGCAGCCCCGAGGACGTCGAGCGCGCGCGCCGGCAGGCCGAGCAAAAGGCGGAAGGCGATGCGGCCAAGCGGCGCGCGCAGGCGCAGGCACGAGAGCAACGCCAGCAGAAGCGCATCGCCGACCACGAGGCCAAGGAGAAGGCTAGGACCAAGCCGGCCGCGGCGCCGCTGCCGCTTCCCGCGGCCTCGGGCGTGAACTGATCAGTCGAGGTTTTCGAGCTTGGCGATGGCGACCGACAGGTTGTCGCCGCCGCCACGGGCGCGCTGGCGTGCCTTGCTGACGAGCAGCTCCGCCGCCTCGCGCGGTGGCAGGCTGTAGAGCACGCTGCCCAGCTCCTGGGCGGTGAAGTAGTGCCACAGGCCGTCGCTGCAGCACATCAGCGTGTCGCCGACTTCCAGGCCTTCGAAGCGCTCCGACGTCGAGGTCGGGTCCTGCACGGTGCCCAGGCACGCCGTCAGCAGATTGCTCTGCGGATGCGAGCTCGCCTCGGCCTCGGTCAACTGGCCTTCGTCGACGAGGCGCTGCACGTAGGAATGATCCATGGAGCGCTTGACGAGCCGCGCGCCGCGAAACCAGTAGATGCGCGAATCGCCGGAGTGGATCCAGTGCACGCAACGGTCGCTGGTGATGACGAAGCTGGCGATGGTGCTGTGCGGCTCCTCCTCGGCGGAGATGGCCGTCAGCTTGATCATCAGATGCGCCTCGGCCGTGATCTGGCCGAGCAGCTCGGCCGGTGATTCGTCCCCTGGGGAATAGCGTTCGAAGAGCTGTTGCGCGGTCAGGATGACCTGGTCCGCCGCCTTGCGGCCGCCGCTCTTGCCGCCCATGCCGTCGGCCACGATGCCCATCATGCAACCCTCGATGCGAGGGTGCGCGATGACGGCCACCTGGTCCTGCTGGTAGGCGCGGTCACCGCGATGGGTGCCGGTGGCGGCGGTGAGTCGGAATCCGACGGCGGTGGGGGAAGGCATGCCGAAAACTATACTGGGCGGTGAGCTCAGGCCCCGCTGCAACCCGCCCCATAAACCCTCGGATGGATGAACAACTTCACTCGTTGCCGCGGCGGCTCATCGAGTTGCGCATGGAGCATGCCGACCTGAACGCGATGATCGACCGACTGGTTGAACGGGCGCCCGTGGACGAATTGGCATTGCAGCGCCTCAAGAAGCGCCGCCTGGTGCTGCGCGACATCATTGCCCGGCTCGAAGCCAACACCGAACCCGATGACCTCGCCTGAAACCGCCGAGCCGGTGCAGCAGGGCGACGCTGACCTCGACGACTGGCTGGACGCCCTGGACGGCGCGACGCCACCCGCCGCGCCCGCCGCCGACGAGCTGGAACAGGCCGTCGTCGCGGCCTTCGACATGGACGGCCCGTTGGCGCGCCTGGACCCCGGCTACAAGCCGCGCGAGCAGCAGTTGCAGATGAGTCGTGCGGTGGCCCGCGCACTGGCGCGGCGCCAGGCGCTGGTCGTCGAGGCCGGCACCGGCGTCGGCAAGACGTTTGCGTACCTCGTGCCCGCGCTGCTGGCCGGCAGCCGCGCGCTGATCAGCACGGCAACGAAAAGCCTGCAGGACCAGCTCTTCCTGCGCGATCTGCCGCGGCTGACGAAGGCGCTGCAGATGCCCGTGCGCCTGGCGCTGCTGAAGGGCCGCAGCAGCTACCTCTGCCTGCACCGCATGAAGGAGGCGCGCGTGTCCGGCGAGTTCCCGGACCGGCGCACGGCGCTGTCGCTGGCCCGCATCGAGCGCTGGGCGCTGGGCACGACGACCGGCGACTTCGCCGAGATCGACGGCCTGGACGAGCGCTCGCCCATCATCCCCATCGTCAGCAGCAGTCGCGAAAACTGCCTGGGTCAGGAGTGCCCGGACTGGAAGGCCTGTTACGTCGTCAAGGCGCGGCGCGAGGCGATGGAAGCGGATGTCGTCGTCGTCAACCATCACCTGTTCTTTGCCGACGTGACCTTGCGCGACACCGGCGTGGCCGAGCTGCTGCCCAGCGTGGAGGTCGCGATCTTTGACGAGGCCCATCAGCTCGCCGAGGCCGGCGTGCAGTTCCTTGGCACGCTGCTGGGCACGGCGGCGCTGCTGGACTTCGCGCGCGACATGCTGGCCCAGGGCCTGGCCCATGCGCGCGGCGTGCACGACTGGCAAGGCCTGCACGCGGGTGTCGAGAAAGCCGCGCGCGAGTTGCGCCTGGCCGCCGCCGGGCCGCTGGCCACGGCAGGCCGCGAACTGCGCGGCACGCTCAAGCTGGGCTGGAAGGAACGCGCCAGCCAGCCCGCCTTCGGTGCGGCGCTCGTGGGCGTCGAGCAGGCCACCACGCAGGCGCTCGAAGCGCTGACCGCCGTGCGCGAGGCGGCGCCCGATTTCGCCCGCCTGTGCGAGCGCGCCCAGCAGTTGCGCGATCTGGCCAAGGCCTTTGCCGCCGACCCGGACCCCGGCGATGTGCGCTGGATCGACATCAGCCCGCACGCGGCCCGCCTCGTCGAGTCGCCATTGGACATTCGCGAGGCCATGCAGCAGCAGCTCGAAGGTCCGCCCAAGGCCTGGGTGTTCACGTCAGCCACGCTCGGCGACGACGAGGGCCTGACCTGGTTCACCGAGCCGGCCGGCCTGACCGAGGCCGAGGTGCTGCGCGTCGGCAGCCCCTTCGACTATCCGAGCCATGCGCGCCTGTATGTGCCGCGCGGCTTCCCCAAGCCCAGCGAGCCCGGCCATCCGACCAGCGTCGCGCTGCTGGCCTCGCGCCTGGCGCGGGCGCTTGGCGGCCGCACCTTTGTGCTGACGACCACGCTGCGCAATCTGCAGACCGTGGCCGACGCGCTGCGCGAACGCTTCGAGGAGGCGGGCGATGCGATCGCCGTGCTGCAGCAAGGCGCTCTGCCGAAGCGCGTGCTGCTGCAGCGCTTCCTGGACAACCCGGCGGCGGTGCTGGTCGGCTCGGCCAGCTTCTGGGAGGGCATCGACGTGCCGGGCGATGCGCTGCAGTGCGTGCTGATCGACAAGCTGCCCTTCCCGCCGCCGAACGATCCGCTCGTGGAGGCGCGCGTGCAGCGCCTGGAATCCCAGGGACGGAATGCGTTCTCGGAGTATTTCGTCGCCGAGGCGGCCATCGCCTTGAAGCAGGGGGCCGGTCGCCTGATCCGCACGGAGACCGACCGCGGCCTGCTGGTGGTGTGCGACCCGCGCATGGCAGGCATGAACTATGGCCGGCGCCTGCGCGCGGCACTGCCGCCAATGACGCCGGTGGCCAACGAGGCTGAGGCTCTGGCCTGGCTGGAGGCGCTCAGCGCCTCACGCGCCGCACTGCTCTGATCACCAGAGCTGCCACCAACGCTTCTTGCGCGCGGCGCCACCGCTGGCGTAGGCGCTGTCGGGGAAGTTCTTGTCCAGCACGCGGCGGGCGTCGTCGCGCAGTTGCGTGAGGCCGAGCTTGTCGTAGCTCTCGCCCATGATGAAGAGCGCTTCCTCGATGCCCGGCGCGTACTGGAACTCGGCAACCGCCGATTGCGCGCGGTTCGCCGCGGCCACATAGGCCTTGCGGTTGTAGTAGTAGCGGGCGACGTGGATCTCGTAGGCCGCCAGCGTGTTCGTGATGAAGTTCAGCCGCGTGCTGGCGTCGGCCGCGTACTTGGACTCGGGGAACTGCTCGACGAGCTGGCGAAAAGCCAGCACGGCTTCGCGCGAGGCCTGCTGGTCGCGCTCGGCGACGTCCTGGTTCGCCAGGCGGCCGAACAGGCCCAAGTCCTCGTTGAAGTTGACGATGCCCTTCATGTAGAGGGCGTAGTCCATCGCCGGGCTGGACGGGTTGAGCTTGATGAAGCGGTCCAGCGTCGCGATCGCCTGGGCGCGCTCGGCCGTCTTGTAGTAGGCCCAGGCCAGGTCCAGCGTCGCCTGCTGGCCCATCGTCGTGCCGGCGGCGCGGCCCTCGATCTTCTCCAGCGACTTGATCGCCCGGTCATAGCTGCCCGAGTTCAGGTCGTCTTTGGCGTCTGCATACAATTTGTCCAGCGCCGCCTGGGAATTTGGGTCCTCCTTGGCCGTAGAGCCGCAGCCGCTCATGCCAAGCGCGAACGCCATCAGGACAGCGCCGGCGACGATGCGGCCGGCCTTGAATTTCTCAACAAACATGTCTGAAGTCGACGGCGATGCTGCCGGCTGGTCACAAGGAACAATGGACGCGGAGTATAGGGTGGGGGGTCAGGACGACTTCGAGCAGGAAGCCGATGACGGTGGCGACGCCGAGCGGCGCGGTGCCGAAGTCGATGCCAGCGGCCATGGTGAACGCCTGGACCGCTGGCTGACGCGCCTGGCGCCGGAGTTCTCGCGCAACCATCTGCAGTCGCTGATCGAGCGCGGCTGCGTGACGCTGGACGGCAAGCCGCTTGAGAAGGCCGCGCACAAGCTGCGCGCCGGCCAGCGCGTCGACGTCGAGCTGCTGCCGACCGACGAGAGCCGCGCCTTCCGCGCCGAGGCGATGGTGCTGGACTTTGTCTTCGAGGACGAGCACCTGCTCGTCGTCAACAAGCCGGCCGGCCTCGTCGTGCATCCTGCCGCGGGCAACTGGTCGGGTACGCTGATGAACGGGCTGCTGGCCCATCACCCGGCCGCGGCGACGTTGCCGCGCGCGGGCATCGTGCACCGGCTGGACAAGGACACCAGCGGCGTGATGGTCGTCGGCAAGACGCTGGAAGCGGTCACGGCGTTGACGCGGCAGATCGCCGCGCGCGAGGTGCATCGCGAATACCTGGCCCTGGCCTGGGGTCGCATCGAGGAGGCCTTCACCGTCGAGCAGGCGATGCGCCGCGACCCGATTTCGCGCGTGAAGATGGCCGTCGCGCCCGCCAACCTGGGCAAGCCGGCGCGCACGGATGTCTTCCCGCTCGGCGTTGGCGAGGTGCAGGGCCGCGCGGTCAGCGCCGTGCACTGCGTGCTGCACAGCGGCCGCACCCACCAGATCCGCGTGCACCTGATGCACCGCGGCCATCCGCTGCTGGCCGACACCCTCTACGGCGGCGCGCCGGCCCTGGGCCTGACGCGCCAGGCCCTGCATGCGGCGCGGCTGGGCTTCGTGCATCCCGTCACCGGCAAGGCCTTGTCGCTGCGGGCGCCGCTGCCGGCCGACCTCGCCGGTGCGTGGGCGCAGACCGGTGCCGGCGAACTGCCCGATTGACAGGGCTACAATGCGCCCCAGGTTGTCGGACCTGAGCACCGTGCCCGGCCTCATGAGACGGGGCGCAGCAGCCCGTCGCGGGATTTGCAGTCCACCCCGGAAACCGCCAACCACCCCGCTGGTGCACCCCGCCGTTTGAAGGCAGGGACTGCGCCCGGTGAAGAACCCGCCCCAGCCGCCTGACGAACGCGACCACAGCGTCCAGGCCGGGGCCAACGCCAGAGCTCTGCCCATTGAGGGTGCGAAGTTTGAGTTCATGAACACCCAGGATGCCAAGCGCGTCCTCGAGACCGCGCTGATCTGTGCCTCGCAACCGCTGACGCTGCGCGAGCTGCGCAGCCTGTTCGCCGACGAACTCGGCGCCGACACGTTGCGCAGCCTGCTCGACGAACTGACCCGCGACTGGGACGGTCGCGGCGTGGAACTGGTGGCACTGGCTTCGGGCTGGCGCTTCCAGAGCCGCCCCGAGCTGCGCGAATTCCTCGACCGCCTGCACCCCGAGAAGCCGCCGCGCTACTCGCGGGCCGTGCTGGAGACGCTGGCCATCATTGCCTACCGCCAGCCCGTCACGCGTGGCGACATCGAGGACATCCGCGGCGTCGTCGTCGCCAGCCAGATCGTCAAGCAGCTCGAGGACCGCGGCTGGATCGAGGCCATCGGCCACCGCGAGACCCCAGGCCGCCCGGCGCTGTACGCGACGACCAAGTCCTTTCTCGACGACCTCGGCCTGGCCAGCCTGGAGCAACTGCCCGCGCTGGATGTCAGCGGCGAGGCGCCGGCTTTCGAGGCCCTGCAAGGCCAGCTGCTGGACGCTCCCGACGACCTGCCCACCGGCATACCAGCCGAAACGCCTGCCGAAACGCCTGCCGAAATGCCTACCGAAGTGCCCGCCGCGGAGCCTGCCCCGACGCAGAGCCTCTTTGGTGACGATGGCACGCCGGCACTCCCCAATCCCGATCCCTCCGATCCGCCCCCGCAACCCCAGTCCGAACCCGCATGAACGACGCTGCCGACCAAGACAAGCCCCTGCCTCCCACTGCTGACGATGCCGAGGCGCCCGCCGCGCCCAAGCGACGCCGCACGACGGCCAAGGCCGTGGCCGAGACCGCACCGGAGCCCGCAGCCGCCGACGTGGCGGCGCCCGTGAAGCGCACCCGCCGCAAGGCCGAGGCGCCGGCTGAGGCCGTGGCAGGGGAGCGCCCGACGGCCCCGGCGGCAGCGGCCGCGCTGGATGAGGACACGCCCGCACCGGCTCGCAAGCGCGCGCCGCGCAAGACGGCCGCCAGCGAGGAGGCCGCACCGGCTCCCGTTGCCGCCGAGGCGCTCGTGCCGGCTCCCGCGCCTGCGCCGGTTCCGGTGCAGGTGCCGATCTTCACGCTGGCCGAGGACGCGCCGGCACCGGCAGTCGCGGCGGGCGATGGTGGCGACGGCGACGAGGACGGGGGCGACGAGGGTGAAGGCGGCGACGGTGACGAGCGGGGCAGCCGCAGCCGCAACCGCCGTCGCAACCGCAAGGAACGCGCCGAGCGCGAGGCGGCTGTGCAGGGCGCAGGTGGTGCGAGCGAACCGGCCGGCCCCGGGCTGGCGCCGGAGCTCGTCGAAGCCGCGGGGGCGCGCTTCGCCGATGTGCTGTCGGGCAGTCTGGACGCCGAATCCGAAGCGCCGGACGGCGAGCCTCCCGTGCTCGCCGCCGCGCCGGCGGCCGAAGCGGCCGAGGATGAAGCCGAGGAGGCCGAGGGCGAGACCAAGCGCGTGCTGGCGGCTGACGTCGACGCGCCCAAGCTGCAGAAGGTGCTGGCCCAGGCTGGCATCGGTTCGCGCCGCGACATCGAGGACTGGATCGCTGACGGCAAGATCGAGGTGAACGGCGAGGTTGCCCACGTCGGCCAGCGCATCTCGTTTGGCGACCGTGTGCGCGTCAATGGCAAGGAGGTGCGCGTGCGCATCTCGCCGCCGAATCCGCGCATCCTGGCCTATCACAAGCCCACCGGCGAGGTGTCGACCTTCAACGACCCCGAGGGTCGCCCGACCGTGTTCCGCACGCTGCCGCGCGTGCAGGGCCAGAAGTGGCAATCCGTCGGCCGTCTGGACATCAACACCGAAGGCCTGCTGCTGTTCACGAACTCCGGCGAACTGGCCAACCAGCTGATGCACCCGCGCTTCGGCGTGGAGCGCGAGTACGCGGCCCGCGTGCTGGGCGCGCTGAGCGACGAGCAGCGCACCAAGCTGCTCGAAGGCGTCAACGTGGAAGGCCAGGTCGCGTCGTTCAAGAGCATCGAGGACGGCGGCGGCGAGGGTGCCAACCGCTGGTACCGCGTCGTCATCACCGAAGGCCGCAACCGCGAAGTGCGCAAGCTCTTCGAGGCCGTCGGCATGGTGGTCAGCCGCCTGATCCGCATCCGCTACGGCACCGTCGTGCTGCCGCGTGGCTTGAAGCGTGGCGTCTGGGTCGAACTGGGTGACGACGATGTGCGCGTCATCCGCCGCCTGGCCGGCCACACGTCCAACCAGGGTCAAGGCCAGCAGGGCCAGAACCAGGGGCCGGGCAAAGGCCAGCCGCAACAGCAGCAGGCCAACAAGAACGACCGCAACAAGCGCCGCCCCGACGACCGCCACAGCGGTGTCGGCCCGCGCCCCAGCCGCCCCCCTGAGGCCCAGCAGCCTCAGCAGGCCCGCCCGCCGCGCGAGGAGCGTGCCGTGCGCCGCGACAACGACGAGGAGGATGACGGCTTCATCCCTCACCACGTCAATCCGCTGGAGCAGACCTTTGACCGCCGTCATGCCACCAGTGGCAAGCGCGGCCTTCCCCAGGGCTTCGGCGCCGGTGGCAGCCAGCAGGACGATCGCCCCAAGGGCGGTGGCAACAAGGGCGGCGGCCCGCGCGAGCCTGATCCGCTGCAGACCTCGGTGGGCTACATCGGCGGCGATGCCTTCCTGCGCCGCGGCGGCGGCGGTGGTGGCCGCGGCGGCAAGGGCGGCGGCGGTGGCGGCGGTCGTTCGGGTGGCGGCTTTGGCGGCCGGCACCGCTGACGCCCTGGCGGGATGACCCACAACTAGGGTCATCCCTGCCCGCTACAATCACAGGCTTTGTCCAATACGCCCCTTCAGGAGAACCCCATGGCGATCGAAACCACCCTGTCCATCATCAAGCCCGATGCCGTGGCGAAGAACGTCATCGGCCAGATCTACGCCCGTTTCGAAGGCGCCGGCCTGAAGATCGTGGCCGCCAAGATGGTCCACCTGTCGCGTGGCGAGGCTGAGCAGTTCTACGCCGTGCACAAGGCGCGCCCCTTCTTCAACGACCTGGTGAGCTTCATGATCTCCGGCCCGGTGATGATCCAGGCCCTGCAAGGCGAAGGCGCCATCCTGAAGAACCGTGACCTAATGGGCGCGACCGACCCGAAGAAGGCCGAGAAGGGCACCATCCGTGCCGACTTCGCCGACAGCATCGACGCCAATGCCGTGCACGGCTCCGACGCCGCCGAAACGGCCGCCGTCGAAGTGGCGTTCTTCTTCCCGGGCATGAACGTCTACGCTGCCAAGTAAACCCCCAACGGGGTCGGTGACCCCGGCCCGGGAGCTCGCGATGGATGCGGTCAACCTGCTCGGATTCGATCTGCAAGGCCTGGCCGCCTACTGCGAGCAACTGGGCGAAAAGAAATTCCGTGCGACCCAGCTGTTCCGCTGGATCCACCAAAAGGGCGCGTCGGACTTCGAGCAGATGTCCGACCTGGCCAAGTCCCTGCGCGAGAAGCTCAAGGGCCGCGCTCACATCGCCGCGCTGTCGGTGATTTCCGAGCATGTGTCGACGGACGGCACCATCAAATGGCTTTTCGACGTCGGCGCCGGCAACGCCGTCGAAGCGGTCTTCATCCCCGAGGACGACCGCGGCACGCTGTGCATCTCCAGCCAGGCCGGTTGCGCCGTCGGCTGCCGCTTCTGCTCCACGGGCCACCAGGGCTTCAGCCGCAACCTGACGACGGCCGAGATCACGGCCCAGCTCTGGTTTGCCGAGCACAACCTGCGCAAGCGCCTGAACACTGACGAACGGGTGATCTCGAACGTCGTGATGATGGGCATGGGCGAGCCGCTGCAGAACTACGACCAGCTCGTGCCGTCGCTCAAGACCATGCTGGACGACCACGCCTACGGCCTGAGCCGTCGCCGCGTGACGGTGTCGACCTCGGGTGTCGTGCCCATGATCGACCGCCTGCGCGAGGACTGCCCGGTGGCGCTCGCCGTCAGCCTGCACGCGCCGACTGACCCGCTGCGCGACCAGCTCGTGCCGCTGAACAAGAAATACCCCATCGCCGAGCTGCTGGATGCCTGCAACCGCTACCTCGAGAAGGCGCCGCGCGACTTCATCACCTTCGAGTACTGCATGCTGCAGGAGGTGAACGACACGCCGGAGCTGGCCCAAGCGCTGGTCAAGCTGCTCAAGGGCCGGGTGTCGTGCAAGATCAACCTGATCCCGTTCAATCCCTTCCCGGCGTCGGGCCTCACGCGCAGCACGAATGCACGCGTGCAGGCCTTTGCCGAGGTGCTGATCCAGGCCGGCATCGTCACGACGGTGCGCAAGACGCGCGGCGACGACATCGACGCCGCCTGTGGCCAGTTGGCCGGCGAGGTGCAGGACCGCACCCGCGCGCATATCCGCATGGTCAGGGCACCCGTCACGGTGGCCAAATCCACCCCGTGACACGCTGGGTGCCTAACCTCGAGGATTTGATGAAGCGACTGCTGATCGTTCTGACCGCCACGCTGCTCGCCGCCTGCGCCAGCAATGGCACCGCGCCCGCCACCGACCGCGAGATCAAGACCGACTCCGACCAGACGGACGCCGACCGCCGCGCCGGCATCCGCCTGGAGCTGGCCCAGGGCTATTTCTCGCGCGGCCAGTTCAACACGGCGCTGGACGAGCTCAAGCTCACGTTGCAGGCCAAGCCCGACATGCGCGAGGCGGTGAACCTGCGCGGCCTCGTCTACGCGGCCATGGGCGACAACCAGCTCGCCGAGGACGCCTTCCGCCGCGCCCTGGCCGTCTATCCCAACGACCCCGACACGCTGCACAACTACGGCTGGTTCATGTGCCAGCAGCAACGCTGGCAGACGGCCGATTCGCTGTTCGACCAGGCGCTGGCCCAGTCCACCTACCGCGCGCCGGCGCGCACGCTGCTGGCCAAGGGTGTCTGCGAGGCGCGCTCGGGCCGCATGCTGGTGGCCGAGAAGACGCTGTCGCGCGCCTTCGAGCTGGACCCCGGCAGCCCGGCCGTCGCCGTCAACCTGTCCGAGGTGCTGTTCCGCAACCACGAACTGGAGCGTGCGCGCTTCTACGTGAAGCGCGTCAACGACCAGCCCGAGCAGGTCAACGCGCAGAGCCTGTGGCTGCAGCTGCGCATCGAGCGCAAGCTCGGCAAGCATGACTTGATGGACGACCTGGCCCTGCAGATGCGCCGCAAGTACCCGCAAGCGCCGGAGACCCAGGCGCTGGACGCCGGTCGATACGAAGACTGAGAACAAGAACAAGACGATGGAACCCATCTCCGAGGGACGTGCCAGCCAGGCGGCCACCGCCGGTGCCTGGCTCAGGAATGCACGCCAGCAGCGCGGCCTGCACATCGCCGCGCTGGCGGTCATGCTCAAGGTGCCCCAGGCCAAGCTGGAAGCCCTGGAGGCCGACCGCCACGACGAGCTGCCCGACGCGACCTTCGCCCGCGCCCTGGCCACCGCCATGTGCCGCGCGCTCAAGGTCGACCCGGCGCCCGTGCTCGCCCTGCTGCCGCGCACCGACAGCCGCGAGTTCGACGTGCGCCCAGGCCTGAACCAGCCCTTCCGTGAGCGCGGTGGCCCGGTCGACGGCGGCCTGCTCGCCCTGCTGGTGCGGCCGGTCGTCTGGGGTCCGCTGCTGCTGCTGGCGGCGGCCGCGGCCGTCTACTGGATTCCCGCCGGCTGGCTGCCCGAGCGCGACACGGCGGCCTCGGCCCCGGCTGCGTCGGGTGTCGTCGCCGCGGCGAGTGCGCCCGTCGTCGAATTCATCCCCGCACCGCTGGCGGCCTCCGAGCCGGCATCATCGGTGTCGGTGGCCGTCGCGGTGCCCGAGCCCGTGGCCTCCGCGCCGCTGCAGGTTCGCGACGTCGCGCCGCCACCCACGGTGGTAGCGAAGGCGGCCTCGGCACCTGCCGGCCAGCCCTTGCGTGTCACGGCCACGGCCGACAGCTGGGTCGAGGTCGTCGATGCCAAGGGCCAGATGCTGCTGTCGCGCGTGCTGCGCACGGGTGAGCAGCAGGAATTCAGCGGCGCCGCGCCCTACAAGTTGCGTGTTGGCAATGTGCACGGCACCCGCGTCGAATGGCGTGGTACGGCCGTGAACCTGGCCGAGCGCGCCAAGGACAACGTCGCCCGACTGGAGTTGAACTGATGAGCGACATCCTCATTCCCGAAGCCTTCCCCGCCCCGCGCCGCAGCCGCCAGGCCCGCGTCGTCTGGGGCAACCGTGTCGTCACCGTCGGCGGCGACGCTCCGGTGCGCGTGCAGTCCATGACCAACACCGACACGGTGGACGCCATCGGCACGGCCATCCAGGTCAAGGAGCTGGCGATTGCCGGCTCGGAGATGGTGCGCATCACCGTCAACACGCCCGAGGCGGCGGACGCGGTGCCCTACATCCGCGAGCAGTTGGACCGCATGGGCATCGACGTGCCGCTGGTGGGCGACTTCCACTACAACGGCCACCGCCTGCTGACCGAGCATCCGGCGATGGCCCAGGCCCTGTCCAAGTACCGCATCAACCCCGGCAACGTCGGCAAGGGCGACAAGAAGGACCGCCAGTTCGCGATGATGGTCGAGGCCGCGGCCAAGTACGACAAGGTCGTGCGCATCGGCGTCAACTGGGGCAGCCTGGACCAGGAGCTGCTCGCGCAGTTCATGGACGAGAACGCCAGGCGCGCGGTGCCCTGGGACGCCAAGCCGGTCATGTACCAGGCCCTCGTCGAGTCCGCATTGACCTCGGCCGCCTACGCCGCCGAGCTGGGGCTGAACCCCGACAACATCATCATCAGCTGCAAGGTCAGCGGCGTGCAGGACCTGATCTCGGTCTACCGCGAACTGGCCCGCCGCTGCGACTACGCGCTGCACCTGGGCCTGACCGAAGCCGGCATGGGCACCAAGGGCACGGTGGCGTCCAGCGTCGCGCTGGGCATCCTGGCGCAGGAGGGCATTGGCGACACCATCCGCGTCAGTCTGACGCCGCAGCCGGGCGAGTCGCGCACGCAGGAAGTCGTCGTCGCGTTGGAGATCCTGCAGGCGCTCGGCCTGCGCCATTTCAACCCCAGCGTGACCGCCTGCCCTGGCTGCGGCCGCACGACCAGCACGACCTTCCAGGAACTGGCCAAGCAGATCGACGACTTCCTGCGCCTGCAGATGCCGATCTGGCGCGGCAAGTACCCGGGCGTCGAGGAGATGAAGGTGGCCGTCATGGGCTGCATCGTCAACGGCCCGGGCGAGAGCAAGCATGCCGACATCGGCATCAGCCTGCCCGGCACCGGCGAGGCCCCGGCGGCGCCCGTCTTCATCGACGGCGTGAAGGCGCTGACCTTGCGCGGCGACAACATCGCCAACGAGTTCCACGCGCTGGTCGAGAACTACATCGAGAAGCGCTTCGGCGCCACAGCTGCTGCATGAGCGAAAAGCCCAAGATCCTCCCCGCCGTGAAGGGGATGAACGACATCCTCCCAAGCAGCGTCACCCGCAAGGACAAGCTCCCGAGCAGCGAGCTGTGGAGCTGGTTCGAGACCACGCTGCGCGGCGTCATGCAGCGCTACGGCTACCAGTACATGCTGACGCCCGTCGTCGAGCCGACGGCCCTGTTCGTGCGTGGCCTCGGCGAGGTGACCGACATCGTCGAGAAGGAGATGTACTCCTTCACCGACAGCATGAATGGCGACAAGCTGACGTTGCGTCCCGAGGCCACGGCCGGCATCGTGCGCGCGATGGTCGAGCACAACGCCCTCTACAACGGGCCGCTGCGCCTGTGGACCATGGGCCCGATGTTCCGCCACGAGCGCCCGCAGAAGGGCCGCTACCGCCAGTTCAACCAGCTGGACGTCGAGGCGCTGGGCTTCGCCGGCCCGGACGTGGACGCCGAGATCATCCTGATGGCACGCCGCCTGTGGAAGGAGCTGGGCCTCGTCGAGGGCGAGCACGTGCGCCTGGAGCTGAACTCCTTGGGCCAGCCACCCGAGCGTGCCGCCCACCGCGCCGCGCTGATCGCCCACTTCGAGGCGAATGCCGACAAGCTGGATGAGGACGGCAGGAAGCGTCTGCACAGCAACCCGCTGCGCATCCTGGACAGCAAGAACCCGGCGATGCAGCCCGTCATCGAGGCGGCGCCCAAGCTGATGGACTTCCTCGGCGAGGAGACGCTGGCCCACTTCAACGCGGTGCGCGCCATCCTCGACGCCGCCGGCCTGGAATACCGCGTCAACACGCGCCTCGTGCGCGGCATGGACTACTACAACCTGACCGTCTTCGAGTGGGTCACCGACCAGCTCGGCTCGCAGGGCACGGTCTGTGGCGGCGGCCGCTACGACGGCCTCTTCGAGCAGCTCGGCGGCAAGCCGACGCCGGCCGTAGGCTTTGGCCTGGGCATCGAACGCCTGCTGCTGCTGATCGACGAGTTGGGCCTGCCCGTGCCCTCGTCGGCACCGGACGCCTACGCCATCCTGCCTGACGCGAGCGCGCTACCCCAGGCGTTCGGCGTGCTGGAAGCCCTGCGCGCTGCCGGCGTCAGCGTGCAGATGCATGCCGGCGGCGGCTCGTTCAAGTCGCAGTTCAAGAAAGCCGACGCCTCGGGCGCCCGCTTCGCGCTGGTCTTCGGTGGCGACGAACTCGCGCGTGGCGAGGTCGGCCTGAAATCACTTCGCGACGGCACCGAACAGGCCAGCCGCTCCCTCGCCTCGGTGGCCGACTGGGCCGCCGAACTCCGCACCGCATAATCCCGGGCCCTGCCCCGCACAGCTGTTTCCCTCTCATGGCATCGCATCTCGACCTCGAAGAACAAGAACAACTCGAACAAGTCAAAGCGTTCTGGAAGCGCTGGGGCAATCTCATCACCTGGGTGCTGACCGCCGTGCTCGCGGCCTTTGCCGCCTGGCAGGGCTGGGGCATGTACCAGCGCGACCAGGCCGCCAAGGCCGCCGCGATGTACGACGAATTCGACCGCGCGCTCACCGCCCAGGACCTGGACAAGGCCGGCGCCGCCGCGGGCGACCTGCGTTCGCGCTTCGCCGGCACCGGCTACACCGCGCAGGCCAATCTGCAGATCGCCAAGCTGCAGCTCGAGAAGGGCAAGGCCGACGACGCCAAGCAGAGCCTGAGCTGGGTGGCCGAGCAGGGCTCGGAAGGCCCTTACCGCGATCTCGCCCGCATCCGGCTGGCCGGCCTGCAGATCGATGCCAAGGCCTATGACGAGGCCGCGAAAACGCTGGACGCCGTCAAGTCGCCCGAGTTCGCGGCCCTGGTGGCCGACCGCCGCGGCGACGCACTGCTGCTGCAGGACAAGCGCGAGGCCGCCAAGGCCGAGTACCAGAAGGCACTGGCGGGCCTGGAGAAGAACCAGGACTACCGCCGCATCGTCGAGGCCAAGCTCGCGACGCTGGGCGTGCCCACTGCCGTCGACGCCACCGGAGCCCCGCAATGAAGCGCGCCGTCCTGATTTCCCTGCTGGCCGCTTCGCTGTCGGGTTGCTCGACGATTAGCTCGACCTGGAACTCCTGGTTCGGCAGCGACAAGAACAAGCCCGCGGTGCTGGAGACCCTGTCCGGCCCGGCCACGGGTCGCATCCTCTGGAGCGCCAAGGGCGACTCCATCAACTTCCCGCTCAGCATCGCGACGCCGGCTGACAGCTTCGTCGTCGCCGGCACGGACGGCAGCGTGCGCGCGCTGGCCGCCACTGATGGCCGCGAGATCTGGCGTGGCGACGCTGGCGGCAAGTTGCTGGCCGGCATTGGCAGCGATGGCCGCTTTGCCGCCGTCGTCAACCGCGACAACGAACTCGTCGTGCTGGATGCGGGCCGCGTGGTCTGGAAGAAGACCCTGCCGACGCCCGTCGTCGCCGCGCCGCTGGTGGCAGGTGAACGCGTCTTCACGCTGACGCTGGACCGCCAGGTGCTGGCCTACGACGCGCTGGATGGCCGCAAGATCTGGGAGCTGAAGCGCCCCGGCGAGCCGCTGACGCTGGCCAAGGCCGGCGTGCTGCTGGCCTACAAGGACACGCTGGTCGTCGGCCAAGGCCCGCGCCTGGCCGGCATCGACCCGCTGAAAGGCCAGCTCCGTTGGGAGGCCAGCGTGGCCACGCCGCGCGGCACCAACGAGGTCGAGCGCCTGGCCGACCTGGTCGGCCCGGCCGTGCGCCAGGGCGAGGTCATCTGCGCGCGCGCCTTCCAGTCCTCGGTCGGCTGTGTGAACGCCGAGCGCGGCAGCCCGCTGTGGAACCGTGTCGTCGGCGGCACCAATGGCATCGGCGCGGACGACCAGGTCGTCGTCGCCGGCGATGCGTCGGACCGCCTGTCGGCCTGGAAGCTGGCCAACGGCGACCTGGCCTGGTCGGGTGATCAGTTCCAGCTGCGCAAGCTCTCCGAGCCCGTACTGCTGGGCAAGCAGGTGCTGGTCGGCGACTTCGAAGGCCAGGTCCATCTGCTGGACCGCGACACCGGCAAGACGCGCTCGCGCCTGGCCACCGACGGCTCGCAGGTCATCGCCGTCGCGCTGCAGGGCGACACGGCCCTGGTCGCGACCAAGAGCGGCGGCCTGTTCGCGATCAAGGGCGAATGAAACCTGTCATCGCTCTCGTCGGCCGCCCCAATGTGGGCAAGTCGACGCTGTTCAACCGGCTGACCAAGTCCCGCGACGCCATCGTGGCCGACTTCGCCGGGCTGACGCGCGACCGCCACTACGGCGACGGCCGTCTGGGTGACCGCGAGTTCATCTGCATCGACACCGGCGGCTTCGAGCCCGACTCGACGACCGGCATCGTCAAGGAGATGGCCAAGCAGACCAAGCAGGCCGTCGCCGAAGCGGACGCGGTCATCTTCGTCGTCGACATCCGCCTGGGGCTTTCGGCGCACGACAGCGACATCGCCCGCTACCTGCGCAGCGTCAACAAGCGCGTGCACCTGGCCGTCAACAAGGCCGAGGGCATGAGCGAGTCGCCGCTGCTGGCCGAGTTCCACGAACTCGGCATGGGCGAGCCGCACCCGATCTCGTCCGCGCACGGCCAGGGCATCCGCAGCCTGCTGGATGCCGTGCTGGAGCCCTTCGAGGACACCAGCGAGGAGTTCGGTGCCGGCCCTCAGCAGGACGGCGTCATCCGCCTCGCCGTGGCTGGCCGCCCGAACGTCGGCAAAAGCACACTGATCAACACCTGGCTGGGCGAGGAGCGCCTCGTCGCCTTCGACATGCCGGGGACGACGCGCGACGCCATCGCCGTGGACTTCGAGCGCAACGGCCAGAAGTTCAAGCTCATCGACACCGCCGGCCTGCGCCGCAAGGGCAAGGTCTTCGAGGCCATCGAGAAATTCTCGGTCGTGAAGACCTTGCAGGCCATTGCCGACGCTCACGTCGTGCTGCTGCTGCTGGACGCGACGCAGGGCGTGACCGACCAGGACGCCCACATCGCCGGCTACATCCTCGACAGCGGCCGCGCCGTGGTGCTGGCCGTCAACAAATGGGACGCCGTCGACAGCTACCAGCGCGAGACGCTGCAGCGCTCCATCGAGACGCGCCTGGCCTTCCTGAAGTTCGCGCCCATGCACAACATCTCGGCGCTGAAGCGCCAGGGTCTGTCGGCGGTCTGGAACTCGCTGGCCGATGCCTATGCCTCGGCCTATCGCAAGATGACGACGCCGGTGCTGACCCGCCTGATTGCCGAGGCCGTCGAGCACCAGCAACCCAAGCGAGCCGGCGTGTCGCGCCCCAAGCTGCGCTATGCCCACCAGGGCGGCCAGAACCCGCCCATCGTCGTCATCCACGGCAACGCGCTGGAAGGCGTCACCGAGGTCTACAAGCGCTACCTGGAGGGCCGCATCCGCGCCCACTACAAGCTGGTCGGAACGCCGCTGAAGATCGAGCTGCGCTCGTCGAAGAATCCCTTCAACGAAAAGACCTAGGGTGACGACCGGCGCCATCGGGACGCTGTGTTAAGGTCTTACCCGTAGTCCCCAACCCCCGAATAACTCGGAGCATACCGATGAGCAACAAAGGCCAACTTTTGCAGGATCCCTTTTTGAACCTGCTCCGCAAAGAGCATGTGCCCGTCTCGATCTATCTGGTCAACGGCATCAAGCTTCAAGGCCATATCGAATCCTTTGATCAATACGTCGTGCTGCTGCGCAACACCGTGACGCAGATGGTCTACAAGCACGCGATCTCGACCGTCGTGCCGGGCCGCGCGGTCAACTTCCACGCGGCCGACGGCCCCGCTGACGCCTGACCCGCAGCCTTGTCCTCGACTTCTTCCCACCACGCGACGCCGCCCTCCGAGGCGGCGCGCGCCATTCTTGTGGGTGTCGATTTCGGTCGCCACTCCGCCGCCCGGGGTTTCGATGAAAGCCTGGACGAGCTGGCCCTGCTGGCCGAATCCGCCGGCGACACGCCGGTCGCCAAGGTCATCGCGCGCCGCGCCGCGCCCGATGCGGCGCTGTTCGTCGGCTCCGGCAAGGCCGACGAGATCAAACTGCTGGTGGACGCCCACCAGGCGCACACCGTGCTGTTCGACCAGGCCATCTCGCCGGCCCAGCAGCGCAACCTGGAGCGCGTGCTGGGCGTGCCGGTGGCCGACCGCACCGCGTTGATCCTGGAAATCTTCGCCGCCCGCGCGCAGAGCCACGAAGGCAAGCTGCAGGTGGAGCTGGCGCGGCTGCAGTACCTGGCGACGCGCCTGGTCCGCCGCTGGAGCCACCTGGAGCGACAGAGCGGCGGCATCGGCATGCGCGGCGGCCCTGGCGAGGCCCAGATCGAGCTGGACCGTCGCATGATTGACGATCGCATCAAGAAGACCAAGGAGCGGCTGAAGCAGGTGCAGCGCCAGCGCAGCACGCAGCGCCGCTCGCGCTCGCGCAACGGCGTGTTCAAGGTCTCGCTGGTCGGCTATACGAACGCGGGCAAGAGCACGCTGTTCAATGCGCTGACCAAGGCGCGCGCCTATGCGGCCAACCAGCTGTTCGCGACACTGGACACGACGACCCGCTCGCTCTATCTCGAGCAGGCCGGCGCCAGCGTGTCGTTGTCCGACACCGTGGGCTTCATCCGCGACCTGCCGCACAAGCTGGTCGAGGCCTTCCGCGCGACGCTGCAGGAGGCCGCCGATGCCGACCTGCTGCTGCATGTCGTCGATGCCTCCAGCCCCGTGCTGGAGGAGCAGATGGTCGAGGTCGAAAAAGTGCTCGCCGAGATCGGCGCGGCCGACGTGCCGCAGATCCTGGTCTACAACAAGCAGGACCTGCTGGCCGACGACCAGCGCCCGCGCGAGGTCGTCGACGCGGTGCTGCGCCATGCCGGCGGCAGCAAGCCCACGCCGCGCGTCTTCGTCAGCGCCGTTGATGGCAGCGGCCTGGCCGAGCTGCGCCAGTTGATTGCGGCAGCCATGCAGACCCAGCCCTTGATTCCCGACGAACGGGACCCACGTTTCGACGCTGACCCGTCGCATTCATCGGATTGCGACGAGCCCTCTTCCTCAGACCCTTCCCAGGCATGAGCAGCACTTCTCACACACCGCCCCGCAGCACCTGGGTGCAGCGTCTGTTGACGCCGGTCGCCCGCGTGATTCACGCGATGGGCCGGCTGCTGAACAATGGCCGCAACGATGGTCCGCCCGATCTCGACGAACTCTGGCGCGACTTCAACCGCAAGCTCTCGGGCATGTTCGGGGGCCGCTCCAGCGGTTCCGGCGGCAGCTCGGGCGGCTCGCCCGACATGAAGGGCGCCGGCATCGGCCTGGGCCTCATCGCCGGCGTCGTCGCGCTGGGCTGGCTGTCCAGCGGCTTCTTCATCGTGCAGGAAGGCCAGCAGGGCGTCATCACGTCGTTCGGCAAATACAGCAAGACTGTCGAAGCGGGCTTCCAGTGGCGCCTGCCCTATCCGTTCCAGCAGCACGAGATCGTGTCGGTCACGCGGCTGCAGCAGATCGACGTGGGCCGCAACTCCATCGTCGCCGCCACGGGCCTGCGCGATTCGTCCATGCTGACCCAGGACGAGAACATCGTCGACATCCGCTTCACCGTGCAGTTCACGATCAAGGACGCGCGCGATTTCCTGTACGAGAACCGCGACCCGGAGCAGGCCGTCATGCTGGCCGCCGAATCGGCCGTTCGCGAGATCGTCGGCAAGGGCACGATGGATTCGGTGCTCTACGAGCAGCGCGACATGATTGCCGTCGAGCTCGCCAAGTCCGTTCAGGCCCAGCTGGACCGGCTCAAGGCGGGCATCCAGATCAAGAACGTCAACGTGCAGAGCGTGCAGCCGCCCGAGCAGGTGCAGGCTGCCTTCGACGACGCGTTCAAGGCCAACGCCAACCGCGAGCAGCTGAAGAACGATGCCCAGGCCTACGCGAACGACGTGATCCCGCGTGCGCAGGGCGAATCCGCCAAGCTGCGCGAGCAGGCCGAAGGCTACCGGGCCAGCGTCATCGCGCGCGCCGAGGGTGACGCGCAGCGCTTCAAGAGCGTGCTGACCGAGTATCAGAAGGCGCCCCAGGTCACGCGCGACCGCATCTACATCGACACGATGCAGCAGGTCTACGGCAATGTCAGCAAGGTCATGGTGGATAGCAAGAGCGGCTCCAACCTGCTCTACCTGCCGCTGGACAAGCTGCTGCAGCAGGGCAGCACGGGCAGCGTGACGGTGTCGCCGCCGCAGCCGACCAGCGCGCCGGCCGATGCGGCCGCCAATGCGAACGACCTGCGCAGCCGTGACAACCAGCGCAGCCGCGACGGCCGCTGACCGAGGACCATCCGAATGAACCGTATTGCCGCCATCGTCGCCGGCGCCCTCGTCATCCTGATGCTGCTGTCGTCGATGCTCTTCGTCGTCGACCAGCGCCAGTTCGCCGTCATCTACACGCTGGGCGAGATCAAGGAAGTCATCACCGAGCCGGGCCTGAAGGGCAAGCTGCCGCTGGTGCAGAACGTCGTGCTGCTGGATCGCCGCGTGCAGACGCTGGACAGCCCCGAGTCGCGTCCGGTCTTCACGGCCGAGAAGAAGAGCCTCGTCATCGACTGGCTGATCAAGTGGCGCATCGCCGAGCCGCGCCAGTTCATCCGCAACAACGGCGTCGACATTCGCAACGTCGAGAACCGCCTCTCGCCCGTCGTGCAGGCGGCCTTCAACGAGGAGGTGACCAAGCGCACCGTCATCGCCGTGCTGGCGACCGAGCGTGAGAAGGTCATGAACGACGTGCGCAAGCGGCTGGCGGACGAAGCCAAGCAGTTCGGCATCGAGGTCGTCGACGTGCGCATCAAGCGCGTCGACTTCGCCTCCAACATCACTGACGCCGTCTACCGCCGCATGGAATCGGAGCGCAAGCGCGTCGCCAATGAGGCACGCTCCACCGGCGCCGCCGAAGGCGACAAGATTCGCGCCGACGCCGACCGGCAGCGCGAGATCATCGTCTCCGAGGCCTATCGCGACGCGCAGAAGATCAAGGGCGAGGGCGATGCCAAGGCGTCGGCCTTGTACGCGGAAGCCTTCGGCCGCGACCCGCAGTTCGCGCAGTTCTATCGCTCGTTGGAAGCCTACCGGGCCAGCTTCAGGAGCAAGAGCGACGTGATGGTCGTCGACCCCAGCAGTGATTTCTTCAAGGCCATGCGTGGCGCCGGCTCCGCTCCCTCTGCCGCGCCTGCGCACAAGTGAACGAGCTGCTGACCGCATTCGCGCTGATGCTGGTCATCGAGGGGCTGATGCCCCTCATCAGCCCCAAGAGCTGGCGTGAGGTGTTCAGCCGCATCCTTGCGATGAGCGATGGCCAGATCCGTTTCATCGGCTTGGCCAGCCTGTTGATGGGCGTGTTCGGACTGCTCTGGTTGCGCTGATCCGAACGCTTGGGCGGCCTTGAGCGGGGGAGGGCGCCGGTACAATGCCGTTTTTAACCGCCTGCCCGCGCTCATGTCCTCTGCTTGGCTGCTGCCCGAGCACATCGCCGATGTCCTGCCTTCGCAGGCGCGCCGCATCGAAGAGCTCCGTCGCGAGCTGCTCGACATGGCCCGCAGCTACGGCTGCGAGCTGGTCATCCCGCCGCTGCTGGAACACCTCGATTCGCTGCTGTCCGGAACGGGCAGCGGCACCGAGATTAAGCTCTTCAAGCTGGTCGACCAGCTCTCCGGCCGGTCCCTCGGCCTGCGGGCTGACACGACGCCGCAGGTCGCACGCATCGACGCCCATCTGCTGAACCGCCAGGGCGTGACGCGCCTGTGCTATTGCGGACCCGTCGCGCACACGCGGCCCGATGGCCTGAATACCAGCCGCGAGCCGCTGCAGTTCGGCGTCGAGATCTACGGCCATGCCGGCCTGGAGGCCGACCTGGAAGTGCACGAACTGGCGCTGGACGCGTTGCGCCGTGCCGGCTTAAGCGACGTGATGCTGGACCTGGGCGACGCCCGTCTGCTGCAAGGCGTGCTGGACGGCATCAAGGTCGCGCCCGAGGTGCTGCAAGCGCTGACCACGGCGCTGGCGGCCAAGGATCTCGCCGCGCTGTCGACGCTGAGCGCCGACATGCCGGCCGTCACGCGTGACGCGCTGCTCGTCCTGCCCAGCCTGTTCGGCGGGCGTGAGGTGCTGGCCGAGGCCGCACGCCGGCTGCCCGACCACCCGCTCGTGAAGGCGGCTCTGGCCGACCTCGACTGGCTCGCCGGCCATCTGTCCGCCGTCCATCCCGAGGTGGCGCTGGGTTTCGACCTGGCCGACCTGCAGGGCTATGCCTACTACACCGGCATTCGCTTCGCCGCCTACGCCTCGGGCTGTTCCGACGCGGTGTTGCGCGGCGGACGCTACGACGAGGTCGGCGCCGCCTTCGGCCGCCGTCGCCCGGCCGTCGGTTTCAGCCTGGACCTCAAGACGCTCGTGACACTGGTGCCCGCCACACCGCTGCGCGCCGCCGTGCGCGCGCCCTGGGGCGAAGACACTTCGCTGCGCCTGGCCGTGCGCGCGCTGCGCGAGCAGGGCGAGACCGTGGTCTGCATGCTGCCGGGGCACGAGCACGAGGCCGATGAATTCGACTGTGATCGCGAACTGGTTCGCGATCACGCTGACTGGGTCGTCCGAGCGCTCTGAGCGCGGCGGCCCCTCCCAATCCAAAGCTTAAGCAGGCAAACAAGATGCAGAGCCAAACCGCGCGTGGACGCAATGTGGTCGTCGTCGGCACCCAGTGGGGTGACGAAGGCAAGGGCAAGGTCGTGGACTGGATGACGGATCACGCGCAAGGCGTGGTGCGCTTCCAGGGCGGCCACAACGCAGGCCACACGCTGGTCATCAAGGGCGTGAAGACGGCGCTGCAGCTGATCCCCAGCGGCATCATGCGCGACGGCGTGGCCTGCTACATCGGCAACGGCGTCGTGGTCGACCCGACCCATCTGCTGACCGAGATCGAGCGCCTTGAAGCCGCCGGTGTCGAGGTGCGTTCGCGCCTCTTCATCAGCGAGAGCTGCCCGCTGATCCTGCCCTTCCACGTCGCCGTGGACAAGGCACGCGAGCAGCTGCGCGAGACCAGCGGCAGCGGCAAGATCGGCACGACCGGCAAGGGCATCGGCCCGGCCTACGAGGACAAGGTGGCTCGCCGCGCGCTGCGCGCCCAGGACCTGAAGCACCCCGAGCGCTTCGCCAAGAAGCTGCGCGAGCTGCTGGACCTTCACAACTTCGCGCTGTCGGGTTACCTGAAGGGCGAGCCGCTGGCCTTCGATCCCATCTTCGAGCAGGCCATGAAGATGGCCGAGCAGATCAAGCCCATGCTGGCCGACGTCGGCTACATGATCCACAAGGCCAGCAAGGCCGGAGCGAACATCCTGTTCGAAGGCGCCCAGGGCACGCTGCTGGACATCGACCACGGCACCTACCCCTACGTCACGTCCAGCAACTGCGTGGCCGGCAATGCCGCCGCCGGCGCCGGCGTGGGCCCGCAGATGCTGCACTACATGCTGGGCATCACCAAGGCCTACACGACGCGCGTTGGCTCGGGGCCCTTCCCCACCGAACTGGACTGGGAAGTGCCCGGCACCGTGGGCTATCACCTTTCCACGGTGGGTCAGGAGCGCGGCACCGTCACCGGCCGTGCGCGCCGCTGTGGCTGGCTGGATGCCGCAGCACTGAAGCGCTCCACCATCATCAACGGCATCACCGGCCTGTGCCTGACCAAGCTGGACGTGCTGGACGGCCTGACCGAGATCAAGATGTGCGTGGGCTACGAGCTGGACGGCCGTCGGCTCGACATCCTGCCGCTGGACGCCGACGAGATCGAGGCCTGCACGCCCATCTTCGAGACCTTCCCCGGCTGGACCGAGACGACCTTCGGCGTCACGTCCTGGGATGCGCTGCCGGCCAACGCGCGCAGCTACCTGAAGCGTGTCGAGGACGTCATCGGCGCGCCCATCGACATGGTCTCGACCGGCCCCGACCGCGAGCACACCATCGTGCTGCGCCACCCTTATTCCGCCTGAAACTACACATCCGATTCCACGGAGACTTTCGCACCATGCTGACTGACGACGGCAAACATCTCTACGTGTCCTGGGACGAGTACCACCTGCTGACCGAACGCCTCGCACTCAAGGTGCACGCCTCGGGCTGGCAGTTCGACCAGATCCTGTGCCTGGCCCGCGGCGGCATGCGCCCGGGCGACGTGCTGTCGCGCGTTTTCGACAAGCCGCTGGGCATCATGTCGACCAGTTCCTACCGCGCCGAAGCCGGCACCATCCAGGGTCGCCTGGACATCGCCAAGTACATCACCATGCCCAAGGGCGAGCTCGCGGGCCGCGTGCTGCTGGTGGATGACCTGGCGGATTCAGGCGTGACGCTGCGTGCGGTGGTCGAGCGGCTGCGCGGCATGCCGTCGATCTCGGAGCTGCGCTCGGCCGTGATCTGGACGAAGAAGGTCTCGGCCTACACGCCGGACTACTACGTCGAGATGCTGGAAACCTCGCCATGGATCCATCAGCCGTTCGAGGAGTACGACGGCATGGGCCCGGAGGCGTTGGCGAAGAAGTTCGTCGTTTGAGGTTGGGCTTGTGGCGCGGATCGAAGAAGCTCGGTTTGTGCCACCGCTCGCTGAAGCGCCCATCGAGGGCGCTTCAGCGGGGACTCGGTCACGTCCCGCGACCCCGGCGGCCGGCCCCGCGCCACAGGCGCGAAGCCTTCGTCGAGGCGTCGGACAAGCCACTGGCTTGTCCTCGGTCCACGACGACACGCCCTTCGAGTCCTCACCTGGGCACCAAAAGCAAAAGGCCGGCGCTTTCGCGCCGGCCTTTTGCTTTTATTTTGGTGCCCAGGAGAGGACTCGAACCTCCACGGAGTTACCCGCTAGTACCTGAAACTAGTGCGTCTACCAATTCCGCCACCTGGGCAAGGTGCTCAAAACTTCCGCTGAAGTCCTGAGCCGTTTCAGGAAAACAGAGACTATATCATCAAAAACTTGAAGAACACAAATGCATCGCCTACGGGCGACGGTGCGGGCCTGCTGGGCGAGGTCGAAGGCACGCTGCAAGGCCATCGCGACGGACATGGTTTCCTGATCCCCGACGACGGCTCTGCCGACATCTATCTGTCCGCGCAGGAAACCCATGCCGTCATGCACGGCGACCGCCTGCGCGTGCGCGTCACGCGCTTCGACAAGCGCGGCCGCCCGGAAGGCAAGGTGCTGGAGATCCTCGAGCGCAAGAAGCGGCCCCTCATTGGCCGCCTGCTGCTCGAGTCCGGTATCTGGCTGGTCGCGCCCGAAGACCGGCGCATGGGCCAGGACATCCTCATCCCGAAGAACGGCATCGCCAACGCGACCGCGGGCCAGGTCGTTGCCGTCGAACTGACCGAGCCGCCGTCGCTGTATTCGCAGCCCGTGGGCCGCGTCGTCGAGGTGCTCGGCGAGATCGACGATCCGGGCATGGAGATCGAGATCGCCGTGCGCAAGTACGACGTGCCGCACCGCTTCAGCCCCGACACACTGGCGCAGAGCGCCAAGCTGCCCGAGAAGCTGCGCGCCGCCGACCTGAAACACCGCATCGACCTGCGCGACGTGCCCCTGGTCACCATCGATGGCGAGGACGCGCGCGACTTCGACGACGCCGTCTACTGCGAGCCCTTCAAGCAGGGCCGCGGCAAGAAGGCCATCGAAGGCTGGCGCCTGCTCGTTGCCATTGCCGACGTGTCGCACTACGTGAAGCCCGGTGAGCCGCTGGACGCCGACGCCTACGAGCGCGCGACCTCGGTCTACTTCCCGCGCCGCGTCATCCCGATGCTGCCGGAGAAGCTCTCCAACGGCCTGTGCTCGCTGAACCCGTACGAGGACCGCCTGAGCATGGTCTGCGACATGCTGGTGTCCAGCGACGGCACCGTCAGCGCCTACCAGTTCTATCCGGCCGTCATCAGCTCGCACGCGCGCTTCACCTACACCGAGGTCGCGGCCGTCCTGGCCAACACGCACGGACCCGAGGCCGCCAAGCGTCGCGAGCTGGTGCCGCATCTGCTGCATCTGCACGAGGTCTACCGTGCACTGCTCGCCGAGCGCCATCGCCGCGGCGCCATCGACTTCGAGACCACCGAGACGCAGATCGTCTGCGACGACAACGGCCGCATCGAGAAGATCATCCCGCGCACGCGCAACGACGCGCACCGGCTGATCGAGGAGGCCATGCTGGCCGCCAACACCTGCTCGGCCGACTTCATCCAGGGCTCCAAGCACCACTCGCTGTTCCGCGTGCACGAAGGCCCGACGCCCGAGAAGCGCCAGACGCTGCAGAACTACCTGCGCTCGCTCGGCATCGGCATGGGTGTCTCCGACGACCCGACGCCGCGCGAGTTCCAGCAGCTCGCCGAGGCCACCAAGGACCGCGCCGACGCGCAGCAGATCCACACCATGCTGCTGCGCTCCATGCAGCAGGCCATCTACACGGGCGTCAACTCCGGCCACTTCGGCCTGGCCTATCCGGCCTACACGCACTTCACGAGCCCGATCCGGCGCTACCCCGACCTGCTCGTCCACCGCGTCATCAAATGCCTGCTGGCGGGCAAGCGCTACACGCTGGATGCGGCCAAGATGAACGTGCCGCAGGCGCCCAAGCGCCCCGGCCGCGCCGCGCCGCCCAACCCCGCCGAGGCCCGCAACGAGGCCGAGCGTTGGGAAGTCGTCGGTGCGCATTGCAGCGCCAACGAACGCCGCGCCGACGAGGCCAGCCGCGACGTCGAAGCCTGGCTGAAGTGCCGCTACATGCGCGATCGCCTGGGCGAGGAGTTCGCCGGCACCGTCAGCGCGGTCACGTCGTTCGGCCTGTTCGTGCAGCTGGATGCGCTCTACGTCGAAGGCCTGGTGCACATCACCGAACTCGGCGGCGAGTACTACCGCTTCGACGACGTGCGCCAGGAGCTGCGTGGCGAGCGCACCGGCATCCGCTACGCCACCGGTGCGCGCGTGCAGGTGCAGGTCAGCCGTGTCGACCTCGATGGCCGCCGCATCGACTTCCGCCTCGTGCGCGATGGCGACGAGGCGAGGCCGCCGAGCCGCGGCGCCGCGGCCAAGCCGTCGGGCAAGAGCTCGAGCAGGGCGCCGGCCAAGAAGCGCACGCCCAAGACGGCCGTCGAGACGCTGGAGGATGTGCGCCAGACCGACCGCGACGTGAAGCAGAGCCGCAAGGCCGTCGTGGCTGCGCTGCACCCCGTCAAGGCGGCGCAGCAGGCGGCCAAGCGGGCGGCGAGCAAGGCCTCCAAGAAGACGGCCGCCAAGGCGGCGCCGCGCAAGCGCCGCTGAGCGTCAGCGCTGCGCGGCCAGGCGTTCGATGAGATCGCCGGCGCGCAGCACCCCGTCGACTTCGCCGGCGCGGCCATGCGCATCCACGCCGGCGCAGGCGATGGCGTGCGCACTCATTCGCGGCTGCTGGGCCCACAGCCCGCCGAGCCAGCCGGCCAGCACGTCGCCGCTGCCGGCGGTGGCCAGCGCCGGCCCGCCGCTGGCGCAGATCGCCGGTCGCTCGCCGGGTGACGCGATGACGCTGCCCGAGCCCTTGAGCACGACCGTGCAGGCGAGGCGCTCGGCCAGATCGCGTGCCGCCGCCAGCCGGTCGGCCTGCAGGCTGGCCGTGTCGCGGCCCAGCAGGCGTGCGGCTTCGAGCGGATGTGGCGTCAGCAGCGTCGAACCCGCCGGGCGGGCGCGCAGCAGGTCCTGCAATGCTTCGTCGGCAGCGATGGCGTTCAATGCGTCGGCATCGATGACGGCGCGCGGCAACTGCCGCAGCAACGCCGGCAACGCCGCCGCGATGCCCGACCCGGCGCCGCAGCCGATGACGCCAACGGCCTGAGGCAGTTCGGCCAGCGCGCCACGCATCAGCTCGGGCTGGCCAGGGTCGGCGGGTTCGCCGACGGGCAGGCCGAGCAGGTCGACATAGACGCGGCCGGCGCCGCAGGCCAGGGCCGCGCGCGCCGCCAGCCGCGCCGCGCCCTGCATGCCCGCCGCGCCGCCCACGACCAGCACCTGGCCGCGACTGCCCTTGTGGCTGGTCGGGCTGCGCGGCGGCGCCGGTGCGGGGCCGAGCAGGTCGGCCGTCGCCGCCTCGTCGGGCGCGATGCCAAGGTCGTCAAACCACAGCCGCCCCGCATGTGCGCGGCCCTCGCCGGTGAGCAGGCCGGGCTTGAGCGTCAGCAGCACCAGCGTATGGTCGGCGCGCACGGCGCACTCGCCGGCGGGCTGGCCGGTGTCGGCGAGCAGGCCGCTGGGCAGATCGACGGCCAGGATGGATGCGCCACAGGCCTGCATCGCCGCCATCGTTGCGAGCAACTCGGCTGATGGCGCGCGGTTCAGGCCCAGGCCGAGCAGCGCGTCGATGACCAACGACGGGTGTGCGGGCGCGTCATGGCCGACGTGGACCGGCAGGCCATGCTCCGCAAGCCGTTGTGCGGCGATCCGGCCGTCGCCGCCGTTGTTGCCCGGCCCGCAGGCGACCCACACCGGGCCGTCACCGCGTCGCAGTGCCAGCGCAAGCTTGGCGACGGCCAGGCCCGCACGCGCCATCAGGTCGGGTGAGTCGACGAGGGCGCGGGCTTCGATGCGCCGGCTGGCGGCGACGTCGAACAGTGGCAGCAGGGAGGTCGTGGGCAGCAGCAGTTGCATGCCCGCGAGCTTAGGTCAGCCGCTCGGGGCCGAGTGCCGTGATGTCGAGAGCCGGTGTCAGGCCGGCGATCCGCTGGGCCAGCACCTGGGCGCTGCCGCAGGCCAGGCCCCAGCCGCTGCCGCCGGGCGACACATTGAGCCAGACGCCCGGCTTGGCGCTGGCGCCGAGCAGCGGCAGACCGTCGGCCGGCAGCGCGCGCCGGCTCTGGCCTTGCTGCACCTGCTGATGCAGCACCGAGCCCGGGAACCAATGTTGCAGGCCGCGGTGCAGGGCCTCGAAATCAGCGTTGACCTTGGCCCGGGCATCCGTCACGGCCAAACCACCGGTCACGCGCACACGCTGACCGATGCGCGCCACGGCCAGGCCGAGCGTGGGGTCGATCCAACCGGCCTTGGGCCCGAGGTCGGGGTGGGCTTCGAGCAGGCGCAACGGCGCGGTGACCGAGGTCTCGTGCCGGGCGGCGAGCTTGAGCCCATGGCCCAGCAGGCCAGCGGCATCCAGGCCATTGCACAGCACGACGGCGTCGAAGCGCTCATCCTGCGGACCCAGCGATTGCGGCACGGTGTCGCCGGCCTCGCGCTCGCCCCCTTGCGCGCGCGTCGGTGCTTCCAGCGGCGGCGTGTACTCGTGGCGCAACGTCAGGCCGGCGCCATCGGCGGCGATGGCGCGCACGGTCGTGTGAAAACGAAAGCCCGCACCAAGGCGCTGGGCCTGGTGGCGCAATTGCTGCGCGAACAGGCGGGCATTGCCCGTGCCGCCATGGGTCAGGGCCAGCGCGCCGGCCAGGGGCGCGTCGTTGTTCAGCCCCGGTTCGCGGCGGCGCGCCTGCTCCGCGTCGAGCAGTTCCAGCTGCAGGCCCAGGCCTTTCCAGGCTTCCAGCTGAGCCTCGGCGGCGGCGATTCGGCGGGCGTCCGTCAGCGCGACAAGCAGACCGTCCGCGGCCTCGTCGTCCAGCCCCAGGCTGCGGCGCAGCTCGGCCGTGCGGGCGAGGCTGAGCTGGCTGAGAGCCGGCAGGCTTGACGCCGCATCGCCGCCGCGGCGGCCGGCGCGCCAGCGGCGCCAACGCCAGGCCAGCGGTGCCGGCGAGGCGGCGTCGGCGAAATCGGGCAGAAAGGGGGAGAGCAGGGCGCTGCTCGCGAAGCTGGCCTGCTCGGCGACGCTGCCGCCGCGCTCGAAGACCTGCACCTTCAGCCCCAGCGCGGCCAGCTCGTAGGCCGTCGCCACGCCTGCGAGACCGGCGCCAACGACGGCGACGCGGCGGCTCACGCGCGCACCTGGAGGCGGGAGGATGGAGCGGGCGTGGAAGCGGTGGCCGCTGCTCGGCGTCGGCGGGGGTGGGCCATTGGACTTGTGTATACTCTGCAGGTTTTGCCGTACGGGTCAGTGCTTTTGCAGCGCTGCATGAATCGGCAAGAACGGTTGTGAGGGGTGTTGTGGCTGAAGCCTTCGGTCGCCACTCGTCGCAACAAATCGCAAACCGGCCCACAAAGGTGTTGTGGTTTGCGGCCTGGATTTCGCTTGAGAAACAAGCGTTTCCAGATGCTGCAACGCAATTCGGGCCGGATTTTAGACACAACCTTCGGAGTAAGACCCATGTCTGTCACGATGCGCGAGATGCTGGAAGCCGGCGTCCATTTCGGCCACCAAACCCGCTTCTGGAATCCCAAGATGGCCCCGTATATCTACGGCCATCGCAACAAGATCCACATCATCAACCTCGAGAAGACGCTGCCCGCGTTCAACGATGCGATGAAGTTCGTGCGCCAGCTGGCTGCCAAGCGCGGCACCATCCTGATGATCGGCACGAAGCGCCAGGCCCGCGAATTCGTCGCTGCTGAAGCCCAGCGCGCCGGCATGCCCTACGTCGACTCGCGTTGGCTCGGCGGCATGATGACCAACTTCAAGACGGTCAAGACCTCGCTGAAGAACCTGAAGGACATGCAGGCCCAGATCGATGCCGGCACCCAGCCCGCGATCAAGAAGGAAGCCCTGATGTTCCAGCGCGACATCGCCAAGCTGGAAAAGAACATCGGCGGCATCCAGGACATGACCGCGCTGCCTGACGCCATCTTCGTCATCGACGTCGGCTATCACAAGATCGCCGTCGCCGAAGCCAAGAAGCTCGGCATCCCCGTCATCGGCATCGTCGACACCAACCACTCGCCCATCGGCATCGACTACGTCATCCCCGGCAACGACGACTCGGCCAAGGCCGTGGCGCTGTATGCCCGCGCCGTCGCTGACGCCGTGCTGGAAGGCAAGGCCAACGCCACGAACGAAGTCCTGGCTGCGGTTGCCCCGGCTGGCGACGAATTCGTCGAGGTTTCCGAAGAGGCCTGATCGCCCTTCGACCCTGTATCGAAAGGGGCCTCGCGCCCCTTTTTGCCAACTGAGATCTGGAGAAGATAAATGGCTGCAATCACCGCAAGCATGGTCGGCGAACTCCGCGCCCGTACCGACGCGCCGATGATGGAATGCAAGAAGGCGCTGACTGAAGCCGAGGGCGACCTGGCCCGCGCTGAAGAGATCCTGCGCGTCAAGCTGGGCAACAAGGCTGGCAAGGCGGCGTCGCGCATCACGGCCGAGGGCGTGGTCGCCGCGACCGTCGTCGGCGGCAACGGCGCACTCATCGAGGTCAACTGCGAGACCGACTTCGTCTCCAAGAACGACGCCTTCCTGGCCTTCGTGAACGCGCTGGCTGGCCTGGTCGCTGAACAGAACCCGGCCGACGTGGCCGCGCTGTCGGCGCTGCCGCTGTCCCAGGAAGGCTTCGGCCCGACCGTGGAAGACGTGCGCAAGGGCCTGATCGGCAAGATCGGCGAGAACATGACGATCCGCCGCTTCCAGCGCTACACCGGCAGCAAGCTGGCGTCCTACCTGCACGGCACCCGCATCGGCGTGATGGTCGAGTTCGAGGGCGACGACGTCGCCGCCAAGGACGTCGCCATGCACGTGGCCGCGATGAAGCCGGCCGCGCTGTCCAGCGCCAACGTCCCGGCTGAGCTGGTCGACAAGGAGCGCCGCATCGCCACCGAAAAGGCGGCCGAATCCGGCAAGCCGGCCGACATCGTCGCCAAGATGGTCGAAGGCTCGGTGCAGAAGTTCCTGAAGGAAGTCTCGCTGCTGGACCAGGTCTTCGTGAAGGCCGCCGACGGCAAGCAGACCGTCGCTGCCATGCTCAAGGACAAGGCCACGACGGTGAAGGGCTTCACGCTCTACGTCGTCGGTGAAGGCATCGAGAAGAAGGTTGACGACTTCGCGGCCGAAGTGGCGGCCCAGGTCGCTGCAGCCAAGGGCCAGTAAAGGTTTTTAGCTGACCCCCAGGGCGCCCGGAACAACACCGAGGCGCCCTTTAAACTTCTGGGCCACCAGCGGCCCCCAGACTTCCGAGGACACCATGCCTGCGTACAAACGCATCCTGCTCAAACTCTCCGGCGAAGCCCTCATGGGCGACGACGCCTACGGCATCAACCGCGCGACCATCGTGCGCATGGTGCAGGAGGTCCGTGAGATCACGCAGATGGGCGTGGAAGTCGCCGTCGTCATCGGCGGCGGCAACATCTTCCGTGGTGTCGCCGGCGGTGCGGTCGGCATGGATCGCGCCACGGCCGACTACATGGGCATGCTGGCCACGGTGATGAATTCGCTGGCCCTGGCCGACACGATGCGCCAGGAAGGCATGACCGCGCGCGTCATGTCCGCCATCGCCATCGAGCAGGTCGTCGAGCCCTATGTGCGCCCCAAGGCGCTGCAATACCTGGAAGAAGGCAAGGTCGTCGTCTTCGCGGCCGGTACCGGCAATCCCTTCTTCACGACCGACACGGCAGCCGCGCTGCGTGGCGCCGAGATCGGCGCCGAGATCGTGCTGAAGGCCACCAAGGTCGACGGTGTCTACACGGCCGACCCCAAGAAGAACCCCGAAGCGACCCGTTACTCGAGCATCACCTTCGACGAGGCCATTTCGCGCAATCTTCAGGTCATGGACGGCGCAGCCTTCGCGCTGTGCCGCGACCAGAAGCTGCCGATCAAGGTGTTCAGCATCTTCAAGCCGGGCGCGCTCAAGCGCGTCGTGCAGGGCGAGGACGAGGGCACGCTGGTGCACGTCTAAGCCACAGTCAGTGGGGGACAGAGCGGCTCGCGGACGCTCGGGCGGCCTGTCCCGCAAGAACAAGAGGTATCGATCATGAGCATTGCAGACATCAAGAAGAACGCCGAGGCCAAGATGGCCAAGTCGGTCGAAGCCCTGAAGAACGAACTGCACAAGATCCGCACCGGCCGTGCCCACCCTGGCATCCTGGACCAGGTCAGCGTCGACTACTACGGCTCCATGGTGCCGATCTCGCAGGTCGCCAACGTCACGCTGCTGGACGCTCGCACCATCTCCGTCCAGCCCTGGGAAAAGGGCATGGGCGCCAAGATCGAGAAGGCCATCCGCGAGTCGGACCTGGGTCTGAACCCCGCCAGCCAGGGCGACCTGATCCGCGTGCCGATGCCGCCGCTGACCGAAGAGCGCCGCAAGGATCTGACCAAGGTCGTGCGCAACGCCGGCGAAGACGCCAAGGTGGCCGTGCGCAACCTGCGCCGCGACGCCAACGAGCAGGCCAAGAAGCTGCTCAAGGACAAGGAAATCGGCGAGGACGACGAGCGCCGCAGCCTCGACGAAGTGCAAAAGCTCACCGACCGGGTGATCTCGGAGATCGACAAGCTGATCTCGGGCAAGGAAGCCGAGATCCTCGCGGTTTGAGCGCTCTCCCTGTCGTGGCTCAAGATCGCCCGGCGCCGCCGCGCCACGTGGCCATCGTCATGGACGGCAACGGCCGCTGGGCCAAGAAGCGCTTTCTGCCGCGCTTCTTCGGCCACAAGGCGGGCGTGGACTCCCTCGTCAAGGTCGTGCAGGCCTGCATCGACCGCGACATCGAATACGTCACCGTCTTCGCCTTCTCCAGCGAGAACTGGAAGCGGCCCAGCGACGAGGTCTCGGGCCTGATGGGTCTGGTGCTCGCCGCGGTGAGCCGCTACCTGGCCAAGATGGGCGCGATGGGCGTGCGCATCCGCATCGTCGGCGACCGCGATGCCGTGTCCGACAAGCTGCGCAACGCCTGGAACGAGGCCGAGACCAGCACGGCTCACAACACCAAGCTGACGCTGAACGTCGCCTTCAACTACGGTGGGCGCTGGGACATCGTGCAGGCCTGCCGCAAGGCCATCGAAGCCGGCGTGCCCGCGGCCGCGCTGACCGAGGCCAAGCTGTCGGAGTTCATGGCGATGAACTACGCGCCCGACCCCGACCTCTTCATCCGCACGGGCGGCGAGGTGCGCATCAGCAACTTCCTGCTCTGGCAGGCGGCGTACACCGAATTCGTGTTCTCGGACTGCCTGTGGCCCGAGTTTGGCGAGCGTGAACTGGACGCGGCCATCGCGGCCTTCCACGAGCGCGACCGCCGTTTCGGGGGTGTGAAAGAAGCTCCCGCCGCGGCCTGACCGCAGCCGGACACTGCCGCCATGCTTAAGACCCGTGTCATCACTGCCGTCGTGTTGTTGGCCGTCCTGCTGCCGGCGCTTTTTGCGGCTTCGCCTTGGTACTTCGCCGGGCTCACCGTGCTGATGATCGGCGCCGCCGGCTGGGAATGGGCACGGCTCAACGGCCTGCCCGGCACCGGCGCCATCGCGGCCGGTGTTGCACTGGCCCTGGCCTGCGTTTGGACGCTGGTGCTCGGCGGCCTGAACGCGCCGCCGGCCTGGATCTGGTCTCTGGCCAGCCTGGTCTGGGTGCTTGGCGGCGCCTACGCGCTGCGCGCCGGGCCGGCCGGCTGGCCGCGCATCGCGCGAGGTGGCCGGCTGGCGCTGGGCGCACTGCTGCTCTGGGGCGCGTGGCTGGCCATCGTCCAGGCCAAGGTGCATGGCATCAACTTCATCCTGTCCGTCTTCTGCCTGGTGTGGATGGCCGACATTGCGGCCTACTTCGGTGGCCGGACGTTCGGCAAGCGCAAGCTGGCGCCGAGCATCAGCCCCGGCAAGAGCTGGGAGGGTGTCTGGAGCGGCCTGGTCGGCGTGATCCTGCTTGGCGTCGTCTGGGTCCACGTCATCGACGTGAAGCTTGCCGTCGACTCGCCCAGCCTCTACACACTGCTGGTGCAGCGCCATGGCATCGTCTCGCTGCTGGCCCTGGTCTTCCTGGGTGCGATGAGCGTCGTCGGGGACCTGTTCGAATCCCTCGTCAAGCGCGCCGTCGGCGTCAAGGACAGCAGTGGTCTGCTGCCCGGCCATGGTGGCGTGCTCGATCGCATCGACGCGCTGCTGCCGGTCTTTCCCCTCGCGCACGCGCTGATCAGCTTATGAACCGCCAACGCGTCTGCGTCCTCGGCTCGACCGGCTCCATCGGCGTCAACACGCTGGACGTCATCGCTCGCCACCCCGAGCGCTACGAGGTCGTCGCCCTGAGCGCGATGAGCCGTGTCGACGAGCTGCTGCAGCAGTGCCTGACCTGGCAGCCGCGCTTTGCGGTGATGCCCGAACGTGACGCCGCCGCGAAGCTGTGCGAGCGCCTGCGCGAAGCCGGCAGCCGCACCGAGGTGCTGGACGGCGCCGAGAAGCTGGCCGACATCGCCGCGCATCCGGATGTCGACACCGTCATGGCGGCCATCGTCGGCGCCGCAGGCCTGGCGCCGGCCATCGCCGCGGCCCGCGCCGGCAAACGCCTGCTGCTCGCCAACAAGGAGGCCATCGTGGTCGGCGGCGCCTTGTTCATGCATGCGGTGGAAGAGGGCGGCGCAACGCTGCTGCCCATCGACAGCGAGCACTCAGCCATCTTCCAGTGCCTGCCCGAGGATCGTGCCGCCTGGCAGGAGCGCATCGACCACATCGTGCTGACGGCCTCCGGCGGCCCGTTCCGCAGCCGCGACCCGCAGACGCTGGCCGACGTGACGCCCGACCAGGCCTGCGCCCATCCCAACTGGGTCATGGGTCGCAAGATCTCGGTCGACTCGGCGACGATGATGAACAAGGCGCTCGAGGTCATCGAGGCGCGCTGGCTGTTCAACCTCAAGCCCGAGCAGATCAAGGTGCTGATCCACCCGCAGAGCATCATCCATTCGATGGTGGTCTGCCGTGACCAGTCGGTGCTGGCGCAGCTCGGCACACCCGACATGCGCGTGCCCATCGCCTACGGCCTGTCCTTCCCGGAGCGCATCACCTCGGGCGCCAGCCGGCTGGACCTGCTGACCACGCACAGCCTCACGTTCGAGGAAGCCGATGCCGTGCGCTTCCCTGGCCTGCACCTGTCCTGGCAGGCGCTGCGTGCGCCGGAGGGCAGCACGACGGTGCTGAATGCCGCCAACGAGATCGCCGTCGACGCCTTCCTGAATGGCCGGCTGCGTTTTGACCGGATTCAGGCGCTGAATGCCCATTGCCTTGGCGCCATCAGCCCCAGCCCGGCCGACACCGGAAGCATTGACGACCTGCTCGCCCTGGATGGCCGCGTGCGTGAGCTGGCGCAACGGCAGGTGCTCGCATGGACCTGATCCTCAAGGCCTTCTGGTTCCTGATCGCGATCGGCATCCTCGTGCCCGTTCACGAGTGGGGTCACTACCGCGTCGCACGCGCCTGCGGCGTCAAGGTGCTGCGCTTCTCCATCGGCTTCGGCCGCGTGCTGTGGAGCCGCGTCGGCCGCGGTGGCACCGAGTTCGCGATCAGCTCCTTGCCGCTGGGCGGCTATGTGCGCATGCTGGGCATGAGCGACGACCCGGTTGCACCGCACGAACGCGAGCAGGCCTTCAGCCATCGCCCGGTGTACCAGCGCGCCGCCATTCTGGCGGCCGGCCCGGCGGCCAACTGGCTGTTGGCCATCCTGTTGTTCGCCGCGGTGGCCTGGCTGGGCAGCGAGCAGCCCAAGGCGCTGCTGGGCACGCCGCCCGGTGCGTCGCTGGCCGAGCGCGCCGGCCTGCACGCGGGCGACTGGGTGCGTGCCGTCTCCAGCGACGGTCAGCAATGGGACGACGTCGAATCCCTGCCCGACCTGCAAGCCGCCGTCGCACGCGCCCAGGCCCTGGGCGAGACTCTGTACCTGTCCGTCACCGACACCCGCGGCCGCGCCTCGCGCAGCCTGCGCCTGGAGACCGAGCGGCTGGCTGGTCGCACTGCCGGCCCCCAACTGTTCAACGACATCGGCCTCACGCCGCTCGCCGAGCCCTTGATCCGCGAAGTCAGCCCGGGCGGACCCGGTGCCGCGGCCGGCCTGCTGGCCGGCGACCGCGTGCTGGCCATCGACGGCCAGGCAGTGCCGGATGCCAGCTTTCTGCGCGATGCCATCCGGCGTGCGCATGATGGCGATCAGCCGCGCGCGATGACCTGGCGTGTCGAACGTGCCGGCCAGACCGTCGAATTGGCGCCGACGCCGCGCATCGTGGACGACGCCGGCCAGCGCATCGCGCGGCTGGAGATCGGCGTCGGCTCGCCGCTGGAGCGCGTCTCGGTCAGCTACGGCCCGGTCGAAGGGTTGTGGCGCGGCGCGCAGCAAAGCTGGGACATGGCATCGACGACGGTCCGGCTGATCGGCCGCATGTTGATCGGCGAAGCCTCGGTAAAGAATCTCAGCGGCCCGCTGACGATTGCAGACTACGCCGGTCAATCGGCCCAGGCGGGCCTGGCGCCCTTCCTCGACTTCCTCGCCAAGATCTCCATGAGCCTGGCGGTCCTGAACCTGCTGCCGCTGCCGATGCTCGATGGCGGGCACCTCATGTATCATCTTTTCGAGGGTCTGAGTGGCCGCCCCGTCTCCGAATGGTGGCAACGGCAACTGCAGCGCGCCGGTGCGCTGATCCTGATGCTGATGATGGCCTTGGCCCTTTCCAACGACGTCGCCCGTTTCGCGGGTTGGCATTGAACTCCCCTCCCGAATCTCTCTCAGGCATGTCCTCTAATTTCAGTTCGGGAGCGAAGCGTCGCCCCTTCCGCCTCGGCTTGCTGGCTCTGGCTGTCACGGGGATGTTCCAGTCGGGCCTGGCCTGGGCCGTCGATCCCTTCGTGCTCAAGGACATCCGTGTCGAAGGCCTGCAGCGGACCGACCCGGGCACGGTGTTCGCGTCGCTGCCCTTTCGCATCGGCGACACCTACAACGACGAGAAGGGCGCCGCGGCGCTGCGCGCGCTGTTCGCGACCGGCCTGTTCAAGGACGTGCGCATCAGCATCGACGGCAATGCCGTCGTCGTCATCATCGACGAGCGCCCCATCATCGCCAACGTCAACTTCGTCGGCCTGAAGGAATTCGACACCGAGGCGCTGACCAAGTCGCTGAAGGACGTCGGCATTGGCGAAGGCAAGCCCTTCGACAAGGCGCTGGCCGACCGCGCCGAGCAGGAACTGAAGCGCCAGTACCTCACGCGCAGCCTCTACGGCGCCGAGGTCACGACGACGATCACGCCCATCGAGCGCAACCGCGTCAACGTCAGCTTCAACGTGACCGAGGGTGAGCCGGCCAAGATCGCCGAGATCCGCATCCTCGGCACCAAGGTGTTCTCGGAGAGCACGCTGCAGGGCCTGCTGGAGCAGACGACGACCGGCTGGCTGACCTGGTACACCAAGACCGACCGCTACTCGCGCGCCAAGCTGAACGCGGACCTGGAAACCATCCGCAGCTATTACCTGAACCGCGGCTATCTCGAGTTCAACGTCACGTCCACGCAGGTGACGATCTCGCCGGACAAGCAGAGCATCAGCATCGCCATCACGATCAGCGAAGGCCAGCCCTACACCGTCACGGGCATCAAGCTCGAAGGCGACTTCCTGGGCCGCGAGGAGGACTTCCGCCACCTCGTCATGCTCAAGCCCGGCCAGGCCTACCAGGGCGAGGCCGTCGCGCAGACGACGCGCGCCTTCAGCGACCTGTACGGCACCTACGGCTATGCCTTCGCGCGCGTCGACAGCCGCCCGGACATCGACCGCGCCACCGGCCAGGTCGTCGTCACCTTCGTCGGTGAGCCGCAGCGCCGCGTCTATGTGCGCAAGGTCATCATCTCGGGCAACTCGCGCACGCGGGACGAGGTCATCCGCCGCGAGTTCCGCCAGTTCGAGGCGGCCTGGTACGACGGCCAGAAGATCAAGGCCTCGCGCGACCGCGTCGAGCGCCTGGGCTACTTCAAGGACAAGGAAGTCACCATCGACACCCAGGAGGTGCCCGGCGCCCAGGACCAGGTCGATGTGATCCTGACCGTCGTCGAGCGCCCCACCGGCGCGATCACGGTCGGTGCCGGCTACTCCAGCCAGCAGAAGCTCTCCTTCACCGGCTCCATCCGCCAGGACAACGTCTTCGGTTCGGGCAACTACCTTGGCATCGACCTCGCCACGGCGCGCACCGGCCGCCAGGTGCAGATCAGCACGGTGGACCCCTACTTCACGGTGGATGGCGTGTCGCGCTCGGTCGACGTGTTCTACCGCACGACCCGCCCGATCAACACCTTGGGCGAGGAGTACCAGTACGTCACCAAGGGCGGTGCGATCCGCTTCGGCGTGCCCTTCTCCGAGGTCGACACCGTCTTCTTCGGCATCGGCTACGAGCAGACCGACATCACGACGTCCAAGGGCCTGCCCAACAGCTATCTGCTGTTCGTCAACCAGTTCGGCCAGCGCAGCAATTCCATCCCGCTGACCATCGGCTGGCAGCGCGATAGCCGCGACAGCGTCATCTCGCCGCTGAAGGGCCGCTACTCGCGCGTCAACGTCGAAGCCAGCCCGGTCGGCGACGCCCAGTTCGCGCGCCTGAACCTGCAATACCAGCAGTACTTCGACGTCACGAACAAGATCACGTTGGGCATCAACAGCGAACTCGGCTGGGGCGTGGGTCTGGGCGGCAAGCCCTATCCCATCTTCAAGAACTTCTACGGCGGCGGCCTGGGTTCCGTGCGCGTCTTCGAGGCCGGCTCGCTCGGCCCGGTCGACGTGACCGGCTCCTACACGGGCGGCAACCGCCGCTTCAACACCAATGCCGAGCTCTACCTGCCGGTGCCCGGCAGCGGCAACGACAAGAGCTTCCGCATCTTCCTGTTCGGGGACGCCGGCAACGTCTGGGGCTCCCACGAAAAGCTGAAGTTCGACAGCATCCGCGTGTCGGCCGGTATTGGTCTGTCCTGGATCTCGCCGATGGGCCCGCTGCGCTTGAGCTACGGCAAACCCATCCGCAAGGAACCCACGGATAGAATCGAGAAATTCCAATTCCAGATCGGGACTGCATTCTGATGATGAGCAAGCTCTTGCAATCGGTGGCTTTGGCCGCGTCGATGATGTTGGCCGCCACGGCGGTGCAGGCCCAGGAACTGAAGATCGGCTACGTCAACAGCGAGCGCGTGCTGCGCGAGGCCAACCTCGCCAAGGCGGCGCAGGTCAAGCTGGAAGCGGAGTTCGGCAAGCGCGAGAAGGACCTGCGCGACCTGGAAGCCAAGCTGCGTGGCGCGGCGGAGAAGCTCGAGAAGGAGGCCCCCACGCTGTCCGAAGCCGAGCGCAACCGCCGTCAGCGTGACGTGGTCGAACAGGAACGTGACCTGCAGCGCAAGCGCCGCGAGTGGCAGGAAGACCTGACCCAGCGCAAGAACGAAGAGCTGTCGGTCGTGGTCGAGAAGGCCAACAAGGTCATCAAGCAGATCTTCGACGCCGAGAAGTACGACCTGATCCTGCAGGACGCAATCCACTTCAGCGCCCGCGTGGACATCACCAAGAAGGTGATCGACACGTTGAACGCGCAGAAGTAAGTCGCGTGCTTCCATGAGCCCGACTCCCGTCGCGCTCACCGAGCTGATCGCCGCCTTGGGCGGCGATTTGCTTGGTGGGTCCGATGTCCGCATCGCGGGCATTGCACCGCTGGACGAGGCCGATGCGCAGAGCATCAGCTTCCTCGCCAACCCGCGCTACCAGGCCCAGCTCGCCACGACCGCGGCCGCCTGCGTCATCGTCGCGCCGGCGCAGGCCGATGCGGCGGCGGCCCGTGGCGCCGCCATCGTCACGCCCGATCCCTACCTCTACTTCGCGCACCTGACGCAGTGGTGGGCGGCGCGCACGCGCCCTCAAGGCCAGGCGGGCGTGCACCCGAGCGCCATGGTGTCGCCTGACGCGACGTTGGGGCAGGGCGTCGAGATCGGCCCGCTGGCCGTCGTCGAGCCCGGCGCCGTCATCGGCGACCATGCGCGCATCGGTGCGCACTGCGTCGTCGAGCGCGGTGCCGTCGTCGGTGACCACACCCGCCTTGCTCCGCGCGTCGTGCTGGGCTACGGCTGCCGCATCGGCTCGCGCGGCATCGTGCACAGCGGCGTGGTCATCGGCGCCGATGGCTTCGGCTTCGCGCCGTCCAAGCAGGGTTACGTGAAGATCGAACAACTGGGCGCCGTGACCATCGGCAACGACGTCGAGATCGGCGCCAACACCTGCATCGACCGCGGTGCGCTGGCCGACACCGTCATCGAGGACGGCGTCAAGCTCGACAACCTGATCCAGATTGCCCACAACGTGCACATCGGTCGCAATACGGCCATGGCCGGCTGCGCAGCCGTTGCCGGCTCGACGCGCATCGGCGCCAACTGCACCATCGGCGGCGCGGCCAACATCATCGGCCACCTGACCTTGGCGGACGGCGTGCACATCTCGGCCGCCACCACTGTCACGCGCAGCATCGCCTCGCCGGGCGTGTACAGCGGCCCGCATCCCTTCGAAGAGAATTCGAGCTGGCAGAAGAACGCGGCCACGCTGCGCCAGCTCCACACCCTGCGCGACCGCGTGCGCGCGCTGGAGAAGAAAGAATGACCGAACCGACCCCGACGACCTCTGCCCCGATGACGATGGACATCCACGACATCCTCAAGCGCCTGCCGCACCGCTACCCCATCCTGCTGGTGGACCGCGTCGTCGAGCTGATCAAGGGCGAACGCATCCGTGCAATCAAGAACGTCTCGATCAACGAGCCCTTCTTCCTCGGCCACTTCCCGCACCGCCCGGTGATGCCCGGCGTGCTGGTGCTGGAAGCGCTGGCGCAGGCGGCCACGCTGCTGGCCATCGAAACCGTGGGCATCGTGTTGGACGAGAAGTCGGTCGTCTACTTCGCCGGCATCGACGGTGCCCGCTTCAAGCGCCCGGTGGAGCCGGGCGACCAGCTGGTGCTGGAAGTGACGCTGGGCCGCGCCAAGGCTGGCATCTACAAATTCAACGCTCGTGCGCTGGTGGGTGAGCAGCTCGCCGCCGAAGCCGAGCTGATGTGCACGATGCGCCGCATCGAGTCATGACCCACCCCCGCAGCGCCTTCGGCGCTCCGCATCGAGGCGGCGCACCCAATGGCCTGGCAAAGCCAGTTCCACGGGTGCCGCTGGAGGCCTCGAGCACGCGCCCGGCGCGCGCTTCCCTGGAGCTGGCATGGCTTTGATTCATCCCACCGCATTGATTGATCCCGCCGCCGAGCTGGACTCGTCGGTCGAGGTCGGTGCCTACACGCTGATCGGCCCGCATGTGAAGATTGGCGCCGGCACCAAGGTCGGCCCGCATGTCGTCATCGAAGGCCACACCACCATCGGTCGCGACAACAGCTTCTTCCAGTTCAGCTCCATCGGCGCGGCCAACCAGGACAAGAAATACGCCGGCGAGCCCACCACGCTGGTCATCGGCGACCGCAACACGGTGCGCGAGTTCTGCACGCTGAACATCGGCACCGTGCAGGACCGCGGCGAGACCACGGTCGGCAACGACAACTGGATCATGGCCTACTGCCACCTGGCGCATGACGTCGTCATCGGCAACGAATGCGTGCTGGCCAACAACGCGACGCTCGCGGGCCATGTGCAGGTCGGCGACTGGGTCACCATCGGTGGCCTGACCGGCATCCTGCAGCGCATGCGCATCGGCGACCACGCGATGATCGGCTTCCAGGCCCATGTCTCGCAGGACGTGCCGCCCTTCATGACCGTCGATGGCAATCCGCTGACAGCGCGCGCCGTCAACGTCGTCGGCCTGAAGCGCCGTGACTTCAGCAGCGAGCGCATCGCCGTCATTCGCCAGATCTACAAGCTGCTCTACCGCAGCGGCCACACGCTGGATGAGGCCAAGGCCGGCATCGCGGCGCTGCGCGGCAGCGATGGTGGCGCGGCCGACGGTGACATCGATCTGATGCTGAACTTCCTCGCCGCCTCCACCCGCGGCATCGTCCGATAAGCCGATGACAGAGTCCGCGCCCCGCTTCGGCATGGTGGCCGGCGAGGCCAGCGGTGACCTGCTGGCCGGCCTGCTGCTGCAAGGCCTGCGCGCGCGCTGGCCGGCGTTGACGGCGCAGGGCATCGGCGGCCCGAAGATGATCGCGCAGGGCTTCGAGACCTGGTGGCCGCACAGCAAACTTTCGATCTTCGGCTACGTGGATGCGCTGATGAACATCCGCGAACTGCTGTCCATCCGCAAGCAGCTCGGCACGCGGCTCATTTCAAACCGGCCCGATGTCTTCATCGGTGTCGATGCGCCGGACTTCAATTTCGGCCTGGAGGCCCGGCTGCGCAAGGCGGGCATCAAGACCGTGCATTTCGTCTGCCCGTCGATCTGGGCCTGGCGGCCCGAGCGCGTCGAGAAGATCCGCCGCTCGGCCGACCATGTGCTCTGCCTGTTCCCCTTCGAGCCGGAGATCCTGCACAAGGCCGGCATCGGCGCGACGTTTGTCGGTCATCCGCTCGCTGATGCGATCCCGATGGAAGCGCCGCGCGCCTCAGCCCGCGAGGCGTTGGGCCTGCTCGAAGGCGACACCGTCATCGCGCTGCTGCCCGGCAGCCGCAAGAGCGAGATCAACTACATCGCGCCGGCGCTGATCGGCGCGGCCAGGCTGATGCAGCGGCCCGGCCGGCGCTTCGTCATGCCCATCGTGCCCGGCTTGCGCGGCCTCGTCGAGCCGCTGCTCGGTGGTGCCGACATCCAGCTGATCGACGGCCAGTCCCACGCAGCGCTCGCCGCCTGCGACCTGACGCTGCTGGCCAGCGGCACGGCCTCGCTCGAAGCGGCGCTGTTCAAGCGTCCGATGGTCATCGCCTACCGCATGAACGCGCTGAACTGGTGGCGCATGAAGGGCCGCGGCCTGCAACCCTGGGTCGGCCTGCCCAACATCCTGGCGCGCGAGTTCCTCGTGCCCGAGCTGATCCAGCACGACTGCACGCCCGAAAATCTTGCGCGCGAGGGCGAGGCCCTGCTCGCCGATGTACCGCGCCGCGCGGCCCTGCAGGCGCGTTTTGTCCAACTCCATGAGCTGCTGCGGCAAGACACCGCGCTGCGTGCCAGCGATGCGATCGCGAACCTCCTCCAAGCCTGAGCAGGTGTCACTCGACTGGACGCCAACCAGCGGCCTCATCGCCGGCGTGGACGAGGCCGGCCGCGGACCGCTGGCGGGGCCGGTGTTCGCCGCCGCCGTCATCCTCGACGACCTGCAGCCCATCAAAGGCCTGGCGGACTCCAAGGTGCTGACGCCGCAGAAGCGCGCGCGCCTGTACGACGAGATCCGTGCCAAGGCGCTGTGCTGCTGCATCGCACACGCCACCCACGAGGAGATCGACCGCATCAACATCCTGCAGGCCACGATGCTGGCCATGCAGCGCGCCGTCACGGGCCTGAGGCTCAAGCCGGCCCTCGTGCGCATCGACGGCAACCGCCTGCCCGTGCTGTCGGTGCCCGCCGAGGCGATCGTGAAGGGCGATGCCACCGTGCAGGCCATCTCGGCCGCGTCCATCCTCGCCAAGGTCGCGCGCGACCTGTTCTGCGAGCAGATGCATGCCAGCCATCCGCAATACGGCTTCGCCACGCACAAGGGCTATGGCACGCCCGAGCACCTGGCCGCGCTGCGCGAGCACGGCGCCAGCCCCTGGCACCGCCGCAGCTTCGGGCCGGTCAGAGACTGCCCCCACGCTGCGAGTACGCCGCTGCCCCCCGCGGGGGCTGAGCCGCCTCGGGGCGGCCCTTCGCCGGCTCGTGAAGTCTGCATGGACGTGACGATCAACCCGCTGGCATGAAGCTCGAACACATCACGTCGCGCGACAACCCGGCCCTGGTGCGGCTGCGCAAGCTGGGCGCCGATGCCAGCGGTTACCGCAAGACCGGCAGCGTCTGGATCGAGGGCGACCATTTGCTGCGCGCGGCGCTGCAGCGCGGCTGGCGGCCGGCCCTGGTCGTCATCACCGAAGCGGCCATGCAGGACGCAGCACTGGCCGCGCTGGCCGAATCCGCCGCGCGCGTGCTCGTCGTGCCCGTGGCGCTGTTCAAGGGTCTGAGCGGGCTGGAGTCGCCCGCGCAGATCGGCGCCGAGTTGACGCTGCCCGCCACGCCGGAGATCGAGGCCGGCGCTGCCAGCATCGTGCTGGACCGGCTGCAGGACGCCGGCAACGTCGGCGCCATCCTGCGCAGCGCGGCGGCCTTCGGCGTGCGCCAGGTCCTCGCGCTCAAGGGCACGGCCGCGCTGTGGTCACCCAAGGTGCTGCGCGCGGGGCAGGGTGCGCACTTCGGTCTGCGCCTGATCGAAGGCCTCGCGGCCGACGACCTCGCCGCGCTGGCCGTGCCCTTGGTCGCGACCAGCTCGCACACCGAGCACGCGCTGAACCGCGTCGTGCTGCCCTCGCCTTGCGCATGGGTCATGGGCCATGAAGGGCAGGGCGTGTCGGCCGAGTTGATGGCCCGCTGCGCGCTGACGGTGGGCATCCCGCAGCCGGGCGGCGAGGAGTCGCTGAACGTGGCCGCCGCCGCAGCCATCTGCCTTTACGAAAGCGAACGCCAGCGCGGCTGAATCCCTTGGGCTTCCTGGGGCATCGGGCTTGTATTTGAGAATGATTCTCATTACATTGTTGGCATGCTTGCCGAGCCCCACCCGTCCAAGCCGCCGCAACCTGCTTCGGTTGCGACCCCGGCCCGCCATATCGACAGCGCCACGCTGCTCGGCCCGCGCGGCGAGGTGTTCATCGTGCACCAGCAGCAGGTCTACCGCCTGCGCGTCACGGCGCAAGGCAAGCTGATCCTGACCAAGTAGCTCTTCTTCACTTTCCACCGCGCCAGCCAGCCGCCGCCCGCCCGCGCTTCCTTCGGAGACCTCGCATGGCCGAAAGCTGTTGCGCCGCGCATGCCACCATCCCGCCCACCACCGGCTCGCGCCGGCGCCGCCTGTGGGAGCTGGGTAGCCACGCCCACTGCCCCGTCATCGGCGTGTGCGTGCCGCTGGAGCGCGTGCGGCAGCTGGCGAAGAAGCTGCTCGTGCTGCAGGGCGACGAGGATGACTACACGCTGCACTGCAGTCTGGTCACGGCCGCCGCGCGCCGCAATGCGCCGGCCGAAGCGGTGCAACGCGACCTGGAGCAGCGCTTCGCCCTCGACGTGCGCGCGGCCTCGCAGGCCAAGTGCCGCGAGTCGCTGATGACCTGGTGGCGGCACCGCGCCGGCCAGGGCGAAATCGCCGGTGCGCTGTGGGCGACGCTGACGCACGCACGCTGCGACGAATGGCTGGAGATGCGTGTGCTGGGCCAGGTGCACATGCTGCAACACCAGGTGGGCGCCGCGCAGCGCGTGGACTTGGCTGCCCACCGCGAGCTGGCCGCCGAGCACCAGGCGCTGGCGCGCAACTACGCCGAGGTACAGCAGCGCGTGACGGCCTGGAGCCTGGAGCGCGCCCGCGAGCAGCAGGCCTGGGAGCGGGAGCGCATGCGGGCCCGCGCCGCGCAGATCGGCCTGCAAACCCAGCTCGCCCAAGTGCAGGAGCAACTGGCGCACTGGCAGGCCGCGCGGCCCGACCTGCCCGAGCGCGAGGCGCTGCGTGATCGCCTGGCCGAGCAGCTGGAGCGCAACCAGGCGCTGCAGCGCGAGATCAACCGCCTTGCGTCCCGGGCACAGCCTGTGGTCGAAGCGGTCGAGCCCGCACCGCCCCTGAGCGCAGCACCGCCCCAGCTCATGCCCGTGACACTGGAACATCGCGTCGTGCTCTGCGTCGGCGGCCGCGGCGGCAGCGTGCCGCAGTACCGGCAGGCGGTGGAGGGCTGTGGCGCGCAGTTCCTGCACCACGACGGTGGCAGCGAGCACAAGCCGGCGCAGCTGGAGCCCCAGCTCGCCGCGGCCGACCTCGTCATCTGCCAGACCGGCTGCATCAGCCACGACGCCTACTGGCGCGTGAAGGACCACTGCAAGCGGCACCACAAGCGCTGCGTCTTCGTCGACACGCCCAGCCGCAGCGCCTTCGAGCGTGCACTGGCCCAGGCCGCCGAGGTTGCGATCACCTCCTGAGGGGAAGCCCGCTGGGGAGCGGTGGGACACTCGGCGCAAACTGCAAGCGTTTGCAGACCCAGCGGAGATCGGTCATGCCCCCCGTCGCCTCGCCCCACCAGCTCGCGCGCCGCGCCATCGCCCTCGTCCTGGCCGGCGGGCGCGGCTCGCGGCTCAAGCAGCTCACCGACACGCGCGCCAAACCGGCGGTCTATTTCGGTGGCAAGTTCCGCATCATCGACTTCGCGCTGAGCAACTGCGTCAACAGCGGCATACGCCGCATCGGCGTCGTCACGCAATACAAGAGCCACTCGCTGCTGCGCCACATCCAGCGCGGCTGGAGCTTCCTGCGCGCCGAGCTGAACGAGACGGTCGACCTGATGCCCGCCCAGCAGCGCGTGGACGAAGAGAGCTGGTACCGCGGCACGGCCGACGCGGTGTTCCAGAACCTGGACATCATCCAGAGCACCGGCGCCGACTACATCGTCGTGCTGGCCGGCGACCATATCTACAAGATGGACTACTCCAGCATGCTGGTGGACCACGTCGAGAAGTTTGCCGAGCTGGGCGCCGGCTGCACCGTCGGCTGCATCGAGGTGGCCAAGGGCGAGGCCAGCGCCTTCGGCGTGATGGCTGTGGACGATGAACGCCACATCACGTCCTTCCAGGAAAAACCCGCCGACCCGCCCTGCATCCCCGGCCGCGAGGGCGTGTGCCTCGCCAGCATGGGCATCTACGTCTTCAATGCCGACTACCTCTATCGCCTGCTCGCCGAGGATCTGGCCGACCCCAACTCCAGCCACGACTTCGGCAAGGACGTGATCCCCAAGGTCGTCGGCGAAGGCCGCGCCGTGGCCCACCCCTTCGGCATGAGCTGCATCACCAACCCCAACGGCGCCACGCCCTACTGGCGCGACGTCGGCACGCTCGACGCCTTCTGGGCCGCCAACCTGGACCTCGCCTCCATCAGCCCCGAGCTCGACATCTATGACACCGACTGGCCGATCTGGACCTACCAGCGTCAGTTGCCACCGGCCAAGTTCATCCCCGACCACAACGGCATGCACGGCATGACGGTCAACACCATCGTCAGCGCCGGCTGCATCGTGTCCGGCTCGCACGTCGTGCAGTCGGTGCTGTTCAACAACGTGCGCATCCGCTCCTTCTGCAACATCCACCAGAGCGTGCTGCTGCCCGGCGTCAGCGTGGGACGGCACTGCCGGCTGACCAAGGCCATCATCGACCGTGGCTGCGAGATCCCCGATGGTTTGGTGGTCGGCGAAGACGCGGCCGCGGACGCCGCCCGCTTCGAGCGCACGGAGAACGGCGTCGTGC
>JAEKLF010000290.1 GCA_019509985.1 Burkholderiales bacterium | reverse complement strand
CAAAAGCTTGTGAGCCACGAACATCGGAAAGAACCAAAGCAGCAATGCGGCCGCGACATAGCTGACGCCAATGGTCATGGCGACCGAAGCCGTGGTCTCGCTCCCCGTCGGCACGGAGGCCAAGGCCGCAGGTATGGACGTGAAGTAGGCGATGCTGGTGAGTACCAGCCAAACGGCAAAGAGACGTATTGCGAGGCCGACGAATTGCTGGGCGGTCATGGTCGTGATGGAAAAGTCCAGCCTGGACTATGCCCGCGAAATGCCGATCAATCAGCCAGGTAGCACCGGGAGGTGACTAACCGGCGCCACCTTCGGCCACAACCCCGGCGCCGCCATGCGTTGACGCACCGAACCGAAGAGATGGCGGGCACTGCGGTGCTCGCCCGATCCAAACCCGCTTCTGAAGAGGGCGGGCGTCATCGGAAGCAATGACGCCCCTTTCGCTTTGTCTGAGTATTCTGAGCGAAGTCAGCCTTGAAGAATGGTCTCAACAAGGCGGAAGCCCACTTTCGGATAACCAAATTTCGGCGGCGGCGATATTCGCTGGTTTGTCGAGTCAATTCAAGGTCACGATCCATTATTTTGCGAGCGTGTCCGCGAAAATCTCCAACGAGAGTTCGTTGCCGCTGATTGCGCAGGTGCAGGGCCAATTTCTCTTTCAGGAATTTCCGTTTTCAATCTTGACTGCGAGGTCCGGGATCATGTCTTCCAGTAATGCTGGCGTTAATGCCGGCCAGATTGGAGGACCGGTGGCCTCCGCACACTTCGACGTTGGTCTCGCAGCCTTGTCCATACCGAATTCGTTCGACTACTTCACCGGTAGTCCGCGAACGTTTTCATTGCAAGAGCAGATCAATCAATATCACCTCGACGTCACCGCCCTTGCCTCGCCCTGGGTGGTGGAGTCGCGGACCGGTATCGCTCAGATCAGCATCGATTACACCTACACCGCCGCCGCCACGCCGCCGACCTCGGTTCCGGAGCCCGGGTCGTTCGCGCTGGTTGCCTTGAGCATGGGCGCGCTCGGCTTCGTGCGCCTTCGCCGCGTTGGCGGACGAGCTCACGTGGCTTCGCAGTCGAGCTTGGGGTAGGTCGAGATCAAACGCCCTTCAGGCGCTCGGTTCCGCTGCGGCGGACGCCGGTGAACGGATGGGCGGTGTCGAGTTGCGCAAGAGAGCCAGCAGCTCTGACTGCTTCCTGGTTTGCGTCTTGGAATACATGCGCTGAAGATGGGTGCGAACTGTCGGCTCGCTTATGCCCAGCATGTCGGCCACGTCCATGCCGCCCAAACCCTGAGAGAGCGCGTGCAACACACGCAACTCGGCCCCCGTCAGGCCATGCAGCCGGGCGAAGGCTTCCCCGGGCATCGCCGGAGCTTCGATCGGGTCCTGCGTGAAGACGGCCACCGAGGCCGCGAAGGGCGCGAGAACTTCCGTGCGCCGACCGCTTTGCAGCGGCAGGAGGGTCGCCACGTATCCAACGCCACCGCTGCCGGGAATCGCCAGGGCATGTTCACGTGTGCCGGCGAAAGCATCGTCTCGCCCCGCCTCGCCGAGGGCGGCCGATAGCGCTGCGCGGGCAGCACCGTCGGTTGGCCAGAGCCGGTTGTTGACCAGTCGGATGGCGGAGCCGGCCTTGACCTGTTGTTCGGCGGCTTGATTCATGTACACGACACGCCCGTCAATCGCCGTGAGAAAAACGCCGCTGGTGAGGCCGTCCAGCGTCTTTTCCAGCATCTCCGAGCGGAGCGTCCCGAGGTCGAGCAAGTCGGAAATGGCCAGGGAACGGCACACGTGCGGCGCCAGCAACTTGAACAGGCCGACATCCATCGCCTGATACTTCGAAGCCTTCACGCTCCTGGACGCGTGCAGTGAGGCCATGCGCCCCGCCGTTCGCAAGGCTGGAAACCAGATGATGTCCTGCAGGCCGAAGGGCTCCAGCACATCTCGAAAGAAGCGGCTCTCGCTCAGCTGGTCCTGATCCATCGACAGCGCGCTGACGTGTCCGAGCTGGGCGACGACGTCGGCTACGGCCATCGGGCTTTGCGCGTACTGGCTGCCCAGTTTCGCCAGAAAATCGGGTTCGTAGCCGAACACAAAGAGCTGATCGTTCTGCGCGTGGCGCGTGTCGTGAACGCAGATGCCCCCGCCCGTGCTGTCGCATAACCCCGCGATCGTCCTACACGCCTGCGGCCAGGCCTGAGGGTCGAGAGCGCAGTCATAGATCTCGCCGATCAGGTCGGACAGAGCTTGAGCCGAAACGCCTGGCAAGACTTGCATGTCGGCTTCCTCAGCACCTGTCGCGTGCATTTTTGTGATGCAGCTAGGGTACCGCATCATCAATGGAGGGTATCGGCCATCAGGCCTTGCGACGCGGCCCTGGCCCGATGGGTCGCCCAGGGTGGCGTCTTCATCGCCAAGGGCCCGCTGAACCCTTGGGTTAGGCGCGACATCGCGCTCAGTGCGCCACCAGGACCGACACGGTTCGGATAGGACGATCCGCGCCGGGTTGCGCCGTCGCCTACTTTTTCGCCGCCGGCCTGTGAATCATCGTCCGCTGATACCAGGCCTCGTTCATCCGCGCCAGGAAGTTTGCGTTGATCGGAAACCCGCAGCTATCGCCCAGCACGGCCTCGCTGCCGCACTTGGGACACATCGCGGTCTGCTCGGTCAGCGCCTTGGGGTCGTTCATGTTCTGCATCGTCAGGCCGGTCCAGCCGACGATCTCGTCGGGCTTGAAGATCTCGACGCAGTTGCAGCAGCCGCAGACCTTGCTGGCCTCGATCTGGGCCCAGTTGTTGGTGGTGTAGCGGTAGGCGGCGAGCAGTTCGTTCATGGCGTGGTGGGCGGGCGGGGGAGCGCCGCGTGCCTGGCAGATGACGGAGTGTGCCGCTGCATAGGCCCAAGCACCACGGGCTTTTGGCAACCGCGCGAAGCACCGTACTGCCTCATCCTCAACCTTGAGGCGAGCGGTCCCCGCGCCCCGGGTGAGCCGTCAGCGGGGTGCTCCGATGCGTGAAACCCGGGCTTCGAACTCGGGCTGGAACGCTGCGACCGCCGCCTTGGGAACGACGACGGCCTGCATGGCGTCGACGAAGAGGTAGTGATTGCGGTCATCCTGAACCGCTTCGAGGAAGCTCGACCAGGCCAGTTCGCTGCGGCATCGGTTGGATTCGAGGACCATCCCGTTGTCGGAAACGCTCATCGTCGTGTCGGACAGGAAGGCGCCGCCGGGGAGCAGCATCTCTGTCCTGAGCAAGGCCTTCTGGACCGGTGCGGCGGCCATCAGGGCCAGCATCCCCAGCACCAGCAAGGCGCATGCGGCTTGCAGCGGGCCGGCGGCGTCGGGGTCTCGCGCGATGAGAGGTAGAAGGCCGCCGGCAGCCATACCCAGCAGCAGAAAGCCCGTGAACGGCAGCACGCCGAGCTTCCATGCCTTGGCCTTGCGCCTCAGGCGCCGCGTCAGGAGTTGTTGATAGAGGCCGAAGTCTTCTCGGGTGAGCGCGAAGGTGGTTTGCATGGCGAAGGGCTCGATAGCCGGAGCGAATCAGGGCGGGCCGACGGGGAAGGTTGTGCCGGAGATGGATGGAGATGGCGCCAACGCATTGCGCAGCGCCGCCAGGGCATCACGAAGCGGCTGCGCAATGGCCGGCGTGCTCGCCATGGCGGGCTCGGCGATGCCGGAGCCCAGGAGCGGGACGCTGATGGACGCCGTTTCCACGATGACGGCAGACATCGTCTTGAGCGTCTCGCGCAGCGCCGCATCCGCGTGATGGGCGCGCGGCGAGGCATTGAGCACGGCAACCGGCTTGTTGACGAAGGGCTCGAAGCTGACCAGCCAGTCCAGCATGTTCTTGATGACGCCGGTGACGCCGTGCGCATACTCCGGGCTGGCGATCAGCAGCGCGTCGGCCGCGGCGACTTGCGCGTGCAGCAGTGCGACGCTGGCCGGCAGGGCGGCCTCCAGGTCCGGATTGAACAGTGGCAGCTCACCCAAGAGCGAGCACAGGGTCACTTCGATCTCGGGTGGCGCCAGGCGCCGGGCCGTGCGCAGCAGCGCGGCGTTGATGGAGGCGGCGCGCAGGCTGCCGCAAATGGCAAGAATCTTCATGGGTCCGCCGAGGGGCGCGTGCACAGCGGCCCCGCCTCTTGAACGGGCGCAGTGACGACCCGCGGTCCAACTATTGCGGGGACGAAGCCGCCGATGAGGACGCCGTCGGCAGGCCGACCTTGCGAGCGGTGCGCTCGACTGCCCGGCCGGTCGCGGAGGCGGCGCGTCCGACGGCGTGGGCCGCCTTCTTCACGCCTCGCTCGGTGGCGCTCGCGGCGGTCTCCAGCCCGTGCTTGACGGAGTTGCCGACCTTGACAGCCACCGAGGGCGGCTCGCTCGCGGCCGGGGTGGCGGGCTCGGTGGGAGCGGCGGCGGCCAGGCCGCTCAGCAGCGCCAGCGCTGCCACGCTCGCCCAGATTCTTGCGTGCCCGGTCATGTCTTACCTCGGTTGGTTTGTGCTTTTGATGATACCGACCGCGCTCATCGGGGAGCTCAGGCACACGCAGCATCGGCCAGCGCTTCGGCGCCGGCCCGCACCGGGACTACCCCCGGCTGGCGAGGGCAACGAGCGACTGGCGCCGGCTGGGGCTCATGGTCGCCAGGGGCTGCCAAGCCGGCGCCGCTGTGAGAGAGTCGGGCGCTGGCGGCGCCCATGCCGCCATTGACAGACGAAGCCTAAATGCACTTGCGCCGTCGCCACGCCTGCCTGCTGCCCCTGGCCCTGCTGGGGCGGGCGGCCTGGGCGGACGACAAGGCAGCGCTGCGCATCGGCTGGAGCGACTACCCGCCCTTTCAGGTCAAGGCCGCGACCGGCAACCCGCAGGGCCTCGACGTGGAATTGCTGGAGCTGCTGGCCCAGGCTGCCGGCGAGCGTCTGCAATGGCAGCGCCGCCCCTGGGCGCGGCAGATGAGCGATGTGGCCCAGGGCGAGCTCGACCTCGTACCCTCGGCCACACAGACGCCGGAGCGCCTGGCCTTCGGCGAGTTCACGCAGGCTTATCGCAACGAGCGCGTGGCCTTGTTGAGCCTGGCGGGCGCCGCCCAGCCGCCGCGCCGGCTGGCCGATCTCAAGGGCCGTGCGGTGCACGTGGGCATGGTCCGCGGCGTCGTCTTTCCGCTGGCCGTGCGGCGCGAGCTGGAGGACCCCGAACTGGCGCGCCTGCTCGTGCCGCTCTATGCCAACGACCTGACGCTGTCGGCGCTGCGCGCGCGGCGGGTGGACTACGTCATCGACGACCCCGGCACGCTGCTCTACCGCGCCGCGCGTGAGCCGGGCGAGGCCGTGGAGGTGGTGCTGGAACTGGCCGTCAGCCCGGTACACATCTTTGTCGGCCGGCGCACGCTGGAGCTGCGGCCCGAACTGCTGCAGCGGCTCAACCACGGCCTGCAGCGGGCGCGCCAGCAGCCCGAATGGAACCAGGTGCTGGCGCGCTATCCAGCTATTTAGCCGCCCACCCATTTCGGCAGCGCCATCGACAGCGCCGGAATGTAAGTCACGGCCAGCAGCGTGATGAGCAGCGCGCCGTAGAACGGCGCGATGGAGCGCATGACCTGGCCGACCGTCACGCCGCCGATGGCGCAGCCGACGAACTGCGTGCTGCCCACGGGCGGCGTGTTCAGGCCCAAGGCGCAGTTCAGCAGCATGACGACGCCGAACTGGGTCGGGTCCATGCCGGCCTGCATGCAGATGGGCAGGAAGATGGGCGTGCAGATCAGGATGGTGGCCGCCATGTCCAGGAAGGTGCCGAGCAGGAAGAGCAGCACGTTCACCCACAGGAAGATGGCCCAGGGCCGGTTGCCGCTGAGCTGCGTGAGCCACTCGCCGGTCTTCTGCGGCACCTCGTACAGCGCCATGAAGTAGCCGAAGGCGGCCGAGATGCCGATCAGCAGCAGCACGACGCCGGTGGTCTTGCAGGCCTTGGCGCAGGCCTCCAGGAAGCCGCGCCAGCTCAGGGACCGGTAGGCCAGGCCGGTGACGATGAGCGCCCAGCAGACGGCCGTGGCGGCCGACTCGGTGGCCGTGAACACGCCGCTGAGGATGCCGCCCAGGATGATGACGATGACCATCAGCCCCGGCAGCGCTGCGACGAAGGCCGCGAAGACCGCGCGCCAGCCGGGGAAGGCGCCATGCGTCGGGTAGCCTCGCTTGCGCGCCACGGCGTAGGCTGCGACGAGGTTGGCGACGGTCAGCAGCAGGGCCGGCAGCAGCGCCGCGAGGATGAGGTTGAAGACACTGACCGCCGCGATGCCGGCCGTGGCCAGCACATAGATGATCAGGTTGTGCGAGGTCGGCATCAGCGCGCCGACCAGCGCGGCGTGGGTCGTGACGTTGACCGCGTAGTCGGCGTCGTAGCCCTCGCGCTTCATCAACGGGATCATCACCGAGCCCATCGCCGACACGTCGGCTAGCGGCGAGCCGGCCACGCCGCCGAACAGCGTGCAGCCCAGCACATTGCTCATTCCTAAGCCGCCGCGCACATGGCCCACCAGCCGGTTGGCGAAGTTGACGATGCGCTCGGCGATGCCGCCGTGCAGCATCAGCTCGCCGGCGAAGATGAAGAAGGGAATGGCCAGGAAGGAAAACACCTGCATGCCGCCGACCATCTTCTGGAAGACGACCGCCATCGGCAGGTCGGCCGCGAGCACGGTGGCGACGGACGACAGCCCGATGGCGAAGGCCACCGGCACGCCGAGGACGAGGAG
>JAEKLF010000289.1 GCA_019509985.1 Burkholderiales bacterium | reverse complement strand
GCCAGCTGGGCGTCCGTGGGAGGTGTCACCGTGACCCATTGATCCCGGCTGCCGCTGATGGGGTCCTCGGGAATCTCCCGCACGTAGCGGGTGGCCGCGAGGTCTTCGAGCGAATCCGGGTAGCGCCCCTTGTCCGCCGCGTACTGGTCGATGGCGTCGCGCATCACGTTGAGCGAGGTGCGCAGTGCGGTCTCGCGCGACTTCTGCAGGCTGTTGAAGTAGCGCGGCGCGGCAATGGACGCGAGCAGGGCCACGATGGCCATCACGACGATCAGCTCGATCAGGGTGAAGCCACGCGGGCGCGAGGTGGAAATGGCCGCCTGCTTCGTCATGATCCGGCTCTCACCAATCACCCAGCCGCGTGCCATCGATGGCCCGACGCTCGGAGCGCGAATAGACGTCGAACACGTCGCGCCCGGCGCGCGGTTCGTCGGGTGGGCTGTCGGCCGAGCGCAGGCCCCAGGTCTGCTCGGGCGGCAAGGCGTTGTCAGCGAAGGGATCGCGCGGCAAGCGGCGCAGGAAATAGAGCTTGCGGCCGTCGGCGGACTTGGCGTCGCGCACGCCGTTGATGAGCGCTGGCAGGTTGGGCGGGTAGCCGCTGTCGTCCGGAGCCTGCGCGATATTGCCCGCCTCCGCGGCGCGCTTGTAGGCGTCGATCGCACCGCGCAGCGTGCGCAGGCCGGCGCGAAGCTCCTGCTCGCGCGCGCGCTGCGTGGCGATCTCCAGCAACGGGCGCGCAGCAGCCGCCAGCACGCCCATCATGGCGAGCACCACCAGCATCTCGACGAGGGTGAAGCCGCGGCTGCGCATGTCCGGCCCGGCGCCTCAGCGTGCCGCCTCGATGCTGATCAGTCCGCTGCCTTCCAGCCGCGTCGGCGGCGTCTCGCCGTTGAGGCCGCTGGCACTCAACGAAGACACGGACACCGTCGTCACCTGGCCGCTGCCCGCGGGCAAAGCGCGCAGCGTGATGACACGGTCGCCACGCGGCAGCAACTCGAACGGCACCCGCCCTGGCGTCGCACCGGGCTGGTTCTGCGCAAGCTGCAGGCGGGTGGCGTCGTACTCCAGCTCACCCTTGACCGAGAAGCCGCTGTCGTTCTTCAAGGTGACCGAGGCCACACCGCCCGCCTCGATGCTCGGCGTTGTATCCAGCCGCACTGCGGCCTCGCTGACCGGGGCAGTCGCGGCTGGCGCAGCACGCGGCGCACCGGCGCCATCGCCACTCAGGCCAACTCCGACCCTGGCCTCGCGCTTGAGCAGGCTGCTGAGCGCGCCAGGGCTGGCATCCGTGCCGCTGGCCAGGCGCGTCAGCGACGCATCGGGCACGGCCAGGTTGCGCACCACGCGGGGCGTGATGAGCAGCACCACCTCGGTCTTGTTGCGCGTGTCCGTCGTCGTGCCGAACAGCCGGCCCAGCACGGGAATGGTCGACAGCCCCGGGATGCCGGCCGCCGACTTGCGGTCCTCGTCGTTGATGAGGCCGGCCAGCACCTGCGTCTCGCCGTCGGCCAGGCGCAGCACGGTGGAGGTGTTGCGCGTGCCGATCTCGTAGGCCGTCGTGCCGCCGGGGCCGGTGACCTGGCGGATCAGGTTGCTGACCTCCAGGCCGATCTTGATGACGACGTCGTTGTCGAGCTGGATCGTCGGCTCGACGTCGAGCTTGAGGCCGATGTCGAGGTAGCTGACCGAGGCCGCGACCGAGGTGGAACCGGTGAAGTTGGTCGTCGTCGTGAACACCGGCAGCTTCTGGCCGATGTGGACCTTGGCCTTGTCGTGGTTGCGCACGCGGATCTTGGGATTGGCCAGGATGTTGTTGTTGCCCGCCGTGCCGTGGATGTTGGCGACCACGGCCGGGTTGGCAACGGCGAAGCGGAAGTCGTGGCGCTGGCCCAGCAAGACCTGGCCCGCCGCCAGGCCGGCACCGCCCACCGCCGGCAGGCCGTACTGGATCTGGTCGGGCCATTGCAGCCCCAGCTCGTCGACGCGGTCGGTCGCCAGCTCCATGACCTCGACCTCGAGCATGACCTCGGGCTCGGGCAGGTCGACCGACGCGATCAGCTTCTCGACCAGGCGCAGCACCTCGGGCGTGTCGCGCACGACGAGCAGGTTCAGGCGCTCGTCGACGTGGATGTCGCGCACCTTGGCGATGGTGCGCACCATGGCCTGCACCTGCTTCACGTCCGCGTTGGTCAGGTAGAGGGTGCGGGTGATCAGCTCCTGGTGCTCGCGCTGCTTGGCGGCCGTGTTCGGGAACACCAGCACCGAGCTTTCGTTGAGCAGCTTGCGATCCAGCTGCTGCGTGTTGAGGATGACGCGCATGGCCTCGTCCAGCGTCACGCCGCGCAGGAAGATGGTCACGCGGGCGTCGGCGCGCACGTCCTTGTCGAAGACGAAGTTGATGCCGCTGGATCGCGCCAGCGCCTCGAAGACCTGGCGCAGCGGCGCCTCGCGGAACTCCAGCGTGACGGGCTTCTGGAACGCGGCCCCCAGTTCGCCCACGGTCGCCTCCAGCGGCCGGGCCTGGGCCACCTGGCTGGCCAGCAGGCGGGCGCCGGGGTGCTGCGGCGACTCGGCCAGGATGTCGCGCGCGATGCCTTCGGCACGCTCGACGCGGCCTTCCTTCAGCGCCGCGCGGCCGGCGGCGAGCTGCACTTCCTGGCGGCGGCCACGGTCGATCTCGACGGTCAGCGCGGCCAGGCGCGGATGCCTGGCATCGGCCACGGCGAGCTGGGCGAGCACGACTTTGGCCTCGTCCCAGCGGCCGGCTCCGCGCAGGGCCTCGACCTGCATCAGCAGCCGCGCCGTCGCCTGCTCGCGGGCGCGCAGCTGGGCGGCGCGCAGCTGCGCGTCGGTCGGGTCCTTGATGACGGCATCGTCCAGCACGCGCAGCGCGGCCGGCCACTGGTTGCTGCGGCCCAGGTCTTCGGCCTCGCGCAGGGCGGGGTTGGCGCAGGCCGTCAGCAGCACGACGCTGAGGAGGGCAAAGAGCTGCTTCATGGGACGGCTTTGAAAAGGATGTTTTGAGGCAGCTGCGCGGGCAGCCAGGTCAGGCGCACGCCGCTGGCGGACACCTGCTCGACGCGCCACTGGCCGTCGATGACGTCGCCGCGCTTCACGCTGAGGGCCTTGTTCGGACCGCTCAACAGCGCGACGTCGATGGCCTTGGCGCCCTCGCCTTCGATGACGCGGCCGATCATCTGGTAGGGGGCGGGCGGCGCGACGGGCGGCGGCGGCGGTGCCGCGGCGGCCGGCGGCGGCGCGGGCGGCGGCGCAGGCGGTGGCGGCGGTTGCCAGGCCGCGAGCTGGTCCACGGAGGCTTCGGCCCAGGGCTGGCGTGCGTCGGTTGCAGGCGGCGCCGAGGCTGCGCTCGCCACCACGGCAACGGCCGCGCGGCGCGCCGGCGCGGCCACGGCGGTGGCCGCGGCCTCGTCGTCGGGCCGCGTGGCGACCCAGGCGGTGGCCGCCAGCGTCACGGCGAGGGCGCCGCCGAGGGCGAGCTGGCGCGGTGTCGGCGCGGTCATGGCGCGGCCCTTCCGTGCAGCGACCATTGCAGCTCGGCATCGACCTCGGCCGCCATCGGGCTGACGCGGCGCAGTTTGATCGAGTCCAGGCTCAGCGCCGGGTCGTGCTCCAGCGCCGCACCGATGAAGCGGCGGACCTGCGCATAGCTGCCAGTCACGGGCATCGTCACGCGCAGCCGCTCCAGGCCCTCGCTGGTCGACAGGCGATGCTCGGTGCGGGCGCCGTTCAGGTCGAGGCGGATGCTGAGCTCCAGCAGGTCGGCCAGGCGCTGCTGGCGTTCCGTGGCCGGCGGCAGCGCGGCCTGCCATTGCTGCACGCTGATCGGCACGGCCGCTGCGGCAACCATGGGCGCGGCCCTGGCGCGCAGCTGGCGGGCTTCGGCCTGCAAGGCGACGGCCTGCGCGTCCCAGCGCTGGCCGAGCAGCAAGGCCGCGGCGGCGAGCACCAGGGCTGCCACGCCGGCGAGGCCAGGCCAGCCCAGCGCCCGCAGGAGTCGTTGCCAGCGCCGGTTCACGAGCCGCCTCCGGTCTTCACGCGCGCCGTGATCTCGAAGCGCTGGCCAATCAATCCTGTCTCGGCGGCCGAGAAGCGCGACAGCACGACCTGACCCCAACCGGGGGTCGTGCCGAGCTGCTCGGCGAGCTGCAGCGCCAGCAGCTTGTCCGGCGTCAGGCCTTCCAGGCGCAGCTCGCCGCGGCCGGCGCTGGCGTCCAGGCCTAGCCAGGCGATGGTCTTGGCGTCCGCGCCGGCGGTTTCGACGCGGGTCAGCAGCGGCTCCCAGGGCATGCCGAGCAAAGCACGCGCCTCCGCGGCGCTGCGGTTCTCGGCGGGTGCCGCGACCTGGCGACGCGCCTGCGGCTTGGCCGCGGTCGTGCGCAGCTGCGCGACGCGGTCGCGCGCGGCCTGAGCCATGTCGAGGGCGCGATGGCTGTCGACGGCACTCCACGCGGCCGTGGCCAGCACGAGGACCCCCGTCACCGCCAGCGGCCAGGCCAGCGGCGAGCGGTGATCGCGCGGCAGGAAATCGGGCCGCGGCGTGGCCGGGCCGGGCTGGGGCGCGAAGTCGGCGTCCGGCGTGCCGATGGCCAGCGGCGCTTCGGCACCCAGGTCGGCGAGCGTGTTCACGCGGCGCGACTGCAGGCCGATCACACGGCCGCGGTCGAGCTGGATGACGACGGCGACATCCCCCTCATGCCAGACCGCGCGGCCCGAGCCGGCACGCGTCGCCGCCGGAAGCGATGCCAGCCACGCGGCCCAGGCCGGGCGAATGGCGGCAAGGTGCACGCGCGCCGCGTCCGCCTGGGCACGCAGCGCGGCCAGGTCCAGCCCGTGCAGGGCAGACGCACCGGCGGCATCACCCACTTGCCACGGCGCGATGGCGAAGCGCTGCGCGGCAGCGCCGAAGTAATGGGCGAACTGCTGCTGGGCGTAGGCCTGCACGGCGTCCAGATCGGCCAGCGGCAGGCCGGGCTCGCAGACCAGCTCGTGCAGCGCCCGCGCGCTGACGATCAGTTCTACGGCCGTGCCGGGCGCGCCGCGGCACCAGGCCTCGAACTCGCTCCCGCCGGGCGTGACGAAGAGGCGCCGCGGCTTGGCCAGCCGGGCGGCGAGCTGCTGGCGCAGCCGCTGCGGCAGGGGCTCACTCATCGAGGGTGACACGTTCCAGCTCCTCGAAGGTGGTGTCGCCGCGGCAGACCGCGGCCAGCGCCATCTCGCGCAATGACTTCATGCCGCGCGCCTTGGCGGCGGCCTTGATCTCGGACATCGGCGCCCGCGCGGCGATCAGGTCACGCAGGCCGTCGTCGAGCTTGAGCAGCTCGGCGACCGCGCGCCGGCCCTTGTAGCCGGTGCCGCGGCAATGGCCGCAGCCCTCGCCCTTCAGAAAATTGCCGTTGATGACACCGTGTCTTGCCAGCGTGGCGGGCTCCGGCGTGAACGGCTGCGCGCAGTGCCTGCACGTGAGCCGCACCAGACGCTGCGCCAGCACGGCGTTCAGTGCGGACACGACGTTGTACAGGTCCAGCCCCATGTGCATGAAGCGGCCGATGACGTCGAAGGCGTTGTTCGCGTGCACGGTGCTGAAGACGAGGTGGCCCGTCAGCGCGGCCTGCACGGCGATTTGCGCCGTCTCGGCGTCGCGGATCTCGCCGACCATGACGCGGTCGGGATCGTGCCGCAGGATGGAGCGCAGGCCGCGCGAGAAGGTCAGGCCCTTCTTCTCGTTGACGGGGATCTGCACGACGCCGGCGAGCTGGTACTCGACCGGGTCTTCGATCGTGATGATCTTGTCGGCGCCGGTGTGGATCTCGGCCAGCGTCGCGTACAGCGTCGTCGTCTTGCCGGAGCCGGTCGGACCGGTCACCAGCAGCATGCCGTGCGGCTGGCGCGCCTGATGGCGGATGGCGGCGCGCTCCTCGTCGCCAAAGCCCAGCGAGTCCAGCGTCAGCGAACCGGCCCTCGCGATGGCGGCGCGATCGAGGATACGGATCACCGCGTCTTCGCCGAAGACGCTGGGCATGACGCTCAGCCGGAAGTCGATCTCACGCCCCTGCACACGCAGCTTGAAGCGGCCGTCCTGCGGCAGCCGGCGCTCGCCGATGTCCAGCTCGGCCATGACCTTGAGCCGCGACACCAGTTGTTCGGCCACCTGCGCGCTCTCGACCTGGCGCACCAGGGCCATCACGCCATCGACGCGGAAACGGATCACCGCGCCGCGGGCCGTGCATTCGATATGGATGTCGGACGCCG
>JAEKLF010000122.1 GCA_019509985.1 Burkholderiales bacterium | reverse complement strand
CGGGCTGCGTCGGGCCGGTCATGACGAAGCCCTCGTCGATGCCGAAGCCACGCGTGGCGGTGCCCGACAGCGTCAGCGATTCGAGCAGCGCGTAGTTGCCGGTGTCGACGTAGAGCGTCGCGCCGGCCTGCAGGTCATAGCTGCGGAACAGGTTGGTGACGTTGGGCTTGGGCGCGCCGGGCGCCTTGCCGGTGTTGCGGTTGCTGCCCGCGGCCGTCGTGTACTCGTCGCCGGTGGTGGCACCGTCGTTGACGTAGTAGTTGAGCCCGTCCTCCGGCACGGTGAAGGTTTCCTGGCTGCGGTCCAGCACGGCCGCGTTGGTCACGAGGCTGACCTGGATGCGCAGGCCATGGGTGCCGAAGTCGATGCCGCTGTTGCCCGGGATCCAGGTGAACTGGCCGGAGTCCGGCGTGGCGCTGACGACGTTGGCGACCCACTTCGGGCCGTCGACCGTGTCCTGGTAGACGTCGATGCGCACCGGCGAGTCGTCGGCGTTGCCGAAGGTTTCCCAGGTGATGTTGAGCGGCTTGAACTTTTCCCAGTCGACGTAGAGGTCGGGCGAGCGCAGGTTGATGCGCGGCGCGCCGCCGACCGGGATGGCCAGGTCGGTGGCCGCATGGCCGTAGGCGCCCAGGTCGGTGGCCTGGTTCTCGCTGGTCTTGTAGAGGAAGGCCTGGTCGAAATAGCCGTCGGCATTGCCGCCGGCGATGCGGTTGGTCTTGAAGACGTACTCGACCGAGCGCGTGCCGAAGGGCACGTTGGCGCGCTGGCCGACGAGTTCCCAGCGGTTGGTCGTGCCGCTGGCCTTGGCCACCGCCGTGGCGATGACATCGCCGGCGGCGTTGCGGAAGATCAGCTGCACCTCGCCGCTGTCCACGGGGTTCTCGACGCCCATGCGGATGCGGCCGCCGAACAGCAGCTGGAAGTCCTGACTGTCGGCCTGGGTGGCCGTGAGGCCGAGCTGGGCCAGCGTGAAGGTCTGGCGCGCGAAGCCGCCGGCCACGCCGCCGGCGAAGAAGAAGTTGCTGCCCTCGTAGGCGGCCGGCGCCGCGCCGGTGGGCGTGTAGCTCTGCGAGCCGGCGTTGACGTCCCAGCCGGCGAGCGAGCCCTCAAAGCCGGGGTTGGCGATGAGGTTCAGGTCCGCCGGGTTGCGGCCGGCGTCGGACAGCACATTGCCCATGTCGATGCCCGGCGAGCTGAAGCGCTGCCCCGCGACCGGGTCACGCAAGCGGAAGTCGTCGCTGAGCAGGCTGACGAACTCGGGCTCGGCCCAGGTGGGGTTGACGACCGTGGCGCCGACGGAATGCAGGTCGAAGCGGGCGATGTCGGCCTGCCAGTCGAGGATGTCGCTGAAGTCCTTGGTCCAGAAGCCGACCTTGCCCGCGCCCGACGTGAACAGGTTGTTGTAGTCGGAGTAGAAGCCGTAGCGGCTGTCGTTGGCGACGTAGAGGTCGTAGCCGCCCATCGCCCACATCAGGTTGTTCTGCACCTCGACTTCGGTGCTGCCGCCCTCGGAGCGCAGGTTGTCGCCGGTGATGGCGTAGAAGGTGTTGTTGAACACCCGCACGTCGTTCTTGCCGTTGATCTCGATGCCGACGACGGTGTTGCGATAGAACAGGTTGTGCAGGATGCGCTGCTCGCTCGTCGCGTTGATCGCGGTGGCATTGGCCGAGAAGCGGTTGAACTGGATGGTGCCGGTGAAGGCGTTGACACCGGTGGTGTTGGCCTCGATGAGGTTGGCGTGCGTCAGCGTGTCGCCGCCGAGCTGGCCGGCGCCCGTCACGCCGACGGTGTTGCCGCGCACGACCTGACCTTGCATCAGCGCGCCGCTGAGCAACTGCACGCCGGTGGCATTGGCCTCGAAGGTATTCGGGCGGTCGACGGACGCACCCACCCAGCCCAGGGCCGCCGCGCCGGTCAGGCTGCTCTTCAGGCCGACGGTGGCGCCGGTGACCGTGTTGCCCGCGAGCTGGTTGCCCGCGGCGTAGTTGATGCCCAGCGCGCCGCCTTGCACGCGGTTGTTCTCGATGACGCCGTTGAACGTCGCCAGCAGGTCGAGGCCGGTGGCCGTGTCGGTGGCGATGAAGGTGTTGCCGGCGATGCGGCCGCTGGCCGTCGAGCCGCTGACGATGCGCAGCGCGGCCGTCGTGCCGGTGATGCGGTTGTCGCGGATCTGCACGCCGGTGGCGCTGTCCAGCAGCAGGCCGACGGCGCCGGAGATGACGTTGAAGCGCAGGCTGGCGTTCTGCACGCCGGCCGCGACGCTGACGCCGGCCGAGAAGTTGTTGCCGAACAGCCGGGCGCCCTGCCCCGCCGTGATGCTGACCGCGCCGCTGACGCTGGAGTCGCTGACGCCGACGCCATCGGCCGTGATCGTCAGCGTGGATTGCAGCTTGAGATTCTGCAGCGTCGCATTGGCGCCGCTGACCGTCACCGCGCCCGTGATGCTGCCGTCCGGCGCGCCCCAGATCAGCACGCCAGCGTCGGCAGCCGACACCGTGAATCCGGCCTGGCTGCCGTGCAGGACGATGACGTCGCCCACGCCCAGCGTCTGGGCGTCAAGGATCTGCTGCACCGTGTTGCCCGGCGTGGCCGTGAAGACCCGGCCGACCGGCGCCGCGTCGGCGCGCACGAGGATTTCGGGCGAGCCCACGCTGGCGTCCTGCCAACCGAGCAGGGCCGCACCGTCGGCGCCGACCGCGAGCGCGAGCTGCTGCGGCGTGCCGCCGGTCTGGCTGATGCCGCTGCCGGCACCCGTGCCGCTGGCCTGGCCGGGCAGCACTTCCTCGAAGTGCTGCGTCGTCGCGTTCCACTGGCGCTCGTAGAGGCTGCTGGCTGCATCGCCCAGTGGGGTGTTGACCCACACCAGGCGCAGCGAGCTGCCACCGGCCGCGAGCTGCGGCAGGCCCGGTCGGCTCTGGTCCTTGATGACGTCGCGCACCGTGACGCCGCCCGCGCCGAGCTGGGCGGTGGCGACGCTGGCGCCCTGGTCGGACCAGGCCTGCCAGGCGACGAAGATGCCGCCGCCGAAGTAGGCGATGCTGGGCTGGGCGTGGTAGGTCGTGTCCAGGCCCAGGGCCGTCTTGACGGCCGTGCCACCGCTGACGCCGGTGCCGGTATTGGAGCCGGCGAGGCCCGCCCAGGTGCCCGTGCCCGGCGTGCCGCCGGGCGTGAACTCGTTGACGTAGACCTGGCGCAGCGAGGCGCCCGGTTGCACGGCCGAGTAGGCGATGGCGACCTTGCCGCCGCTGGCCGCGACGCTGAAGTCGCGCAGCTCGGTGCCGACTGCAAGGCCGGTGCCGGTCGTGGCGGCAGCGGCGCCCAGGGCCACCCAGCTGCCACCGGTGTAGATCTTGGCGAACAGCCGGGCGTTGCCGGTGGCGTCGTCGGTGAAGACGAGGACCGGACCATTGGTCGTGTTGACGAGCTTGCCCTGCACCGCGTGGCCGGTGCCGCTGGCGTTGCCGAGGCTCACCCAGGCCGCGCCGTCCCAGCGCTTGGCGACGATGTCGCGGCTGCCGTCGGCCAGCGTCTCGGTCCAGGCAACGATGGGCGCACCTGTGCCATCAACCGTCAACGTCGGCTTGGCGGAGGCCGCGCCCGTGCTGGCGGACACGCCGCCCTGCGCGGCGCTCGTGCCCAGCATGGTCCATTGCGTGCCGTCCTGGCGGGCGACATAGATTTCGAGGTTGCCGTTGCGGCTGTCGCTCCAGGCGACATAGCGCTCGCCGCTCGCGCCGATGGCGACGGCGGGTTCCTGCGACAGGCCGATGTCGCCGGCCAGGCCGCGCAGTGCGGCGGAGTCCGCCGAGCTGCCATGCAGGTCGGCCCAGCGGCCGCTGCCGACGACGCCGTCGGGCAGCGTGCCGGCCGCGCGCGGGCTGCTGTCGTCCACGGGTACGACGGCCGGTGCCGGCGTGGCCGTGACCGTGCCGTTGAATGAGGAATCGTCACCCGCGCCGCCGAAGTCGATCAAGTTGGTCGTGCCGCCACCCGTCTCCACGACGGCGATGCCGGCCGTGCCCTGGATCAGGTCGTCGCCGCCTTCGCCGTAGAGCAGGTCGTTGCCGCCCTGGCCGAAGAGCTTGTCGCGGCCGGAGCCGGCCTCGTTGCCGTTGGTGCCGAAGTCGCCGTAGAGGTAGTCGGCCGCGTTGTCGTCGCCGGCGCCGCTGGCCGAGTGGCCGTAGAGCGTGTCGTTGCCGGCACCGCCCACCATCAGGTCGGCGCCCGCGCCGCCTTCGAGCAGGTCGTCGCCCGCGCCGCCTTCCAGCGTGTCGGCACCGGCGCCACCGTCGAGGTGGTCGTTGCCGGCCAGGCCTTGCAGATGGTCCTCGCCATCGCCGCCGAGCAGCGTGTCGTTGCCGTCGTCGGAGCCGACGAGCAGATCGTCGCCGGCGCCGCCGTCGATGAGGCCGCCCTGGCCAAAGCCCTGGTGCAGCTCGTCGTTGCCGGCCTCGCCGTAGATCTTGTCGGCGCCGAAGCCGCCGTCGATGAAGTCGTCGCCGCCGTTGCCGTGCAGCTCGTCGTCGCCCTGCTCGCCGAAGATGCGGTCGGTCGCGTTGTCGTCGGCGACCGCCGCGGCCTGCTGGGCCGGGTAATGGCCGTAGATCGTGTCGTTGCCGCGGCCACCGTAGAGCGTGTCGCTACCGGCGCCGCCGGAGATGACGTCGGCACCGTCGCCGCCGTCGACGAAATCGTCGCCCGCACCGGCATCGATGGTGTCGGCGCCACCCAGCGCCCAGATCTGGTCGTTGCCATCACCGCCGGTGATGGTGTCGCCCAGGCCGGGCAGGCCTTCGACTGTCGGGTCGCGGCCGTCGTCGCTGCCGAAGATGCGGTCATTGCCCGCGCCGCCGTCCAGCGTGCCGCCAGCGCCGCTGCCGGCGACGATGAGGTCGTCGCCCGCGCCGCCGGCGATGTTGTCGACGCCGTCTTCGCCGTAGAGGTTGTCGGCGCCGGAGCCGCCGGCGATGCTGTCGTTGCCGCCGCGGCCGTAGACCGTCCAGCTCTGGGACTGCGCAGAGACGTCGAGCACGTCGGCCTGGTCGTCGCCGTAGAGCTCGGGGCGGTCGCCCGTCACGGTGCCGGCGATGAGGGCCGTGGCGCCCTCGGCGTCGGCGCTGTGATAGTCGACGCTGAAGAAGAGGCGCTCGCCGGCACTGACCGTGCCGTTGATAGTCAGGTTGTCGCCGGCGCTGAGCGTGACGCTCTTGCCGGCCTGCACGCTGCGGCCCGCGCCGATGATGATGTCTTCACCACTGGCCTGGCTGTCGCGCGAGGCCAGGCGCACCTGGCCGGCGCTGCTGATGATGGTGCCCACGTAGAGGGCCTGCACGACCTCGGTCAGCTGCACGCCGGCGTTGCCGCTGGCATTGACGAAGCCGCCGGCCGCGCTGAAGCGGCTGTCGATCTCGACGTCGTTGTAGTAGCTGCCGATCTGGCCGCTGACGGTCAGCGTCAGGTTGTTGCCTTCGACATCGGCAGCCAGGTCGGACAGGTCGTCGACGAGGTCGCCGTTCAGCACGGTCAGCTCGACGTCGGCGCTGCTGGAGCGCACGCGGTCGAGGTTGAGGTCGCCGGCCACTTCGACCATATAGATCGAGCCGTCAGCCAACGCCCAGACGTTGCCGTGGCTGGGGCGCGAGGAGTCGATCTCCAGCGCGTTGGCGCCGCTGCCGATGCCACCAGCGCCGGCGGTGAGCTTGAGGTTGATGCCGAGCACGTCGGCGGCGGCGTCGCTGCCGATTTCCTGGATGCCGCCCTTGGCGGCCGAGATGGTGACGTCGTTGTTGTCGGCCTCGACCTGTTCGAGCAGCACGTTGCCGCCCGTGGACGTGATGCTGATCGGGCCGGCCAGGGCCAGCACGAGGCGGGGCAGCGTGATGTCGCCGCCGGCCAGCAGCGTGATGCTGTCGCCGGCCGTGATGAGGTTGCTCGGGTAGAGGCCGATGCGCGTGCCGGTCTGGCCGCCGGTCACGTTGGAAATCGTGCCCTGCGTGGCCGTGATGGACACGTCGCTGCCGGCGACGACATGGTCGACCTGCACCGAACCGCTGGTGCTGGTGATGGACACGTCGGCCGTCTGCGACCAGATCGACGCCGGGGCCAGCACCTGCTGGCCGGCCTGGATGCCAAGGTTGCCGCCGGCCTGCACGATGCGCGGCAGCGTGACGTCGCGGCCCGCGGTCATCTGCGCGGTGCCGCCTGCCGTCAGCAGGTTGTTGGTGTACAGCGCCAGCCAGGTGTGGGCGTAGCTGGCCAGCACATTGGAAATGTCCAGCGCGGCCGTGATGGTGGCGTTGCCGCCGGCGATCAGGTGGTCGGCATAGACGGAGTTGTTCAGGCTCTGCACGGCCAGGTTGCCGGTGCCGGCCTGCACGGTGCTGGGCAACGTGATGTCGCCGTTGCTGCGCAGGGTCGCATTGGCGCCGGCCGTCCAGGTGTTGCGCTGGAACAGGTCCATCCGCTGGGCGGGAGTCTGGGCGATGACGCTGAGGTCGGTGCCGGCGCTGAGGGTGCCGAGCGAGGTCGTCGAGGCGATGGCCTCGTTGCCGGTGCCGAAGTAGCCGACGGGGAAGTCGACGATCGCGCCGCCGGCCTGATCGGGACGGAAGTGGCGGATCCAGTTGGTCGTGCCGAGGTCGGTGCCGACGCTGGCGTAGTTGATGTGCACCTGGACCTGGTAGGTCGGCGGCACGCCGTTGACGACGACCTGGCGCTTGGCTTCGCGCAGCAGCAGGTTGAGTTCGCCGCCGGCGCTGAGGTCGCCCAGGCTGAGCGTGAAGCCGCTGGCCGCCGGGTCGCGCAGCAGGCCGCGGATGCCGAGGAAGGTGCTGCCGCCGGAGCTGCTGGTCAGCGCGGCGTCGCGGCCGGCGCTCTGCACCAGTTCGAGTTCGAGGCGCTGGTTGCTCAGGCCGATGGCGCCGCCGGCGCTCAGCGTGGCGGTGTTGGTGCGCACCAGAGCGCCGGCGCTGAAGGGCACGATGCTGCCGCCGACGGCGGCGATCAGCGTCGAGCCGAGCGGGTTGTCGATGACGCCATTGAGCTGGATGTCGGCGCCGGGGTTGGTGCTGGTGTTGCGGATCAGCAGCTCGGTCGCGCCATAGCTGTGGCGGATGTTGAACTCGAAGGGCGTCGGGTCGCCGGCCGGGCCGGTGACGTTGTCCACGTCGATGTGGACCTGCGGCACCGCCGTCGTGTTGACCGGCGCGATGTTGTTGATGCGCAGGTCCTTGGTCGACTGGTTGGTCAGCGTGATGCGGTTGAAGGTATGGATGAAGGTGAAGGTCGACTGCGTGCCGGCGATGGTGCCGGGCTGCACGTCGCCATGGCCCGGGTCGAAGATGCCGTTGGCGCGGAAGTTGGCCGTGCCGACGCTGTTGTTGGCAATGTCGTTGACGATGACCGTGCTGGCCGTGTTGTTGACCGACACGTTCTGTGCGGTCACGACGTTGCCGGCCGCATCGACGAGCAGCACCGGGTTGGGGCCGGAGGACAGGCGCGCATCGGCGTTGAACTCGATGTGCTGGTTCAAGGTGTGCGGTATGCCGAAGTTGACGTCGCCGTCGTCCGCCCAGGCGCCGTCCTGCACGTAGCGGTAGCCGACGCCGTAGCCGCCCCGTTCGGCGCGCACGTCCAGGGCGTGGGTCTCGAAGGTCGCGCCGGCCTCGGCGTTGACCAGCGAGTTCAGGCGGTGTTCGATCGACAGGTCGACGTCGGTGTCGCCACCGGCCGCATCGGCCTCACCCTTGGAGTAGCCGTAGGCGTTCACGCCGGTGTGCAGGGCATGGACGTAGATGTTCTCCAGCGAGCTGACCAGGGCACCCGAGCGGACGTTGACGACGGCGTCGGAGTACATGCGCGTGTAGGAATGCGAGTCGGGGTTGGCGCCGAGCGCCGCCGAGTAGGCGTCGGCCGACACGCTGGTCTTGGCGTGCGACATGGTCGCGTCCAGCGTGATGTCGTCACCCGCCTTGACGACGGCGTTGTTGCCGACGTTGACCGCCGTCTGCTGCTGGTTGCCGGCGCTGCCGACCTGCCAGGTCATGTCCGAGTCGGAATCGGCGCCCAGGCCGCCGCTGGAGGCCTTGCCGTAGACGTCGCCGTCGAACTTGGATTCGGCCTGGATGTCGACGTTATGGGCCGCGACGATGCTGCCGCCATTGCCGATGCCGGCCGTGGTGCTGTGGTTGAGCTGGACGACGCCGTCCACCTCGGACGAGTTGATGAAGCCACCGCCCTTGGAGTTGGCGCTCAGCGTGCCGCCCTGGCTGCTCGTCGAGTTCATCGTGACCGATCCGCCGGAGGTCAGCTGCGCGCCGTTCCCGGCCGTGGCCTGGACGGTCTGCGTCGCATTGACGTTGGCGGTCGAGTTGCCGACGGCGATGAAGGCGCCGCCCACCGAGCCCGCCGTGCCGGCGCCGTTGGCGGCGGAGAAGGCGGTCTGCGAGATGTCGCCGCCGGCCTGGACGACTGCGTTGTCGCCGACGTTGGCATGCACGTCGGTCACCAGGTGGACTTCAGCGTCCGACCCCGTGTGGGTGCCGAGCAGCGCGCCGGAGGCACCCTTGGTGGTGGCGCTGGACACGCCGTTGTCCGTCACGCTGTTGACCAGCTGCAGCGCACCGCCGGCGCCCAGCAGCTGGTGGCCGTTGCCGCTGCCAGCGCTGGTGATGTCGACCTCCAGCTGGTGCTGGCCGCTGGTGCTGGCGCCCGAGAGCTCGATGCCCTCGACGCCGATCGTGTGCTTGCCGCCACCCGCGCCGATGTCGATGGCCGCCCCGCCCGACGTGGCCGACAGCTGGAAGGTGTTGGCGTCGATGACCTTGACGTAGTAGGTGTTGCCGCTGGTCAGGCCGGATAGCGGCGCGGCGCCGATGCGGGTCAGCACATGGCCGCTGGCCGCGGACTCGGCGGTGTTGCTGATGTCGATGGCCGTGCCACTGCTTGCATTGCTGGGGCTGGTGGCCAGCTTGATGTGGTTGTCGTCGACGCGGATGACGTAGTAGTTCGTGTCCGCCGTCAGGCCGGTGATGGCGGCCGGCGGCTTGTTCGGGCTCTCGGTGACGAGGTCGCGGATGCTGTACTTGACCTGGTCGCCGGTGTTGAAGCCATGGCCGTTGATCGTGATGGTGTCGGCCCCTGCCGACTCGACGGCCGAGCCCTCGAACTGCTCCGCGCCCGCGGTGCGGTAGGTGACGGCCTGGCCGTCGACGAAACCGTGGCCGCTGAGCGTGATGCGATCGGTCGTCGCGTTGACGGCCGAGCTGAGGAAGGTCTTGGGCGCCACCGTGGCCGCGGCCGGGCTGGTGGCGAGCTTGATGGTCTGCGCATCGATGACGCGCACGTAGTAGGCCTGGCCGTCGACGAGGCCGCTGATGGCAGCATTGCCGGCCGCGTGGTAGATGACGCGCTGGCCGTCGGTGAAGCCGTGTTCGACGTCGAACTTGATCTCGTCGCGGGTCGCGTCGACGGTGGTCGACTTGAAGACCGAGCCCAGCTTGACGCTGGTGGGCGACTGGACGATGACCTGGTAGTTGCGGCCATCCACGAGGCCGCCGACCGGCGCATTGCCATCCACGCCGATGCTGTAGGTGACCGTGTCGCCCGTGTTCAGGCCATGCTCGCCATTGAGCGTGATGACGTTGCTGCTGGTGTTGACGCCGCCGGCGCCGAAGCTCGTGTCGCCCGTGCTGACGGTCTGGCCCTGGCTGGCCAGCAGCTGGACGCTGCCGCCCGCCTTCACGTGGGCGCCGGCCAGGATGTCGGCATGCACGGACGGCGTGACGTGGACGTCGGCCGACGCCGTGGCGCTGGAGCCCAGGCCGGCGAAGGTGCTGCCGTCCGCCACGCCGTCGCCCTCGGCATTGCCGTGCGCGCGCACGGCGACGTTGCCGCCCACGTCGACATTGGCGCCGCCCGCCAGTTCGGCGGTGATGACGGGGTTGACGTGCACGACCGGTGCCGCGCCGCTGCCGGCCACCAGCAGGCCGCCGGTGGTGGCCTGCGCATTCGCGACGCCGCGGCCGCCGCCGGACGCATCGATGGTCAGGCCGGCGCCCGTGACCTGGGCATTGCCGACCGTGGCCCGGCTGCTGGAGTTCGCGTCGGCGCTGGCGTCGGTCGCGCCGATGGCGACACCGAAGGAATAGGCCGACCCGTCCGCGTGTGCGCTGGCCTTGTCGGACACGGCGGAGAGCACCTCGGTGCCGCCGTCGGCATTGACAGACGCGCCGTTGCGGATCTCGGCGCTGACCGCGGCAGCCGTGGCCGCATGCGTCTCGGCACCGTTGATGCTGGCAAAGCCGCTGCCGCCACCCGCCTCGCCGGACGCATCGGCGCCCTGCGAGCCGTCGTGCGAGGCGCGGATGGTGATGCGCCCGCCGGCGTCGAGCACGCCGCCCGCCGTCGTGGCGACCGTCGGCGTGACTTGGGCGTTGGCCGCGGCCTTGCCCAGGGAGATCAGGCCGAAGGAGTTGGCGTCGGAAGTGGCGCGGGCGCCGCCGCTGGTGGCGCCGCCGAGCAGTATGTTGCCGCCGGCCGTGATGCCGTTGCCGAGCATGGACGTGCTCAGGTTGCGCGCGACGATGGCATCGGAGTCGTTGGACGCGGCGCCGATCAGGCCGCCAGCCGGTGCCGTCGTGTCGCTCGCGGCACCCTGGTCGCTGATGTTGTCGATGGCGACATTGCCGCCGGCGACGATGCCGGTGCCAGCCGCGATGGTTGAAGTCTGGTTGTCGTTGGTGTAAGTGTTGTTCTGGGCGTTGGTCAGCGTGCCGCCGGCGATGGCGTCGGCGCGCGCATTGCCCTTGCCGAGCAGGCCGCCGATGGACAGGCCATAGCCCTCGGCGCCGGCGACGTTGCCGGAGCGGGTCGTGACCGTGAAGTCGCCCGTGCCGGCGGACAGGTCGGCTCCCGCGCCACCCAGTGCCGTCGTCATGTCGGCCGAAGACTGGGCCAGGCTGTTCGCACCGACGCCGCTGAAGCCGAAGGAACCGCCGGACGCGTTGGCGTAGGCGTGCGCATCCATGCCGTTGGCGCCCGCGCCGGTGTGGTTGTGGCTGGCCAGCAGCGTGAAGTTGCGGCCGGCGCTGACGTCGGCAGCACCGACCGTCGTGTCCATGTCGGGACGCACGCGCGCGGTCGCGTCGGAGCCGGCGAACGAGCCCAGGCCGGCGATGGAAATGCCGTCGGCGCGAGCGTCGGCATCGCCGGTGGAGACGTTGTTGACGACGACATCGCGGCCGGCGGCGATGCTGCCGCCCGAGCCGATGCCGACGTTGATCGTCGGCGTGACGAGGGCGTTGGACGTGTTGGTGCCGCCCGAGCCGAGCAGGCCGCCCGCCGCGGCCTTGCTGGACGAGATGGCGACGTAGTTGCTGGCCGTGTTGATGACGAGGTCGCCGCCGACGGTGCCGGAGATGCTGCCCGTCGTCGCGTTGGTCGTGCCGCCGATGGTGGCGTTGGACCTGGCAACACCCCCCGCGCCGATGAGGCCGAGGTTGAGGCTGTCGCCCAGGGCGTCGACCGTCAGGCCCGCCAGCGTGTCGAAGCGCACCGCCCCGGCGGTGTTGAAGACGACACCCGAGCCGGTGTTGTTGGTCAGGTTGGCGCTGACGTCGGCCGTCGAGTTGCTGCCCGACACCGAGATGGCCGAGCCGGCGCTCGCGCTGGAGCGCGCGGTGGCCTTGCCGGCGCCCGCGTCGCCGTTGTTCAGGCGCAGCGCCATCTCCACGTCGCCCTTGGCGCCGTGCGTCGTGATGTGGGCGTTGTTGCCGACGTTGACCGTCATCGTCGGGTTGATGTCGACGTTGGCGGTCGAGCCGCCCGCGCCGATGCCGCCGGAGAACTGCACGCCGTCGGCGATGCCGGTGGACTGGGTGTTGGCGTTGGCGCCGACGTTGACGCTGCCATTGACGTCGATGACCGCGCCGGCGCCGATGCCGGCCGTCACGGTCGGCGTCACTGCGCTGTTGGACGTGGCGCCCGCGCTGGCGGCGATGAGGCCGCCGGCCGCGGCTGAGCTGTTCGCCGAGGAGTTCTGGTTGGCCGTCGCGTCGATGACCAGGCCGGCGCCGTTGACCTTGGCCGCGCTCGTCGCGGCCGTCGTGCCGTTGGACGTGCTGTTGGCCGTCATCGCGCCGCGCGCCGCGCCGCCGCCGCCCAGGGCCGTGCCGTCGGCGGTGACGTTGTTGTTGGCCAGGGCCTGCACGGTGACGAGGCCGCCGTTGCCGTTCAGCGTCGCGCCGACCTGCGTGGTGGTGCTGGTGTTGGCGCCGGACCTGGCCGTGGCGTTCGCGCCCGCCACGCTGATGCCCGCGCCGATGCCGGCGCTGTCGGCCTTGGCGCGTGCGTTCTGGCCGCCCTGGTTGTGCTGGGCGACGATGTTGACGCCCTGCCCGCTCAGCGTCGTCGTGCCCTGTACGAGGTTGCTCACGTTGGGCGCAACCTCGGCGTTGGCCGACATGACGCCGACCGCGCCGAGCAGGCCCACCGACAGGCCGCGTGCCTGGGCGTTGGCGTCCATCTCGGACAGCGCGGCGATATTGATCTGGCCGCTGCTGTTGACGACGCTGGCCGAGCTGGCATTGCCGGCCCCGGCCGTCACGCCGCCGTCGGCCTTGGCCGTCGCGTCGCCGCTGTTGACACCCGCCGCGAGGCCGCCGCCCGAGGCATTGGCCTGCGCGTCGGCGTAGTTGTGGCCGAGGGCGCGCACGTCGACGCCGCTGCTGCCGCCGGAGCCGCCGGCGATCTCGGCGGTCGTCGTGCCGTTGGCGTTGGACGCCGCCACCGACTTGCCGGCCGAGACCAGCAGGCTGATCGACAGGCCCGAGGTTTCCGTGTGGCCGATGTTGGCCGCGTCGGCATGGATGGCGAGCGAGCCGCCGGCCGTCAGCACGCTGCCGGCGCCGCTGCGTGCGGTCGTCGCGGCATTGGCGTTGGCCGTGGCCGAAGCGCCGGCCACGCTGAGCAGCAGCGAGCCCGAGGAACTGCGCGCCAGCGCCACGGTGTCGCCGCCGGTGGAGCCGGCGCCGTCATGGTTGTGGCTGGCGTGGATGCTGATGTTGCGGCCGACGTTGGCCGCCTCGTTGGCCGTCAGCGCGTTGATGCTGGGGCTCATCGTCGCGGTCGCGAACGAGCCACCGAAGCCGACGCCGCCGCTGGTCGCCGCGCCGAAGGCGGTGGCCGTCGTGTCGGCCGTGGACAGCGCGTTGACGATGAGGTCGCGGCCGACGTTGATCGTGCCGCCGCCGCCCAGGTTGGCCGTGATCGTCGGCGTGAAGCTGGCCGTGGCCGCGTTGATCTGGCCCGAGGCCAGCAGGCCGACCGTCGACGCGTGCGAGGTTGCGTCGACCAGATGGTTGGCGATGGTCTCGACCTTGAAGTCGATGGCCTGGTTGCCGCTGACGGCACCCAGCGTCTGGTTCACCGCGCCGGTGACATTGGTGTTGGACACCGCGCCGCCCGCCGCGCCGACGAGGCCGAAGCCGCGTGCATCGCCGTTGGACTCGACATGGGCGCCGGTCGTCGTCGTGAAGGCGACGCCGCGTGCCGAGTTCAGCGTGACGCCGCTGCCGGTCGTCGCGTTGATGTCGTAGTTCAGCGTCGAGTTGGCCTCGGCGCCGCCGCCGGCGACGATGCCACCGGCGCCCGCAAAGGCCGTCGACGTGGCGCCGCCGGCCGAGGTGCTGCCGGCGTTGTGGGTCAGCGAGAAGTTGATGTCGCCGGTGTTGGCCGAATGCGTCGTCGCGCTGACGCCGCTGCCGACGCGCATCGTCATCGTCGGCGCCAGTGTCACGTCGGACTTGGACAGGCCGAGAGACGCGCCGGCCGACACGGCCACGCCGGTGGCGGTGCCGTCGGCATCGGTCGTCGCCGTGCCGCTGACATTGATGCCGCCCGCCACGTCGATGACGGCGCCGTCGCCCAGGCCGGCGCGCACGTCGGGGTTGACCGTCGTCGTCACGCCGGCGCCGGTGCCGGCCGCCAGCAGGCCGCCGGACGCGCCGGTGGCCGTGGCCAGGCCGGTCTGCGTCGCGTTGGACAGCACGTTGAGCGCGCTGGCCGACGCCACGTCGGCGCCGCTGGTCGCCTCGGTGATGCCGCCCGAGCGGGCCGAGGCCGACACGACGCCCACCGCCACGCCCAGGGCGCCATTGAGGGACTCGCCCGTGCCGGTCACCTTGTTGATGGCATTGGCCTGCACCAGCACGCTGTTGCCGCCGGCGTTGAAGCTGGTGGCGTTGCCGGTCAGGGCCCTGGTGTCGGCCGCCGCCGTCGCGTCGGCGTTCGCGCCGCCGATGGCCACGCCGCCGCCGATGCCGGCCGCGTCCGCCACGGCCGTGCTGTCCTCGCCCTGCTGGTTGTGGCGGGCGCGCACGGTGATGCCGTTGCCGGTCACGCCGGTCGTGCCGCGCACCTCGGCGGTCACGGCCGGGGCGACCTGGCTGGTCGCGCTCATGAAGCCAACCGCGCCGGCAAGGCCGAAGGAGAAGGACTTGGCCTTGGCGTCGGCATCGGCGCTGGAGATGGCGTCGATGAGGACGGCGCCCGTCGTCGTCGAGTTGCTGGCGACGCTGTTGTCACCCAGGCCGGCGGACACGGCGCTGTTGGAGAGCGCCGTCGCACTGCCGCCACTGACACCGGCCAGGCCAGCCACGCCCGAGGCGCTGGCGCCCGACACGGCCGTGTTCTTGCCCTGGGCCACGACGCTGATGGACGACCCGCCGCCCACGCCGCCGCCGAGGTTGGCCGCCGTGCCGCCGCCGACGACGGCCGAGCTGGTGGACCGACCGAAGCCGATCAACCCGCCGGCGCCAAGGCCGGACGTGTCGCCGCTGGCCAGGTTGGCCGCGTCGGCCAGCACCTTGACCGAGCCGCTGGCGGTGAGCTTGCTGCCGGCGCCGACGCTGGCATCGACGTTGGCCGACGCCGTGGCCGACGCCGACGCGCCGGTGCCGCTGACGAGGGCGCTGCCGGCAGAGGCCAGCGCGGTGGCCGTCGTGTTGAAGCCAGTGGCGGCCGTGCCGTCATGGTTGTGGCGGGCCTCGACGAGGACGGCGCCGCCGGCCGTCAGCTGCTGGTTGCCGGTGCGCGCGAAGACGGTCGGGCTCATCGTCGCCGTGGCGCTGGACGAACCGATGCTTGCGGCGACGCTCAGTGCCTTGCCGATGGCGTTGGCGGTCGTGTCGGTGCTTGAGAGCATCTGCACCGTCGCGTTGCCGCCGACGTTGAGCGTGCCGCTGCCGAGGTTGATGCCCAGCGTCGGCGTGAAGCTGGCCGTGGCGCTGTTGAACTGGCCGCTGACGAGGCCGCCGCCGGACGCGTGCGCCGTGCCGGTGACGGGCTGGCTGGAGACGCCGAGCGCGTTCAGGTCGCGCCCGACCGTGCCGCTGGCGCTGGTGAAGTTGCTCTGCGCGCTGCCGTCGACGGTGGCGCTGGACACGGCGCCGCCCACCGCGGCAACGAGGCCGAAGGTGTCGCTGTTGGCCGTGGACTCGACGTGGTTGCCCACCTTCAGCTCGACGTTCAGGTCGCGCCCGGCGTTCAGCGTGACGCCGCTGCCGGAGCTTTGCAGGATGTTGTACGTCGACTGCGCCGACGCGCCCGTGCCGCTGCCGGCTGCCAGGCCGCCGGACGGTGCCGTGGCCGTGGCCGTGGCACCGCCGGACTTGTCAGTGCCGCCGTTGAAGCGCGTCGCGATGGTCAGGTCGGAGCCGACGCCGGTGGCGCTCAGGCTGGCGCCGGTGCCGATGCGGTTGGTCATCGTCGGGTTCAGCGTCGCGTCAGCAACGGAGATGCCCATCGACAGTCCGGCCGACACGGCCACGCCGTTGGCGATGCCGTCAGAGTCGGAGACGGTCTCGGACACGACCGAGATCGGGCCGCTCACGCTGACTTGCGCGCCGTCGCCGATGCCGGCGTTGACGGTTGGCGTGACGCTGCTGGTGCCGACGGCGCCGGACGCCCCAGCGAGCACGCCGCCGGAGGCCGCCTTGGCGGTGCCATCGGCGTTCTGGTCGGCATGGGCCAGCACGGAATAGCTCGCGCCGGTCACGTCGGCGCCGCTGACGGCGCCCGTCGTGCCGCCGGTGCTGGCGTTGGCCACGACCGCGCCGGCGCCGATGCCCGCCGCGACCGACAACGCATCGCCGGTGGCCACGGCGATGTTGCCGGACAGGCCCTCGACGACGACCGCACCGCTGCCGCCGGCCATCGAAGTGTTGTCGCCCACCAGCGCCTGGGCGCCGCCGAGGCTCTTGGCATTGACGATGGCGCCCGATGCCGCCAAGCCCAGGCTGCCGCTGGCCGCGTCGGCCTTGGCCTGCACGTCCTCGCCGCCCTGGTTGTGATAGGCGCCGACGCGCACACCCGCGCCAGAGACCAGCGCCGTGTTGCCGGTGACGGTGGAGCGCACGTCGGGCGAGGCCTCGGCGCTGGCGGCCATGATGCCCACCGCGCCACCCACGCCGAGCGACAGGCCGAAGGTGTTGGCCGTCGCATCGTTGCTGGAGCGGGACTCGATGACGATCTTGCCGCTGGCGTTGAGCGTCGCGTCCTGCGCGGCGACACCCACCGTCGTCTGCACGTTGCCGTTGGCGCGTGCCGTGCTGCTGGCGCCGTTGGTGCCGACGATGCCGCCGCCGGAGGCGTCGGAGGCCGAGTTGGCGAGGTTGCGGGCCTGTGAGCGCACGGTCAGGTCGGTGGACGAACCAACGCCGCCGAGCAGCTCGGCCGTCGTGCCGCCGTTGGCGCGCGCATTGCCGACGCTGACGCCCACCGTGGCACCGCCGACCGACAGCGCCAGCGCCGTGGCCTGGGCCTCGTTGTTGTTGTAGGCGAGCACATCGACACGGCCGCCCGCGCTGACGAGCGAGCCTGAGCCGACGCTGGCCTTGACGGCACCGTTGGCCTCGGCCGTCGGCACCGCGCCGTTGCCGCTGAAGCCGCCGAAGCCCGGCGCCGTGGATTTGGCCCAGGCGCCCTTGTTGGCCAGGGCGCTCGTGCCGTTGTGGTTGTTGCGCGCCTGCACGCGGATCAAGCCGCCGGCGTTGAGCACCGACGTGGCGCCGAACAGCGCCTGCACCGTGGGCGAGAAGGTGGCCGAGGACAGGCTGACGCCGGTGGCCCCGGCACCGGCGGTGACGGTCAGCACGTTAGCGTCGGCCTTGCCGGTGGTGATGGCGTCGACGGTGGCGTCGCCGGTCGTCTTGATCAGCGAGGCGTCGCCCACCGAGGCGCGCACCAGCGGCGTCACCTCGACGATGGCGAAGTTGGCGCTGATGGCCACGGCGCCAACCGAGAAGGCCAGCGTGTGGGCATAGGTGTCGAAATTGGCCTCGGCGTCGAGGTGCAGCGCGCCGACGGAGAAACCGGCGTCCTGGCCGATGCGCGCGCCGTGGTTCACGTCGGCGCTGACCTGGCCGTCGTTCGTCAGCCGCGTGAAAGATGCACCCGCGGCGACCGCGCCGGCGGCGCCCTGGTCGGTGTTGAGGTGGATGGTGCGGTTGGAGATGGCCGTCACGTCCACGCTGGACGCGGCCTTCACGCGGGCGCTGTCGCCCAGGCCGGCCTGGTTGTAGCTGTGGTCGCTCAGCACGGACACGGCCGCGCCCAGGCCGACGAAGCCGGCGCCGCCGGCGAAGGCGATGGCGTCGACATTGCTGTCCAGCCGCGACGAGACCGTGAACTTGCCGCCGGCCGTGTAGATGCCGCCGGCATTGGCATTGGTGTTGAAGGCGGTGGAGAACACGCCGATGCCGGCGCCGATGCCGCCCGCGCCGGCGCCGATGGCGCCGACCAGGAAGTTCACGTCGACCCATTGCTGGGCATTGACGGTGATGGCGCCGCCGGTCGTGATGCTGGTGCCGCCGGCCACCGTGGCCTCGGTGCCCTGGGCCGGCGTGGCCGCGTTGATGGCGGCCAGCCATTCGGCCTGGCTGGGGCCGGAGCCACTGACCAGCGTGCCGGCCGCGCCGCCGCGGTCGTGCACGCGCTGCTGGCCGCTGCCGGCCGCGCCGCCGCTGAAGCCGCCGAGCACGCTGCCGACCTGGCCCTTGGCCAGCGTGGCCTGGCGGGCGCCGTCGCTGTCGCCCGAACCCTGGCTGCCGTCACCCTGGGTCTTGCTGAGGCCGTCGGCCGAGCTGCCCTGGTCGTTCTGGTAGTTGCGCTCCAGCGGCGTGCCGACGGACCACACCGTCACGGCGCCCGCCGCGCCGACGAAGCCGCCGGCGCCGGAAATGGTCAGCGAGTCGAGGTCGATGCGCGACAAGCCGTTCACGGCCACGTCGCCGGCCGCGGCCACGTCGGCATTGCCGAGGATGCGCGCGGCCGTGTCGTTGCGCAGGCTGCCCACCTGCACCGCGCCGCCCACACCGACGAAGCCGCCGGCCACCGCGCCCGTGAAGTGGGTGCCGCCGGCGCTGTTCGCCGCCGTCACGTAGACGCCCTGGCGAGCGTCGGCGCCGGCGTTGCCGCTGTTCCGGTTGATCTTCGTGTTGGCGCCGATGATGGCCGTCGTGTCCGAGTCCAGCAGCGACACGCCCACGCCACCGCCCACGCCGACATAGCCAAAGCCGGCCGCGACGTCGAGGTGGAAGAAGTCTTCGCTGCTGTTGGCCTGCACGATGACGCCGTGGCGCTCGGTCGTGCCCATGCCGGCCTGGCCGACGCTGCCGTCCAGCATGCCAAGCAGGCCGGTGCCGGCGCCCTTGGCGTCGATGCTGGCGCCCGTCAGCACGCCGGCGTCGGTGTGCTTGGTGATGCTCATGACGCCGACGGACGCGCCCACGCCCACGGTGCCCGCACCGAGAGCGCCGGCGATCATGGTCGTGTCGGTCTTGTCGCTGCTCAGCACGCCGACGTCGCCGCCGGCGAGCACGGCCGAGGCCGCGCCGATGGTCGCCGCCGTGTGGTTGTTCAGCACCAGCACGTTGACGGCGCCGCCCACGCCCACCGTGCCGGCGGCGATGCCGGCCGAGATCAGCAGCAGGTGGTCCTTGTTGGCGGCCTGCACGACGACGTCATCCACGGCCTTGACGCTGGCGTTGCCGCCGATGCTGGCATTGGTGTCGTGCGTCAGCACGGTCACGTCCACGCCCGGGGCCACGCCCACGGTGCCGAAGCCGAGGGCGCCGGCCAGGGCCACGTGCGAGAAGTCGTCGCCCGCGCCGATGAGGACGCTCTGGCCCGCGCCCGCCGTGCTGGTGTCGGCGTTGATGTTGGCGCCGGCGCCGATGCTGGCCGTCGTCGTCGTCGCGACGACGTTGGTGGCCGAGCCGATGCCGATGCCGACCGTGCCGGCGCCAAGCGACACGGCGAAGGTCTCGATGTCGTCGCGGTTGGTGGCCGTGACGGCCAGGCCCTGGAAGCCCGAGCGCATGCTCGGCGTGGCGACGCGGTTGCCGCTGAAGCTCTGGTCGCTGCTGGTGTTGCCGTTGCCGTCGGGGGCGTTGAAGGTCGGCGTGCCAACCTCGAAGGCGGACGAACTGCCCTTCTGGCCGGCCGCCGCATTGGGCAGGCCGCTCGGGTTCATCGGCGTCGATGCGCCGAAGCCGACACCGATGCCGCCGTCCTCGACGGCCAGGCCGGCGCGCAGGCCGTCGGCCGTGACCTTGGCGCCGTCGCCGACGAGGGCGCCGGTGTTCTTGGTGGCTGTGACCACGCCGACCGCCGCGCCCACACCGGCCGAGCCGGAGGCGCCGACCGAGCCGGTGATGAGGTCGGCCTCGGTGTGCTCGTCGGCTGCGACGATGACGCTGCCCTGGGCGTGCACGTCGCCGGCGCCGGCGCTGGCCTTGGCGTCGGTCGGGTCGTCGCCGAGGATGGCGCGGGTCGTGACGTTGAGGACCTGCACATTGGCGTCGGCCGCGACGCCGACGCTGGAGCTGGCCGCGACGCCGGCCGCGACCGATGAGATGTCCTCGCTGGATGCGGACGTCACCATCAGGTCGCCATCCGTCGTGCCCGTGACGCCCGAGCCCAGCCGGGCTTCGGTCGTCTTGTTCATCGTGTTGACGACGGCGCCCAGGCCGACGCCGACGCTGCTGGACGCGGCCACCGAGCCGGCCACCGAGATGATGCTGGTCTCGTCGTCCGCCCTGACCTTCATGTTCGCCTGGGTCGCGCCGGAGGCGGTGCCGACGGTGAAGGTCGAGCTGTCGTCGATGCGCGCCTTGGTCGTTTCATTGAGCACGTTGACGACCACCGAGCCGGCCACGGCCGCGCTGCTGGACGCGCCGCCGCCGACGGCGATGGTCAGCAGGTTCTCGTGCGAGGTGGCGGCCACGTCGACGCCGCCGGCCGAGCCTGCCGCGATGGCCGTGCTCGGGCCGACGAGGGCCTGCACGGTGTCGTTGTGGACGAGCACGGTGCTGGAGATGCCGACGCCGGCCGAGTTGCCGTAGGCCAGCGCACCGGCGATCTGGTTGATGTCGAAGGGCGCGTCGGCCGTCACGGCAACCGAGCCGCCGGCCTGCAGCGCCGAGCCGGCGCCGCCCGCTGTCGTCGCCTCGGTGTCGTTGGTGACGATGTAGACCGACACGCTGCCGCCGACGCCGGTGCCATCGGTCGCGACGCCCGCGGTGGCGGCGACGCTGGTGATGTCCTGATCGCTGGCCGCGCGCACGGCGATGTCGCGTGCGGCGTTGATGGCCACGGCCGAGCCGAGCGTCGTCTTGGTGTTCTCGATGAGGACGGTCACGTCCAGGCCGATGCCGACGCCGGCATCGCCGATGGAGATGCCGCCCGCGCCCGCGCCGCCCTCGATGTCGGTCTTGCTCTTGGCGCCGACCGTCACGTCCTGGGCCGCGCCGGCGGCCACGCCCATGGCGGCATCGTTGATCTTGACGCCGTTGTCCAGGCGGGCAATGGTGTCCAGCGTGTAGATGTTGACGACCGCCGAGCCGGCGCCCGCGGCGCCGTCGGTGGAGATGCCGCCGGAGATGGCGAGGTTGCTGACCGTCAGGTCGGGAAGCGGATCGGGCAGGTCCATCGTGGCCGGCACGACCTGGCCGTTGGCGGTGATGGTGGTCGCGTCGCGCGCGGCCAGCGAGGCGCCAGCGCCGACGGTCGCGTTGGTGCGCTCGACGACGACGTTCAGCCCGACGGACGCACCGACGCCGGTGCCGCCCGTGCTCAGCGCCGCCGCGCCGGCTATGGATTGGATGAGGGTGCTCTGGTCGGCGACGACGTCGAGCTTGCCGGCACTGGCTCGCACCTGTGTGCCGGCGCCGACGCTGGCGGCCGTGTCCAGCGTGACGATGTTGATGGCGACGCTGCCGGCGACAGAGGTGTCCTTGCCGCCCGCGGCGGCCACGCCGAGGCTGCGGAACTCATGGTCGCCGCTGTCGCCCGGGCGGTCGGCGCGGATCTGCACGGAGGCGCCACGCAGGTCGGCATTGGCGCCGACTTGGGCCACGTTGCTGGCGTCGGTGACGCCCAGCGCGACGGCGGCGCCGACGTTGGTGTCCTTGCTCAGGTCGATGGCCGTGCCCTGGGCCGAGTTGATGACGTTGTAGTCGGCCTGGGCGTCGACGGTCATCGCGCCGCCGGCCGTCAGCTTGACGCCGTCGGCCACGCTGGCCGTGTTGTCGGTGACCAGCACTTGCACGACGATGGCCGCGGCCACGCCGGTGCCGGAGCCGCCCTCCCCGCCGGTCTCGCCGCTGGTCTGGCCGTTGGCCGAGTTGACCTGGTCGTTGCTGCTGGGCAGCGAGCGGTCGCCGCCGTTGTTCGGGTTGTTGTTGAGCTGGTTGCTGGATTCCTGGTCGGAGCTGCGGCCGCCCGAGCTGTTGCCCGAGGCGCTGGCCTTGGCCGTGCCGGTCTCGAGAACGGTCGCGCCCGAGGACACGTCGGCCGTGCCGCCGGCCGTCACGCTGCGGGCCAGCCGCGCGCTGACGTCGCCGTCGACGACGGTGACGACGACGGAGGCACCGACGGCCGTGTCGCTGCCAGCCGCATCGGCCTTGGCGCTGCCGTTGACCTGGTCGAGGCGGAAGGCGCGCACGGCCATGTCGCCGGCCACCGCCAGCGTGCCGGTGGCCGTGCCGGCCAGCGCATGGGTGTTGTTGGTGTCGACCGTGACGGCCGC
>JAEKLF010000121.1 GCA_019509985.1 Burkholderiales bacterium | reverse complement strand
TGCTGGCGGGCCGCTGCTCCATCCAGCGGTAGGGATCGACGATCTTCTGGCCCCAGAGCTCGTCCGTCACCGGCGCCTCGCGCGCCAACGGCGCCATGGCCCGGCGCGCGGCCCGCACCGCGGGGCTGAGCGCACACGCGGCCAGCGCGAGGCCGGCCTGGACAACCCGACGCCTGACGATCATGGAGGCCTCCCGCCGCCGATTGAGCTGGGCGGCAGCATACGTGGCGGGGCGCCGCCCCGCCACGCATCAACGGGCCGTCAGTTGCGCCGCAAACGCCTTGTGCACGCCCAGCAGTGCCGTCGCGCGGTTGGTCTGCACCTGGATCAGCGCGTCCTGCGCGGCCAGGCGTTCCTGCTCCGAGCTGAGCAGCGTGTAGAAGTCGGTCACGCCGGCTTCGTAGCGCTTGAGCGCCAGGTCGCGGGCGCGCAGCGTGGCGTCGGCGGCCGTGGCCTGGAAGCTGGCCTGCAGCTCGGTCTCGCGCAGCGTCGACAGGCTGCCCTGGGCGTCCTGCAGCGCGGTCAGCTGGGCCTGCTCGGCGCCGGCCACCGCGACGTCGAAGCCGGCGCGTGCCGCCGTCTCCTCGGCCTTGCGCGCGCCGAAGTCGAGGAAGTCCCAGTTCAGCGCGGCGCCAATGCTGTGGATCTGCGTGCCGCTCTTGAACAGGTCACCGGCGCGGCCGGCGCTCCAGCCGATCTGGCCGGTCAGGCCGAGGCTCGGCCAGCGTGCGGCCCAGGCGACCTTGGCGCGGGCGGCGGCGGCCTGCGCGCGCACGGCAGCGGCCTTCACGTCGGGTCGTTGGGCCAGCAGGCCGGCCGGATCGGGCAGCGTGCCCAGGCTGATGAGGCGCGGCTCGGGCATGCCGGGCAGCGGGTCGCTGTCGGCCTTGTCGCAGTCGGCCGGCGGCTGGCCGCGCAGCACGTCGAGCTGCAGCCGCGTCAGGCAGGCGGCGTTGCGCAGCGCGGGCACGCTGGCCGAGGTCTGCGCCACCAGCGCCTCGGCGCGGGCCTGGTCGACGGCCGTGCCACGGCCCGCGCCGACGCGCGCCTTGACGAGGTCGAGCAGCTGGTTCTGCACGACCAGGGTTTCCTTGGCGAGCTTGAGGCGGTGGCCGAGGCCGATCAGCTGGGCCTGCAGGTTGAGCGCGGTGCCGGCCAGGCTGAGCTGGGCGGCGTCGCGGTCCAGTGCCGCACCCTGGGCGTCGTAGCCGGCCGCCTGTGCGTTGGATGCGGCACGGCCCCAGAGGTCGACCTCCCAGGCCGCGGTCGCATTGACGCCATAGCTGTTGAAGGTGCGGAACTGGCCCTGGTCGTTGGGCGCGCGCTGGCGGCTGGCGTTGGCGCCGACACCGACGGTGGGCAGGCGCTGGGCGCCGGCTGCGTCGGCAAGGGCCTCGGCCTGCTTCAGGCGGGCAGCGGCGGCGCGCAGGTCGCGGTTGTTGGCCAGCACCTCGTCGACGACACGCTGCAGCTGGGCGCTGTCGACGAAGGCCGTCGTCATCGTCGCGGCGCCCGGGTTGGACGCGGGCAGCTGGGCGAACTTCTCAGGAGCGAGGTTCTGCGGGCCGGGCGACAGGCCGGGGGCGGCGCAGCCGGCCAGCATGGCTGCGGCCAGAGCGAGGGGGGTCAGTCGGGCAAGCATGTCAGTGACCCTCCTTCTTCGTGGACGCATCGTCGTCGATGCCGGGGTGGAAGGCATGGGCCGAGGCATCGATCTGCGCCTTCAGCGCGGCGGCGCGGGCACGGCGCTTCACGGTACTGGCACGCAGCAGGCTGTAGAAGACCGGCGTCAGGAAGATGCCGAACAGCGTCACGCCCAACATGCCGGCGAACACGGCGATGCCCATCGCGCGGCGCATTTCGCTGCCGGCGCCGCTGCCCAGGATCAGCGGAATGACGCCGGCGCAGAAGGCGATGGAGGTCATCAGGATGGGCCGCAGACGCAGGCGGCAGGCCTCGATGACGGCGTCGCGGATGGTCTTGCCCTGCTCCTCCAGCTCCTTGGCGAACTCGACGATCAGGATGGCGTTCTTGCACGCCAGGCCGACGAGCACGACCAGCGCCACCTGCGTGAAGATGTTCAGGTCGCCGGCCTGGCCGAAGGGCGGGAAGTGCGACAGCCACACGCCGAACAGGGCCGACAGGATGCACATCGGCACGATCAGGATGATGGCCAGCGGCAGGCTCCAGCTCTCGTACTGAGCGGCGAGCACGAGCACGACGAGGATGACCGAGAACATCAGCACGGCCGCCAGCGTCGGCACCTTGATGCCGGTGCCGGGCAGCGTGGTGTCGCGGGTCAGGCGGTCCTGGTAGCTGAGGTCGGTGAACTCGTAGCTCATACCGCGCGGCAGGGTCTTCAGGATGCGCTCGATCTCGCCCTCGGCCTGGCCCGAGGAGAAGCCGGGCTTGGGCGCGCCATTGACGTCGGCACTCGGGAAGCCGTTGTAGCGCGTGACGCGGGTCGGGCCGAAGGTGGGCTCGATGTTCATCAGCGAACCCAGCGGCACCATCTCGCCGGCATCGTTGCGGGTCTTGAGCTGGACGATGTCGTCGGCCTTGGCGCGGAAGGGCGCGTCGGCCTGCACGATGACCTGGTAGGTCTTGCCGAACTTGGTGAAGTCGTTGACGTAGAGCGAGCCGAGGTTGATCTGCAGCGTGTCGTAGATGGAGCCCAGCGGCACGCCCATCTGCTTGGCCTTCACGCGGTCCACGTTGGCGAACAGCTGGGGCACGTTGATGTCGTAGTTGGAATACGGCGTGCCGATGCTGGTTTGAGGATTGCCGTAGATCTGGCCCAGCACCCCCCAGACCGCGCCGTACAGGGCCTGCTCGCCCTGGCTGGAGCGGTCCTGCACCTGGATCTTGAAGCCGCCGGCAATGCCCAGGCCGTCCACCGGAGGCGGCGGCAGCACGAACATGCGCGCGCCCTGGATCTGCTGGATGGCGCCGTTGACCTTGCCGAGGATGGCCTCCTTGCTCTTCTCGGGGCTGGTGCGATCCTCGAAGTTCTCCAGGCCGAAGAAGACGATGCCCTCGTTGGGCGCGGCCGAGAAGCCGGCGCTGGACAGGCCGGGGAAGGCCACCGAATCCCGGATGCCCGGCACCTTGAGCGCGATGTCGCTCATGCGGCGGATGACCTCGTCGGTGCGGTCCAGGCTGGCGCCGGCGGGCAACTGGGCCACGCCGATCAGGTACTGCTTGTCGGGCGCCGGCACGAAGCCGCTGGGGATGCGGGTGAACAGCAGGGCCGTGAGGCCGAGCAGGATGGCGTAGACGATCAGGGCCAGGGACTTGCGCTTCAGGATGCCCGTGACGCCGTGGCCGTAGTTCTCCGAGCGGCGGTGGAAGAAGCGGTTGAACCAGTTGAAGAAGCGGCCGAAGACCTTGTCCATGCCGCGCATCAGCGCGTCCTTGGGCGCGTCATGCGGGCGCAGCAGGATGGCGGCGAGCGCGGGCGACAGCGTCAGCGAGTTGAAGGCCGAGATCACCGTCGAGATGGCGATGGTGACGGCGAACTGCTTGTAGAACTGACCCGACAGGCCCGGCACGAGGGTCAGCGGGATGAACACGGCGCACAGCACCAGCGCGATGGCGATGATGGGGCCCGAGACCTCCTGCATGGCCTTGATCGTCGCGTTGCGCGGCGTCAGGCCGTCCTGGATGTTGCGCTCGACGTTCTCCACGACCACGATGGCATCGTCCACGACGATGCCGATGGCCAGCACGAGACCGAACAGCGTCAGCGTGTTGATGGAGAAGCCCAGCAGCAGCAGCACGGCGAAGGTGCCGACGATGGACACCGGCACGGCCACCAGCGGGATGATGGAGGCGCGCCAGGTCTGCAGGAAGATGATGACGACGAGCACGACCAGGCCGACGGCCTCGAACAGCGTGTGCACGACCTTCTCGATGGAGGTCTGCACGAAGCGGGTCGGGTCGTAGACGATGCTGTAGTCAACGCCGGCCGGGAAGCTCGGCTTGAGCCTTTCCATCGTCTCGCGCACGGTGTTCGAGATCGCCAGCGCGTTGGAGCCGGGCGCCTGGAACACGGCGATGGCCGCGGCCTCCTTGTTGTTCAGCAGGCTGCGCAGCGCGTAGGTGCCGGCGCTGATCTCGACGCGGCCCACGTCCTTCACGCGCACCATCGCACCGGTCTTCGTGTCGCTGCGCACGATGATGTTGCCGAACTCTTCCTCGGTGGCCAGGCGCCCCTGGGCGTTGATGGCGAGCTGGAAGTCCGTGCCCTTGGGCGACGGCGAGGCGCCGATGACGCCGGCCGCGACCTGGGTGTTCTGCTCGCGGATGGCGCCGACGACTTCGCCGGCCGTCATGTTGCGGGCGGCCAGCTTCTGCGGGTCCAGCCAGATGCGCATGGCGTAGTCGCCGGCGCCGAACATCAGCACCGAGCCCATGCCGGGCACGCGCAGCAGCTCGTCGCGCACGTTGAGCTGCCCGTAGTTGCGCAGGTAGAGGGCGTCGCGCGAGTTGTCCGGGCTGACCAGGTGGACCACCATGGTCAGGTTGGGGCTGCTCTTCTCGGTCGTCACGCCGATCTGGCGCACGATGTCGGGCAGGCGCGGCAACGCGCGGTTGATGCGGTTCTGCACCGCCGTCTCGGCGGCCTCGGGGTGGGTGCCGATCTTGAAGGTGACGGTCAGCGTCATGCCGCCGTCGCCGGTGGCCTGGCTGTCGAAGTAGAGAACGTTCTCCAGGCCGTTGATCTGCTCCTCCAGCGGCGTGGCCACCGTCTCGGAGATCACGCGCGGGTTGGCGCCGGGGTACTGGGCGCGCACGACGACCTGCGGCGGCGCGACCTCGGGGTACTCGGAGATCGGCAGCAGCGGGATGGCCAGCGCGCCGATCAGGAAGATGAAGAGTGACAAGACGGTCGCGAAGCGCGGCCGCTCGATGAAGAAGCGTGAGATGTCCATGAGGCGGCTGCCTTCTTACTTCGAGGCGGCGGAGGCCGGAGCCGGCGCCGGGGCGGCACCCGGAGGTGCCTGCGGCGGCGCGGGAATGGGCATGCCCTTGTCGTCGACCTTCAGCACCTGCGGCGTGACTGGTGCGCCGGGGAAGGCGCGCAGCAGGCCGTCGACGATGACCATCTCGCCGGCCTTGACGCCCTCGACGACACGCATGCCGTCGATCAGCGCGCCCGGTGTGACGGGACGCGGCTGCACGATGTTGTTGGGGCCGACGAGCAGGACGATCTTGCGCGTCTGGTCGGTCGTGATCGCCCGGTCCGGCACGAGGACGCCCTGGTAGGTGCCGCTGCCGATGAGCTTGATGCGCGCGAACAGGCCTGGCGTGAACAGGCCCTGCTTGTTGTCGAACACGGCACGGCCGCGGATGGACGCGGTGGCCGGGTTGAGCCGGTTGTCGACGAAGTCCATCTTGCCCTGGTGTGGGTAGCCCTGCTCGTTGGACAGGCCCATCTGCACGGGGTTGGCGGCCTCGCGCGACGAGGGGCGCGAGCCGTCACGCGCAGCGCGCATGTACTTGAGATAGGTCGCCTCGCTGGCGTCGAAGTAGGCGTAGACCTTGTCGCTGGAGACCAGCGTCGTCAGCACCGGGTCGCCGACGCTGACCAGGTTGCCCGGCGTCACGTTGGCGCGCGACGTGCGGCCGCTGACCGGCGCGGTGATGCTGGCGTATTCGACACTGAGCTTGGACTGCACGAGGGCCGCTTCCGCCGCCTTCACGTTGGCCTCGGCCGAGCGCACCGCGGAGCGCAGCTGGTCGACTTCCTGCTGGCTGACGGCGTTGACGGCCACCAGCTTCTCGGAGCGGGCCAGGTCGGCCTTGCTGAGTTCTGCCTGGGTCCTGGCGGCGGCGATCTGCGCCTCGACGCGGGCCACGTCGGCCTTGAACGCGCGGGCGTCGATGGTGAACAGCGGCTCGCCCTTCTTGACGAGCTGGCCTTCCTTGAAGCGGACTGCGTCGACGGTGCCGGCGACACGCGAACGCACCTCGACCGTGTCGGGCGCCTCCAGGCGCGCGGTGAACTCGTCGAACTCCTGCACCTCGCGCTGCACGGCCGGTGCAACGGACACGGGCGGCGGACCGCCGGGGCCACCCGGGCCGCCGGGGCCACCCTGCTGCTGCCCGCAGGCGGCAAGTAGAACGGCAGCGATGGGAGTCAGCGACAGCGCCAGGCTTCTTTTCTTCATGGGGGGCTCCGAGTGCAAGCGCGCGACTGTAGCCAGATCGCCCCCGCGCTGACTATCGCCAGCCCGAAACCCTTCACGACTGCTGACATAACTTGTCAACAGTTCAGAAGTGTGAACAAAGAAGCCGCCCGAGGGCGGCTTCGTCAATTACGCACGGGTTTCATGACCTCGTCAGTGCACGCCATGCATCTTTTTCTTCATCCAGGGCGTCAACAGCATCAGCACGATGCCGGCGGCGATGGGGATGGCGGTGAAGATCAGGAAGAAGGTGGACATCGAATACTCCGCCGAGATCTGGTCGATGTAGGCGCCGGTGCGCCCCGCCAGCCAGTTGGCGATGGAGGTGTTCAGGAACCAGACGCCGAACATCAGGCCCAGCAGGCGGGCCGGCGCCAGCTTGGAGATGTAGGACAGGCCGACCGGCGACAGGCAGAGCTCGCCCATGGTGTGCAGCAGGTAGGCCACGCACAGGTAGATCATGCTGACCTGCGCCGTCTTGGCGCCCTGCGCGATGCCGGCCGAGCCATAGGAGAGCGCGGCAAAGCCCAGGCCCAGCAGCACCAGGCCGACGCCGAACTTGACCGGGCCGCTCGGGTTCCAGTGCTTCTCCCACATCTTGGAGAAGGCCGGCGCCAGGATGACGAGGAAGAAGCTGTTCAGCACGCCGAACCAGCTGGCCGGCACCTCGGACTGCTCCAGCGCGAACTCGCGCGCCAGCATCCAGATGACGAGGCCCCAGATGACGGCGAAGGCCAGTGCCAGCAGGCCGTTGGCCAGCAGGTAGCGGCTGCCGGTGCTGCGGTTGAGCTTCCACAGCAGCCAGGTCAGGATCAGCGCAGGCAGCACCGTCATCAGCGAATTGACGACCTTGAAGGCGAAGCCGCTGGCGCCGATGAGCGAGCGGTCCGTGTAGTCGGCCGCGAAGATCGTCATCGAGCCGCCGGCCTGCTCGAAGGCGAACCAGAAGAAGATCGTGAAGAAGGAGAACACGACGATCGCCTTCAGGCGGTCGGCCACGACATGGGCCGGCGCCTCTTCGGCCGCGGCCGCCGCGGCCTTGGCCTTGTTTGCGGCCGTGGGCGGGCCGCCGATATCGCCAAAGATGTGCTGGCTGAAATAGAACTGCAGCGCGCCGAGGATCATGAACAGGCCCGCCAGGCCGAAACCCAGGTTCCAGGACACCTTCTCGCCGATATAGCCGCACAGCAGGATGCCGAAGAAGGCGCCGGCGTTCACGCCCATGTAGAACAGCGTGTAGCCGCCGTCGCGCGCGTTGTCTTCCTTGGGCCCGTAGAGCTGGCCGACGATGGCCGACACATTGGGCTTGAACAGGCCCGTGCCCAGCACGACGAGGCCCAGGCCCGCGTAGAAGGTCGGCACCGTGTCCAGGAACAGCGCGATGTGGCCGGCCGCGATGACGAAGCCGCCGATGACGACCGAGCGGCGCGTGCCCAGGAAGCGGTCGGCGATATAGCCGCCCAGGATGGGCATCAGATAGGCCATGCCCGTGTACCAGCCGTACAGCGATGTCGCCTCGGCGCGGCTCCAGCCCCAGCCGCTCTTGGCAGCCTCGGACACGAGGAAGAGCACCAGCAGGCCGCGCATGCCGTAGTAGGAGAAGCGCTCCCACATCTCGGTGAAGAAGAGCACGAACAGCTGGTTGGGCTGGCCGAGGATGGCCGCGCCCGCCTGCGGGGTCGCCGCGCGGCCGGGCACGGCCGGGTCGGCCATGGGGGAAGTGGTAGTCACGTGAATCGTTCCAGGTGGACCCGGTAGGGCGGGCGAGGCGGACGGTGGTCCGCGGTGCAAGGCTGGAATTGTCCCGCTTGGGCGGTCTTTTCCGCTGCCCGGCCAGCCCCGGGATTGCCCTGGGTCCGCCTAAACTGCCCTCACAACCACCGAGCATCCGATGACAAAAGCCGTGATCCTGGCCGGCGGGCTGGGAACCCGCATCGCCGAGGAGACCCATCTGCGGCCCAAGCCGATGATCGAGATCGGTGGCCAGCCCATCCTGTGGCACATCATGAAGATCTATGCCTGCCACGGCATCCAGGACTTCATCGTCTGCTGCGGCTACCGGGGTTATCTGATCAAGGAATACTTCGCCAACTACTTCCTGCACAGCTCCGACGTCACCTTCGACCTCGCCAACAACCGCATGGAAGTGCACGAGCGCCATGCCGAGCCCTGGCGGGTCACACTGGTGGACACCGGACAGGACAGCGGCACCGGCGGCCGGCTGAAGCGCGTGGCCGGCTATCTGAAGGACGAGTCCGAGTTCTGCTTCACCTATGGCGACGGCGTGGCGGACGTGGACGTGACCGCCCTGCTCGCCCAGCATCGCGCCAGCGGCCTGGCCGCGACGATCACCGCCGCCGTGCCGCCGGCCCGTTTTGGAGCGTTGGACGTCGACCCGCAGACCGGCCTGGTGCGGCGCTTTCGTGAGAAGCCCCAGAGCGAGAGCGCCAGCGTCAACGCCGGCTTTTTCGTGCTCAAGCCGGAGGTGCTCGAGCTGATCGACGGCGATGCCGATGCCTGGGAGGCCAAGCCGCTCGAGACCTTGGCCGATCGCAGCCAGCTGGGCGTCTACGAGCACCCCGGATTCTGGCAACCCATGGACACCCTGCGCGACCGCAACCACCTGGAACGCCTGTGGGCCGAAGGCCGGGCGCCGTGGAAGCTGTGGTGACCGCCAACGCCTGGGCCGGCCGGCGCGTTTTCGTCACCGGCCACACCGGCTTCAAGGGCGGCTGGCTGGCGCTGTGGCTGAAGCGGCTCGGCGCCGAGGTCAGCGGTTATGCGCTCGCGCCCGAGACCGGCGGATTCTATGAACTGGTCGGCGTGCGACAGGCGCTGCAGAGCGAATGGATCGCCGACGTGCGCGACGCCGCCACGCTGCTGGAGGCCGTCATCACGGCTCAACCGGAGGTCGTTTTCCACCTCGCCGCCCAGCCGCTGGTGCGCGCCTCCTATGCCGACCCGCTGGGCACCTTCGCCACCAACGTGATGGGTACCGCGAACCTGCTGGACGCCGTGCGCCAGCAAAGCAGTGTGCCTGCCGTCGTCGCGGTGACCAGCGACAAGTGCTACCGCGACCTGGGCCCGCCCTGCCGCGAGGTCGACGCCCTTGGCGGCCACGATCCCTACAGTGCCAGCAAGGCCGGCGCCGAGATCGTCGCGGCCAGCTATGCCGCCTCGTTCAACCTGCCGTTGGCCACGGCACGGGCCGGCAACGTCATTGGCGGCGGCGACATCAGCACCGACCGCCTGCTGCCCGACCTGCTGCGCGCCATCGATGCCGGCACGCCGCTGCACCTGCGCCACCCGGACGCCGTGCGCCCCTGGCAGCATGTGATGGAGCCGTTGGCCGGCTATCTGGCACTCGCGCAGGGGCTGCTGGACGACGCGCCCGGCTTCAGCGGCGCCTGGAATTTCGGCCCCGCCGACCGGCACGGCCATCCCGTACGCACGGTCGCTGAACAGCTGCTGGCGCACGCCCAGGCCGACGCGGCCGTGACGCCCGTGCTGACTTTTGGCGACGGCAGCGGCGTCCACGAGGCTGGCGTGCTGATGCTGGATTCCACCAAGGCCGCCGAGCGCCTGGGCTGGCGCGGCCGGCTGACACTGGACGAAGCCTTGTGCCTCACCTGGCAATGGCACCACGCCCACCGCATGGGCCAGGACCTGCACGCACTGACGCTGCAGCAGATCGACTCTTACGCCACTTCCGCATGACCCCCGCCCAACTCGCGCTGCGCCAGCAGATCCTGCAGCTCGTCGAGCAGTACGACGCCGCGGCCGCCCCGGCCGCGCCCTTCCTGCCCGGGCAGACCGTCATCCCGCCGTCCGGCAAGGTCGTCGGTGCACCGGAGATGCGCAACATGGTCGAGGCCTCGCTGGACGCCTGGCTCACCACCGGCCGCTTCAACGCCGCGTTCGAAGCCCGCCTGGCCCAACGCCTGGGCGTGAAGCATGTGCTGACGACGAATTCCGGCTCGTCCGCCAATCTGCTCGCGTTCTCGGCACTGACCTCGCCGCTGCTGGGCGAGCGCGCCATCCGCCCGGGCGACGAGGTCATCGGCGTCGCCGCCGGCTTCCCCACCACGGTGAATCCCATCCTGCAATGCGGCGCCGTGCCGGTGCTGGTGGACGTGCACCTGCCCACCTACAACATCGACGTCACCCAGCTCGAAGCCGCCATCACACCGCGGACCAAGGCCATCGTGCTGGCGCACACGCTGGGCAACCCGTTCAACCTGGACGTCATCACGCGCCTGGCGCGCCAGCACGGCCTCTGGCTGGTGGAAGACTGCTGCGACGCGCTCGGCTCCACCTACAACGGCCAGCTCGTCGGCACGTTCGGCGACATCGCCACGCTGAGTTTCTACCCCGCCCATCACATCACCATGGGTGAAGGCGGCGCGGTGTTCATGAACGACGACCTCCTGAAGCGCGCCGCCGAATCGCTGCGTGACTGGGGCCGCGACTGCTGGTGCGCGCCGGGCAAGGACAACACCTGCGGCCAGCGCTACTGCTGGAAGCTGGGCGCCCTGCCCGAAGGCTACGACCACAAGTACACCTACAGCCACCTCGGCTACAACCTGAAGATCACCGACATGCAGGCCGCCTGCGCGCTGGCGCAGTTGGACCGACTGGACGGCTTCATCGCCGCACGCAAGCGCAACTTCGCGCGCCTGCATGAGCGGCTGAAGGCCTGCGAGGAATTCCTGTTGCTGCCCGCGGCCACGCCCGGCAGCGACCCATCTTGGTTCGGCTTTCCGATCACGATCAAGCCCGAGGCCAACCTGCGCCGCATCGACCTGCTGACCCACCTGGACGGCAAGCGCATCGGCACGCGGCTGCTGTTCGCCGGCAACCTGACGCGGCAGCCCTACATGCAGGGTCGCAACTTCCGCGTCGCCGGCCCGCTGACCAACACCGACACCGTCATGAACGACACCTTCTGGATCGGTCTCTACCCGGGCCTGTCCGACGACCAGCTCGACTACGCGGCCGACGAGATCGCCTCGTTCGTCGGGGGCGGGCTGTGAACGCCGCCGAACGCATCGCCGCCTATCTCGCGGCGCAGGGGTTGGAGCAGGTCTTCGCCGTCACCGGTGGCGGCGCGATGTTCCTGAACCAGGCGCTGGCCGTGCAGCCCAGCCTGCGCTGCAGCTTCATGCACCACGAACAGGCCTGCGCGATGGCGGCTGAAGGCTATGCCCGAATCGACGGCCGCGCGGCCATCGTCAACGTGACGACCGGACCCGGCGGGCTGAATGCGCTGAATGGCGTGTTCGGCGCCTTCACGGATTCCATCCCGATGATCGTGCTGTCTGGCCAGGTCAAGCGCGCAACGGCCCTGGTCCACACGCCCGTGCCGGGGCTGCGCCAGCTGGGTGACCAGGAGGTGCCGATCACCGACATGGTCGGGCCGATCGTCAAGCGCGCCTGGGCGATTGGCTCGCTCGACGAACTGGCCCGCGCCCTGCCCGAGGCGCTGGCCCTCGCCACCCGCGGCCGCCCCGGCCCCGTGTGGCTGGACATCCCCATCGACCTGCAGTCCTCGACCGAGGCTTTCGACTTCATCGAATTGCCAGCGCCAGCGGCAACTGCCGAGCCGGACGTGAGCACGGTCCTCGAATGGCTGCGCGAGGCCGAGCGCCCGCTGATCCTCGCCGGCACCGGCGTGCGCCTAGCGGGCGCGGTCGAGGAACTGCGCGAGCTGGTCGAGGCCAGCGGCATCCCGCTCGCCACCGCGTGGACGCACGATCTCATCGAGTCCGGCCACCCGCTGTTCGCCGGCCGCCCAGGCACCATCGGCACGCGCGCCGGCAACCTGTGTCTGCAAGCCGCCGACCTCGTCATCGTCATCGGTTCGCGGCTCAACATCCGGCAGGTCAGCTACAACTGGGGCAGCTTCGCGCACCGCGCCCGCGTCGTGCAGGTGGACATCGACCCGGCCGAGTTCGACAAGCCGCTGGTGAAACCCGCGCTGACGATCACGGCCGATGCCAAGGCCTTCATCGCCGCACTGCGTGCCGGCATCTCCGCCCCGTCGTTCGCCTCCTGGGCTGGCTGGTGCCGCGACATCACCGCGCGCTTTCCGGCGATGGAGTCCGGCAACGCCAGTGCGCCCGGCCTCATCAACCCCTATCGCGCGGTCGAGGCGCTGTTCGAGGCGCTGCCCGCCGACGGCATCGTCGCCAGCGGCAATGCCTCGGCCTGCATCCTGCCCTTCCAGATCGGCCGGCTCAAGCGAGGGCAGCGGCTCTTCAGCAACTCCGGCTCCGCATCGATGGGCTACGACCTGCCCGCCGCCATCGGTGCATCGACAGCCGCACCCCAACGCCGCGTCGTCTGCCTGGCCGGTGACGGCAGCCTGCAGATGAACGTGCAGGAGCTGCAGACGCTCAAGACCCTGCAGCTCAACGTCGCCATCGTCGTCCTCGCGAACGACGGCTACCTGTCCATCCGCCTCAGCCACGAGAACTTCTTCGGCCGTGTCGTCGGCGCCGATCGTGCATCGGGCGTGGACTGCCCGGACTACGTCGCGCTGGCGAAGGCGTACGGCCTGAACGCCGTGGACATCGCCACGCCCGAGGAACTGGCCCGCCTGCCCGAGCTGATCGGCGGCACGGGCCCGGTGCTCGTGCAGATCCATGTCGACCCGGCCCAGGGCTTCTCGCCCAAGCTGAAGTCCCGCGTGGACGAGCACGGCAAGTTCCTGACGCCGGAATTGGACGACATGCATCCCTTCCTGGCGCCGCAAGAGCTGCAGGCCGTGCGTGACAGCGTGCCGCAACCCGGTGGCGGCGCCTGATGCTGCCGGGATTCATCCGCACCCCGGTGCTGGCGCTGCTGCAACGCCTGGGCTACCAACTCACCAAACTCAACCAGACCGGCGACCTGCACGGCCCCATCCTGCCCGGCGCGACCTATTCGCCCTGGCATGCCGACGCCGATTTCCAGGCCACGATGCGCGAGATCGACGGCCACACGCTGGTGGACATCTACCGCTGCTACGAGCTCTGGACGCTGGTGGGTGAGCTGCGCCATGTTCCCGGCGGATTGATCGAAATCGGCGTGTGGCGCGGCGGCACCGGGGCACTCATCGGCCGACGCGCCCGGCTGGCTGGCGTCGACGCGCCCCTCTACCTTTGCGACACCTTCAGCGGCGTCGTCAAGGCGGGCTCGGCCGATCCGGTCTACGTGGGCGGCGAGCATGCCGACACCTCCGAAGGCGTCGTGCGCGAGCTGCTCGGGCGCATGCGGGTGGACAAGGCCGAGATCCTGCGCGGCATCTTTCCCGAGGAGACGTCGGCCGGCCTGGCGGACACGCGGTTCCGCTTCTGCCACATCGACGTGGACGTGTACCAGTCGGCGAAGGACGTGGCTGACTGGATCTGGCCGCGGCTGTCGGTCGGCGGCGTCATCGTCTATGACGACTACGGCATCGCGCCCACGGCCGGCGTGACCCGCTTCGTCGACGAACAGCAAGGCCTGCCGGACCGGCTGACGATCTACAACCTCAACGGTCATGCCGTCACCGTCAAGACGCGCTGAGGCCGACCGCTACTACCTGCTGCATCGCGCCATCCAGGTGCTCGGCGCCGGGCTGCTGGCGCTGCTGGCAACGCTGAAGCTGACGCCCGTCGAAGCCGGTCTGTTCTTCACGCTCGGCGCCGTGCTGGGCGCGCAGGTGCTGCTGGACGCGGGCAGTTCCACGCTGATCATCACCGGCCTGGGTCGCGCGATGCGGCATGCGCGCTGGGACGCCGGGCGGCTGCTCGGGCCGCCCGTGACGCTGCGCCGGGTGGGCTGGCTCAGCCGCTACGCCATCGGCTGGGGCGTGGCGAGCGCGCTGGTGGCATTGCTGGTGTTGATGCCGGCCGCGCTGTGGCTGCTCGGCAAAAGGCCGGAAATCGATGCGCTGCCGAACTGGCAGGCCCTGAGTCTTGCGACGATGGTCGGGCTGGCATTGAGCCAGCTCGGCAGCGCCGTTCCCATCGCACTGGAAGGAACCGGCCAGGTCGCCCGGGTGGCGCGACTGCGCGCCGCCCAGGACGCGGTGGCCTACGCGGCTGCCTGTGCTGCCGCGATGGCCGGCCACGGGCTGGCGTCGCTGGCCGTGCTGTGGGGATTGCGCGGGCTGATCGGCGTCGCATGGAGCATCGGCGCCGCCACGCCACTGCTGGCGGCCGGGCGCAGCCGGGCATGGCGCCGGCATCTGCGCTCGCTGGCGCCGACGCAGTGGCGGCTGGCCGGATCCTGGGCCGCGGGTTATCTGAGCCAGCAGACCATGGTGCCCGTCGCCTACGCGCTGCTGGGGCCGGCCGCGGCCGCCCGCCTGGGGCTCGCCTTCTTTTGCACCAGTGGCCTGCTTATGGTGGCGACCGCCTGGGCGGCGGCCCGCATGCCCGAGTTCGCGCGCCTGGGCGCAGCCCGCCTGTGGTCCATGTTCGACGTGCGGCTTGCCAGGGTGCTGCAGGCCTCGACCGCATCGGCCTTTGGTGGCGGGCTGCTCTTGCTGGCCGGACTGCTGGCCGTGCAGGGAATGACGATCGCCACGCGGTTGCCGCAGCTGCTGGCGTTGACGCTGCTCGTCGCCGCCGCCACCGCATCTGCAGCCATTCATGCGTTGGCCACCGCCCTGCGCGCCTGCGGTGGCGAGCCATTCCTCGTCCCCACCCTCGTCGGCGGTTTGCTGATGCTGCCGGCACTTTCGGTCGGCGCCTGGCTGGGAGGCGAAAGCGGCCTGTGCGCCGCCTACTTCGCACTGAACGCCGTGCTTGGCGTGCCTTGGGCCTGGTGGCTGCTTGCCCGACAGCGCGCCGATCGCACAGGACAGGCATGGGGAGGTTCGACTTGAGCCGGTTCAGCCTGCAAGTGCGCACCGCATGGCGCCTGCTGCGCGGGCTGTCGCGTCGCAGCCGCCGGCTGCGGCCGACCTGGGCGCGCCGGGAGGCGGCACTTGAGGCCGCGCAGTTGGTGTCGTTCGACATCTTCGGCACGCTGTTGATCCAGGACCCGGCGTTGCGAGCTACGCTGGATACCGCGATGGACACCGAGATCGAACGGGCGCTGGCAGCCGTTGGCAGCGAAATCCCGGCGCCGCCCGAGGGCTGGGCGTTCCGGCTGCAACAGCATCGCGACGAACTGGCGGCCGAGACGACAGAGCGACCGGCACGGCCGGAAGTGCCGCGCCGGGAGGTGTACGCGGCGCTTTTTGAAAGCCACGGTGCACGCTGCGAGGCGCTGACGGAAGCGCTGATGCAGGCTGAGCTGGCCTTGCATCGACGCCTGACCTGGCCCAATCCGGACATCCTCGCGTTGCTGCATGCGGCCCGCACGCGTGGCTTGCGCGTGATCGCGATTTCGGACAGCGAGCTTGGCGGCGCCGAACTGCAGAGGTTGCTGCAGGCGCACGGCATCCAAGGCATCGACGCGATCTATGCCTCGTGCGAGCATGCCGCCGACAAGTTCCACGGTGATCTGTTTCACCGCATGCTGGCGGCGGAGGGCCGGGCGCCTGGTCAATGCCTGCACATTGGTGATCGCCTCACGGCCGACGTGTGGGCCGCGCGCTGGTCTGGCATCGCGGCCCTGCGCGTTCCGTCGGTCCAAGAGATCGTTGAAACGCCGATCACGGAAGACGCCGCATATCGTGTGGGCCATGCGGTGATGGGGCCGATCTTCGTGGCCTGGGCGCGACTGATGATGGCGGACGTCCGGCGCAAAGACTGGCAGCGGCTGGCCTTCGTCGCCCGCGACGGCGACCTGTTGCGCGAGGTGCTGCGGCAATGGCTGCACGCCCGGCCTACACAGCCGCAACCCGTGCTCGACTACGTTCACCTGTCGCGCCGCGCCGTCGCGCTGGCTGCGGCGGGACGCATCGATGCTGCCGCCATGGCCGCGCAGCAGCAGATCCGCGCACCGGGTGAACTGCTGGCACGCACGCTGGCCTTCCATGGTCTCGACGCCGAGGCAACGCCAGCCGTTCAGGCTCTGGACGACCCGGCTTTTCAGGGCCGGGTGGCGGAGGCCGCCAGGCGGCAACGGGCGCTGCTGACCGACTATCTGCACGCCGAGCGGCTGGGACAGGACGACACCACGGCGCTGGTCGACATCGGCTGGCGCGGCAGCATTCAGGCGGCGCTGAACCGCGCGTTCGCCAGCCAGCCTGGCTTTCACCCCCTGCATGGCTGCTACTTCGGCCTGTGGGAGGCGGGTTGCACACTGACGGCAACCGGCCTGCTCGGTGATTCACGCCGCCGCCGCAGCTTGTTTGAAGCGGCGCCCTGGCAGGCGGCATTGTTGCTGGAGCCACTGTGCCGCGCGGCCCATGGCACGGTGACCGGCTACGTCAGGGATGCCAACGGCAACCTGCAACCGCAATTGAGCGGCGACAGTCCAGCCCATCAGGCCGAGCGGGCGCAGCACCGCGTCACCGACGCGCTGCGTCAAGGCGTGCTGGACCATGTCCGGGCGGCCGCCCGACTCACCGAACTGGCCGAGCCCGATGCCCGCGTGCGCCGGCGCGCACAGCGCCGCTTGCTGCGGCTCGCCCACTGGCCGACGAAGGAAGAGATCGCGGTGTTCGAGCACCTCGTCCACACGGAAAGCCATGTGCCCGACTGGGCCCCGCCTTTGATCGCTGCGGACCGCCCAGCACCCTGGCGCGCGCCGCGGCGCTGGCTGGCAGGTCTGGCGTCACCGTGGCGCGGCGGCTATGTCATGGCCACCGGCGGTCGGGCGCTGGCGCTGGCCTTCTTGATGCTGGACGCCCTGTTGCTGGCCAGCCCGGCGCTGCAGCGACACCTTCAGGCCTGGGCGCGCCGCGCCGCCGGCCTGTAGTCAGATACGCTGAGTCCGGTCCTGCAGCGCATTGCGGGCTGCCCGCGGGCCCAGCAGCATGCGCGCCGCCCACTCCACGATGGGCTGCGTGATACGCGGCGCAATGAAGAGCGCACCCAATGCCCAGGCCAGCACGCTGCGCGCAGAGAAGGGCAGCCCCCTGAAACGCCGCGCCCGCATCTGTCGCCAAAGCCAGCGGGCGGCGGGCGCCTCATTGTCCGCGCGCGCGCGAGCCAGCAGCTGCCGCGCGAGGCCCAACAGTTCGGGCTGCACGTCCGCCTCGACTTGCCGCGCCAGCAGCAGGCGCTGGCGATGCGGCAAGGGCAGGTCCAGCACGGTCGGAAAGGCTAGCGCCGCATTGATGACCGACCACGCGCTGCCCGCGGGTGCCTCGACCCAGCTGGCAATGTGCGCCGTGCTCAAGCGCACTCGCCCCTGCTCGCCCAGCGCCAGCAGCAGCGCCACCACATGCGGCATGTTGCTATAAGCGTAGGCATAAGCCAGACGCAGATGCGGCTGCAGCCTGGGCGCGCGCACGACACTGGCGGACAGGAACAGCACGTTGGACAGCGAATCCATGCGGTCCAGGAAATCCTCTGCCCCGCACAGTTCCAGCGCTTCGCGGCGGTCATAAAGCTCGCTGCGGTAGTTGAAGGCCGTCAGCGCTTCGGGCGCGGCCGCCACGTCGCTCAGGATGCGCGTCACCGCGTCGGCGTCAGGCAGGTCGTCATCGCCCAGCACCCACAGCCATTCGCTGTCGCAATGCTCCAGGCAGCGCAGCATGTTGGCATTGCCGCCCACGTTCCACGGGTTGCTGATGACTTCGACATCGGCTCGGCCCGACACCATTGCAGCCAGCGTCTGGCTCACCGGCCGCGGCGACGCGTTGTCGCGGATGACGAGCTTCACGCCCGGCCGCATTTGCGGCAGCAAGGTCGCCACGGTCTGCGCCAGGACCTCGTTACGATCAAAGGTCGGGATGGCGATCGTGAGCAGCGTTGACGTCATGCCCGGCATCCTAGAACCTGAAAGCGATTTCCCATGCAGCGCGTGTTCAACGATCTGTTCGTCCTCGAACTGGCCAACAACCACTGGGGTCGCGTCGACCGTGGCCTGGCCATCGTCAACGCATTCGCCCAGGTCGTGCGGTTCAACAACGTGCGCGCCGCGATCAAGCTGCAGTTCCGCGACGTGGATCATTTCATCTCGCCGACCTTCAAGGGTCGCGAGGACCTGCGCTACATCAAGAAGACCGAGGCCACCAAGCTCGAGAAGCATGAGTACGCAACACTGATCGCCGCCATTCGCGACCAGGGTTGCATCCCGATGGCCACGGCCTTCGACGAAGCCTCGGTGGACTTGTGCGAGGAGTTCGACCTGCCCATCATCAAGGTGGCCAGCTCCGATCTGAACGACTGGTTCCTACTCGACCGCATTGCCAGGACGAGGAAGCCGGTCATCGTGTCGACGGGCGGCTCGTCGGAGAAGGACATCGACGACCTCGTCACCTTCTTCGCCAACCGCCACATCCCGCTGTCGCTGAACCACTGCGTGTCGCTCTACCCGTCGGAGGACGATGAACTGGAACTCAACCAGATCGACTACCTGCGCCAGCGCTACCCGCAATTGGTCATCGGCTTCTCGACCCACGAATACGGCGACTGGCGCGACTCGATGCTGATGTCCTACGCCAAAGGTGCGCGCACCTGGGAACGCCACATCGACATCGAGGCCGATGGCATTGCCGTCTCGCCCTATTGCTCGCAGCCGCATCAGGTGGACACCTGGTTCAAGGCGTATCACAAGGCGCGCGAAATGTGCGGTGCCAGCGGCGACACCAAGCGCATCCCGAGCAAGCGGGAGATCGAGTACCTGGACCAGCTGGTGCGCGGCGTCTATCTGAAACGCGATCTGCCGGCCGGCTATGAGTTCCACCACAACAGCGTGGATCGCGACTTCTACCTGGCCATTCCGCTGCAGAAGGGCCAGCTCTCCTGCCGCGAGGTCATGAACGGCCAGCGCGCCGTGCGCGACCTCAAGGCCGATTCGGCGCTGATGATCGACGACCTCGACAGCCCCTACGCCAGCACGCCGGCGCTGCGCCAGCTGATCTACAACCGCGGCCTGTGAGTGACTTCGCGGTCTTTCTGGCCGACGACTTCTCGCGACTCGAAGCCGTCGCGCCGGACTTGCTGGCGCTGGATGGGCAGCGCTTGTTCATCAGTGGCGCTACCGGCTTCTTCGGCAAGAACCTGCTCGCGCTGCTGGCGCACCTGCATGCCGGCGGCATGCGTTTCGAGGTCGTGGGCCTGAGCCGCGATCCGCAGCGCTTTTTCGCCGCCGAGCCCTGGGCCGCGCGCCTGCCCTGGTTGCGCCTGCTGCAAGGCGACGCCCGCGAGGCCTGGCCAGGCGACGGCGCTTTCGACTTGCTGCTGCACGCAGCCACCGACACCCATGCCGGCGCGCATGCCGACGCGCAGGCCGTGTTCGACGATGGGCTGGCCGGCACCCGCCAGGCCCTCGCCTTCGCGGCAACCCACGGCGTGCGCCGGCTGCTGCTGACCGGCTCGGGAGCGCAGTACGGTGCGCTCCCGTCCGCTGCGGGCGGCGTGCAGGAAGACGCGCCGCTGGCCTGCGATCCAACCCAAGCTGGCAGCGCCTATGGCGAGGCCAAGCGCGCATCGGAGCTGCTGGCTGTGCTGCATGCGGCGCGGCACAACTGCGCCACCGTGCTGACGCGCTGCTTCGCCTTCGTCGGCCCCGGACTGGACCTGAACGGCCATTTCGCCATTGGCAACTTCATCCGCGATGCCTTGGCCGGCGGGCCGTTGCGGCTCAGCTCGGCCGGCGAGGCGGTGCGCAGCTATCTCTACGGCGCCGACCTGGCCTGGTGGCTGCTGCGGCTGCTGCTGGCGGCACCAAGCGCCTGGCCTGTCAACGTCGGCGCCGGGCAGGGTCTGCGCGTCATCGATCTGGCGCACCGGGTGCGCGATCTGCTGTGCCCCGACGTCGACGTGCAGATCGGCCCGGCACAGCCCGGCGAATCGAGGCGCCACTACCTGCCCGACATCGACCGCGCCGTCAGCCTCGGTCTCTCGCCCTGGACGCCGCTGGACCTCGCCCTCCAGCGCACGGCGCGCTGGCACAACCTGCAACGCTGATCCCATGCCCTGCATCGCCACCCAATGCATCTGCTGCGCGTCGTCGACGCTGGAGCGCCAGAGCGCCGTGCTGATGCCATTCGTCGCACTCCGCGCGCTGGGCTGGGAGCCCTGCGAGATCACCGCCGACTGGGGCCTGCGCGACCTGCCGCTGGGGCATGCCCATGCACTGTGCAGCAGCCTGCATTGCCCGGCCTGCGGCAGCCTGTTCCTGGACATGCGCTTCGACAGCGCCGAGATGGCGCGCCTGTACCGCAACTACCGAGGCGCCGACTACGAGGCGCAGCGGGAGCGCTTTGAGCCGGGCTACATCGCCCGCAATCGCGCATTGCTGGCCGGCGACGCCCACATCCCGCAGGTCGAGTCTTTTCTGCGGCCCTGGCTGCCCGACCATCCCGCCGTGCTGGACTGGGGCGGCGACACCGGCCTGAACACGCCGCTGCGGCACGAAGCCGGGCTGCACCACGTGCTGGACATCTCGGGGCGGCCGCTGGTCGCCGGCGCCATCGCCGTCGACGCCCCGCAATTGCGCTACGACCTCATCGTGCTGGCCCATGTGCTGGAGCACGTGCCCGAACCTGATGCGCTGATCGGCGAGGTGGCCCAGGCCATGGATGAAGGCACTCGGCTCTACGTCGAAGTGCCTTTTGAGCGGTTGATGCAGGAAATCGAAGACCGTACCGCCACCTGGCAGCGCAAGCGCCACTGGCACGAGCACATCAACTTCTTCAGCCCCGCCGGCCTGCGCAGCCTGTTGCAGCGTTGTGGCCTGAGCATCGACGCGGAAGCCCGCCTGGCGCTGGACGACCGGGGCGGCATGGCCATGGCCATGCTGTGCCGGCGCGGCTGAACCGGCTCAGCGTACGGCGTCGGCGAGTTGCCGGCGCACATAGACCCAAGCGCAGCCGAGCAGCAGCCCGTACAACAACGTATTGGCCATGAAGACCGTGAACCGCTCTCCCCTGACCGTGTAGATCACCAGCGGAACAAAGGCAATCGACAGACGCAGCGCCAGCGCCCGTGCTGCCTCGCTGGGCAGGATGAACGCGAAACCCATCGGCCAGGTCAGATACCACTCCTGGTTCGACGTGTTGACGAGCACGAAATACAGCAGCGTGGCGATCAGGCAAAGCTCGACGCCGCCCAGGAAGGGCTCGCGCCTGAGCCGCGGCCAGTAGCGCCAGCACAGCAGCGCGTAGGCAGTCATGTAGGCCAGCCGCAACACGCCGCCCAGGTCTTCACGCGTGATCAGGGCCGGCGGCAGGTCGAACAACGCTGGCAGCGCGTCGCGTGTGAGCGCATCGATCAGGTGAAAGATGCTGTTGCGGTACACGCCCACCCCCGTGCTGACGAGGTGCTCCACCCGCCCCTCGGCGACTGGATAGAGCTGCTGCAGGAACCACGCGGCGAGCACAAAGCCCAGGCCCAGCGCCATGGCACGGCACAAGGCGCGCCAGCCCGGCCGCTCCTCGTCCTGCGCATCCCGCTGCAGCAGCGCCATGGCCAGCAGAATGGGCAGGAAGACCAGCGGGAAATATTTCAGGCTGAACGCCACGCCGAGCGCCGCGCCGGCGGCCAGCGCCTGGCGACGCTGCAGCAGGCACAGCGCAGCCAGCACGCAGACGTTCATCAGGTGGTCGTTGTGCGCGCAGGTCAGCACGCTGAACAGGATCAGCGGGTTGGCCGCGTAGCCGAACAACGCCGCAGCACGCCAGCCCGGCGCGGCCAGGCGGTAGACCATGGCGCTCGCCGCGGCATGCAGCCCAAGGTAGAGCGCCTTGTGCAGGGCCAGCGCCAGCTTCTCGCTGCCGCCGGACAGCGCCGCAAGACCCGCCGCCAGCTTCTGAAACGCCGGGCCGTAGGACGTCGTCCCCTCCAGAAACCGCGGGTAGACGTTGGCGAACATCG
>JAEKLF010000173.1 GCA_019509985.1 Burkholderiales bacterium | reverse complement strand
CGGGGAAGACGTAGTAATAGACGACGTCGCGCGCCCAGTCGGGCACCTGGAAATCGGGCGCGTAAATGGTCTGGCGGTAGCGGCGGATGCGCTTGACGCTCTCGGGCAGGCGCTCGACGGTGGCCGCGCCCATGGAGCCTTGCTCGCGGGTCCAGTAGACGCTGTCCTTGTTGTTCTGCAGCGCGTAGGTGCCTTGCGCGGTCTCGATCTCGAACCAATAGCCGTAGACGCCGATGTCGGCGAAGCGGTAGTGCGCGGCGAAGCCGGTGCCAAGGCCGTGCGGCTCGGGCGTCATGGCGATGCGCTTCAACGGCTGGTAGTCGAGCTGTTCCTGGTTGCCGCTCATCCGGCGGCGCTCGATGACGAGGGTTGCCCGCTTCAGGCCGGGCACGTCGTTGCCGATGCGAAAGGTGAATTCGGTGCCCTTGGGCTGCGCACCGAAGGGAGCCTTGAATCCGGTGTCGCGCGAGTCGAAGTGGGTGGTCAGCGCCGCGGCGTCCTTGATGGGTGCGGTGCCGGGGTCGACGAAGGTCTTGGGGCCGACTTTCAAACTGGGTTGGCCGGCAGTGTCGAAGGCCAGGCGCAACGTGTGGGCGCCGGTGAAATCCCGCTTCAGGTTGCCGACGGCGGCGGGGCCGCGGGCGGGCTGACCCTTGGCGTCGGCGCCAATGGTCAGTGCGGGCGTCCAATCCTCGTCGGCGATCTTGAACTCCTGCGTGCCCTGGACTTCGACGTTCAAGTAATAGGCGTCGCAGCTGAACTTGAAGGCCTGCTCGTCCTGCGCGGCCCAGTTGTTCAGGCTGCCGCGCAGGTAGAGCGTGGCGTCGCCCAGCGGCGGCTTGATGCAGTCGGCGGCCTGGCTCATGGGGGCGAACGAAAGCAGCGCCGTGCACAGCGCGAATGTCTTCAGCATGGCAACCTCAGCCTTTGACGCCGCCCGCCGTTAGGCCGGAGACGATCCAGCGCTGGGCGAGCAGGAAGACCAGCGTGATCGGCAGGCCCGACAGCACGGCCGCAGCTGCGAAGTCGCCCCACAGGAAGCGCTGGTCGTGCAGGAAGTATTTGGAGCCCACCGCGAGCGTGAGGTTGCCCTCCTCGCGCAGCAGGATGCTGGCCACCGGGTACTCGATGATGGTGCCGATGAAGGCCAGCACGAAGACCACCATCAGGATGGGCACGGCCATGGGCAGCAGCACGCGGGAGAAGGCCTGCCAGTGCGTGGCGCCGTCGACCTTGGCGTTCTCCTCGATCTCGACGGGGATGGTCTCGAAGTAGCCCTTGATGGTCCACACGTGCGTGGCGATGCCGCCGAGGTAGGCCAGCACCAGGCCGGCGTGGGTCTCGATGCCCAGGGCCGGCACGTAGGTGCCGATGGTCTCGAAGATGGCGTAGATGGCCACCAGCGCCAGCACCGGCGGGAACATCTGCAGCAGCAGCATGCCGTTGAGCACGGGCCGGTCGAAGCGGAACCTCATGCGCGCGAAGGCGTAGGCCGCGGTCGTCGAGATGGCGACGATCAGGAAGGCCGAGACGGTGGCGATCTTGATGGAGTTCCACAGCCAGGTCAGCACCGGGAAGGGCGGCTGCACCAGGCTACCGTCGGCGGCTTGATACGGAATGCCGAGCGCGAGTTTCCAATGCTCCAGGCTGATCTCGGTCGGGATCAGGCTGCCGGTGGCGAAGTTGCCAGGTCGCAGTGAGATGGACACGACGGCCAGCAACGGAAAGATGGTGATGGCGATGAAGACCCACATCACCGCATGGCCGGCGACGGTGCGCCAGCGGGCTTGTTTGCCGAGGACGATGGCCATGGGTCAGA
>JAEKLF010000288.1 GCA_019509985.1 Burkholderiales bacterium | reverse complement strand
CAGGCCGAGAACCCCGTCGTCCAGACCAGCTTCACCGCCGATCCGGCACCGTTGGTGCACAAGGGGGTTGTCTACCTCTACACCGGGCAGGACGAGGACGAAGCCCGCGACTTCAAGATGCGCAACTGGCGGCTCTACACGTCGACCGACATGTCGAACTGGACCGACAAGGGCGTCGTGGCGTCGCTGGCGACCTTTCCTTGGGCAATGCAGGACAACGATGCCTGGGCTGCCCAGGTGGTCGAGCGCAACGGCAAGTTCTACCTCTATGTGTCGGTGAGCGTACCGGGCTGGCCCAAGAGCGTGATCGCCGTCGCCGTGGCCGACAGCCCCGAGGGGCCGTTCAAGGATGCCCTGGGCAAGCCGCTGATCGACAAGGGCATCGGCTACTTCGACCCCACGGTCTTCGTCGACGACGACGGACAGGCCTACATGTACTGGGGCAACCCGAACCTGTACTACGTGAAGCTGAACCCGGACATGATCTCCTACAGCGGCGAGATCCAGCAGGCCGAGGGCAAGCCGCGCAACTACCAGGAAGGCCCGTGGTTCTACAAGCGCCAGGGCAAGTACTACATGGCCTACGCGTCGAGCTGCTGCTCCGAAGGCATTGGCTACGCCATGAGCGACAAGCCCACCGGACCCTGGGTCTACAAGGGAGACATCATGGACCACAACGCCAACTCGACCGGCAACCACCCGGGCATCGTCGACTACATGGGCGGGTCCTACCTGTTCGGCTTCAACTACCGGCTGAACTTTGCCGACACGCCCATCCATCGCGAACGCCGCTCCGTCACCGTGACCCGGTTCGACTACAACGCGGACGGCACCATCAACATGCTCCCCTGGTGGGACAACGTCGGCGTCGCTCCGCTCAAACCGGTGTCGCCCTACGACCGCGTGGAGGCCGAGACCATGGCCTGGACGTCCCGCCTGAAGCGGGATCGGGATCGCCAGTTCGACTGGGCGCCTGGCATCAAGACCGCGCGCAGTGACAAGGTCGGCATGTATGTCACGCGCATCACTGATCTCAGCTACATCAAGGTCAACGGCGTCGACTTTGGCAGCAAGGGCGCATCACGCTTCGTCGCCAACCTGGCCAGTGAGATGGACGGCGGCAAGATCGAGTTGCGGCTCGACAGCGTCGACGGACCGCATCTCGGCACCCTGACGGTGGCCCGAACCGGCGGCCGGGATCAGTGGCAGCAGCAAAGCGTGCCGGTCTCGGGCGCCACGGGCGTGCACGACCTCTACCTCATCTTCAGGGGTCAAGGCGAGCCGACGATGTTTGAGTTCGATTACTGGCGCTTCGACCGCAAGTGAAGTTAGCAACCCTCAAACCACCCCTGATCGGCACCGCCACATCAAGACAGCAACGAACCCGATCCCGTCTCTCAACATGACCACGTACAGCAAACAACTCGCCGCGCTCGGCATCGTCACCGCGACCTTCATGGCTGGCGCCGCGCTGCCACAGGACGCGGCGCTGGCGCCCGGCGTGATCGAGCGCGTCGAAGCCGTGGGGTCCACCGACAGCCTGCCCTTCAAACGCACGCCGCAGGCGCTGGAAGTCAAGCTGCCCGAGGGCCTGGGCGGCACTCCGGCGGTCGAGTTGAAGGTCCGCGGCCCGAGCCTCGCATGAGCAATATCGACTTCGCTGAAAGCAAGCCATGACACAGAAACTCTCCCGCCGCTCGCTGCTGCAAGCCACGGCCGCCACGATGGGCGCCGCGGGCCTGCCGGCCGCGCAAGCCGCGCCCACGCCCTTCAAGCCGAACTGGGATTCCCTCGTCGACGGCTACGAGACGCCCGACTGGTTCCGCGACGCCAAGTTCGGCATCTGGGCGCACTGGAGCGCCCAATGCGTGCCCGAGATGGGCGACTGGTATGCGCGGCGCATGTACATCCAGGGCAACTGGCAGTACGACCACCACATCAAGACCTACGGCCACCCGACGAAGTCCGGTTTCATGGAGATCCAGAACCGCTGGAAGGCCGAGAACTGGGAGCCCGAAGCGCTGATGGACCTGTACGTGAAGGCCGGCGCCAAGTACTTCGTCGCACTCGCCAACCACCACGACAACCAGGACACCTTCAACTCGAAGTACCACGGCTGGAACACGATGCGCGTGGGGCCGAAGAAGGACATCGTCGGCACCTGGGAGAAGGCCGCTCGCGCGCGCGGCCTGCGCTTCGGCGTCAGCAACCACGGCGCGCATGCCTGGCACTGGTACCAGTCGGCCTATGGCTACGACCCCGAAGGCCCCTACGCCGGCCAGCGCTACGACGCCTTCAACCTGACCAAGGCCGACGGCAAGGGCAAATGGTGGGAAGGCCTGGACCCGCAGGACCTCTACACCGGCCGCAACATCGTCATGCCCGACGGGTTCAAGACCATCCGCAGCGTCGAAGCCTGGCAGGAACAGAACACCAACTACTGGGACGAGAAACCGCCGCTTCAGAACCTCGCTTTCACGCGCTCGTGGTTCCTGCGCTGCCGTGACCTGATCGACAGCTACAAGCCCGACCTCGTCTACATGGACAACACGACGCTGCCGTTGGGCCAGGCGGGGCTGGACATCGCCGCCCACTACTACAACGCCAGCATGGCCTGGAACGGCGGCAAGCTGGAGGCCGTGCTTAACGGCAAGCAACTGCCGCCGGAGTGGCGCGCCGGCGTTGTCGAGGATGTGGAGCGAGGCTTCCGTGATGGCATCGAGCCCCTGCCCTGGCAGACCGACACCTGCCTGGGCGATTGGCACTACGCCCGCTCCATCTTCGACAACCACCAGTACAAGCCGGCCAGCACGGTCATCCACCGGCTGTGCGACATCGTCTCCAAGAACGGCAACCTGCTGCTGTCGGTGCCGCTACGCGGCGACGGCACCATCGATTCGGACGAGCGCAAGATCCTGGAAGAGATCGCCGCCTGGATGGCCCGCAACGGCGAAGCCATCTACGGCACGCGGCCCTGGCGCACCTTCGGCGAGGGCCCGACCAAGGTGGGCAGCGGCATGTTCAGCGAAGGCAGCTCCAAGCCGCTGACGGCCGAGGACATCCGCTTCACGACCAAGGGCGGTGCCCTCTACGCCATCGCCCTGGGCTGGCCCAAGGACGGCGTGTTGCGCATCCAGACGCTGGCCCAGGACTCGAACGTGGCGCCCGGCGCCATCGACCGCATCGAGGCCGTCGGCTCCGGCGACAGCCTGCCCTTCAAGCGCACTCGCCGCGGCCTGGAAGTCAAGCTACCCGAAGGCCTCGCTGGTGCCACGGCCGTGGTGCTGAAGATCCGCGGCGCGGGCGTGGCATGAAGAACAACATGAAGACATTGATGAACTCCACCACCACCACCCACCTCGCCACCGCCCTGCTGGCGCTGGCCGCATCCAGCGCTCAGGCGGCCGACGCCGTCATCACCTCGCCCGACGGCCGCGTCGCGCTGCGCATTGCCGATGACGGCAGCCAGTTCAGCGTCAACCGCCGCGGCGAAGCCGTCATCGCGCCCTCGCCCCTGGGGCTGGAGCTGGAAGGCCAGGCCCTTGGCACATTGACGCTGGAGTCGCGCCAGGACGTTGCCGAGGACCGCGTCATTCCCCTCGTCGCCACGAAGGCGGCCTCGGCGCGCGACCACTACCGCGGCACGACGCTCACCTTCCGCGAGGCGGGCGGCGGGCGGCGCCTCTTCATCGATGCCCGCGCCTACGACGACGGCGTCGCCTTCCGCTACCGCCTCGACGACACCGGCCCTGTGAAGCTGCGCGGCGAACGCACGGCCTTCGTGCCAGCCGGCGACCCTTCATGCCTGGTCACGCCCGCCGATGGCTCGCACGAGCAGGCATTCGAGCGCCTGAAGATCACGCAACTCAAGGCCGACGTGGCCTACGACGTGCCGGTGGTCTGCGCCACGCCCTCGGGCCGCACCCACTACGCCATCACGCAGGCCCACCTGCAGGGCTATACCGGCGCATCGCTGCGGCGCGAGGGCGACGCGCTGCGCCTGCACCTGTCCGGCGTGCCGGGCCGCGCCGGCCCGGCCTTCGTCTCGACGGCTGGCCTGACGACCGCCTGGCGCGCCGTCATGCTGGCCGACCGTGCGGGCGACCTGATCCCGTCTCAACTGGTCGGCAACCTCAACCCGCCGCCCCAGGGCGATTTCAGTTGGGTCAGGCCCGGCAAGGCGGCGTGGGACTGGTGGTCTGGCCCGCTGGTCGGCATGAAGCCCGATATGGCGGCCTACAAGCGCTTCATCGACTTCGCCGCCGAATCCGGCTTTCCCTACTACCTCATCGACGCCAATTGGGCCTGGGGTTCCGGCGGCTGCTGCGACGCCAACGCGGCGACCGACATCACGCGGGCGGCGGATGGCATCGACATGCCCGGGCTCGTGCGCTACGCCGCAGCCAAGGGCGTGGGTCTGATGCTGTGGGCGCACTGGGTGCATGTGGACGCTCGCATGGACGAAGTGCTGGACACCTATGTCCGCTGGGGCATCAAGGGCGTCAAGGTCGACTTCATGAACCGTGACGACCAGCAGGTGGTGGACTTCTACGAGCGCATTGCCGCCGCGACCGCCAAGCGCAAGCTGCTGCTCGACCTGCACGGCGCCTACGTGCCCGCGGGCCTGCAGCGCACCTATCCCAACTACATCACGCAGGAGGGCGTGCTGGGTGCCGAGTGGAGCAAGATGACCACGCGCACCACCCCCAGCCACAACGTGACCTTGCCGTACACGCGCATGCTGGCTGGGCCGATGGACTACACGCCCGGGGGCTTCCGCAACGCGACACCGGCGACCTTCGAGGTGCGCGCCGAGATGCCGCTGGTGCAGAACACGCGCGGCCAGGCGTTGGCGATGTACGTCGTCTACGACAGCCCGCTGCAGATGGTCTCCGACGACCCCACCTCCTACCGCGGCGAGCCCGGCTTCGACTTCATCAAGCGCGTGCCGACGGCCTGGGACGAGACCCGCTTCCTCTCCGGCGAGCCGGGGCAGGACATCGTGCTGGCGCGCCGCCAGGGCAAGACCTGGTACGTCGGCGCGATGACGGGCGACCAGGCGCGCGTGGAAAAGGTGTCGCTGGACTTCCTGCCGCCCGGCAACTGGCGCGCCACGATCTGGCAGGACGGTGAGGTCGTGCGCGAGGTGCGCCGCACCGAACGCAAGGTGACCCGCAAGGACGTGCTGAGCCTGTCGCTGGCCGCGGCTGGCGGCGCTGTGGTGGTGCTGGAGCCATGGCCTGCCCCGTGAGCAACGCCGCCGGCCATCCTCGTCAACGAACCACACGCCTCTTCTCCATGAAGTACAGCAAACAACTCACCGCTCTCTCCATCGTCACCGCGACCCTGGTGGCCGGCTGTGGTGGCGGTGGTGGCGACGCGCCAGCACCGGCACCGGCACCAACACCGGCGCCGGCACCAGCACCGGCCTCTCAGCTAGCGGCTGTCGCCACGGCTGAACTCGGCAGAGGCTGGAACATCGGCAATACGCTTGAGTCGTTAAATGATTACGGCAAACCCCATACGACCTCGCAAGAAACCGTGTTCGGCAATCCCGCGGTAAACCAGCAATTGCTGAACGCAGTCGCGGCCGCCGGCTTCAAAAGCGTACGTATTCCCGTTGAATGGGCACAATATTCTGATAGCTCTGGAAACATAGCCCCGTCCTGGCTCGCCAGAGTAAAGCAGGTGGTTGATATGGCACGTAGCGCGGGTCTCTACGTCATCATCAACCAGCATAAAAGCGACTGGTACACGCCGACGGCAGCGAACCAGGCTGCCGGCAACGCCGCATATAAAAACTTGTGGACGCAAGTGGCGAACAATTTCAAAGACTACGACAACCACTTGCTGTTCGCCGGCACCAATGAAATCCATTTCGACTATGGCGTGCCTTCGGCGGAAAATTGTTCGGTTCAGAAAGGATTCAATCAGGTGTTCGTCGACGCCGTGCGTGCGACCGGCGGCAATAACGCTTCGCGAACATTGGTATTCCAGGGCTATAACACCGATATCAACAATACGATTGGAGCGTGCGGAGCTCCCGTGCCAACCGACACAATCAGCGGCAGGCTGATGATGGAGTTCCATTATTACGATTCGTACAACTTCACTCTGAACGACAAGAGCACCGTCTGGCAGTGGGGTTCGATCGCGACCGATCCCTCGGTGACTGAATCGTGGGACAACGAGGCGCATGTCGACGCCCAGTTCGACAAGGCGAAATCGACCTATGCCGACAAGGGAATCCCCGTCATCATCGGTGAATACTGTGCCATGTCGAAGACCGAATACGATCCGTCGCTGAAGTACCGGGACTATTGGACCAAGTACGTCACCGCCTCCGCGATTCG